>CBDUUP010000136.1:0-10331 GCA_965370435.1 uncultured Anaerolineales bacterium | reverse complement strand
GTTGATTGTTGGCTTTATCCCTACGGTCATCTCCGGCACGCTGATGACCTTGATGTACAATCAAATTGGGGTAGAGGGCCTCTCGTCATCAGAAATGATTGCTGAACAATCCACTTGTATGAAACGCTTGCTCAAAGCGACGTGGGCGACGGTTGGTATCCTTATTGCGGGGATACTGGCTTTTAGTTTCTTTTCCCAAATCAGATCGTGTGGATGGATTGACGTTGCCTTCCAGCGCAGTGGGTGCCTGGGATATCTAAGAGCAGGGCCGTTTGGTTTTCACCGTTACGTGGCGTATTCCACAGATGGCGCGTTGTTCGGCGCATACGAGAGGGGATTTGGATCTGATAGTTCGGTTTGGTTCTGGCAAACCCAGGATGGGATTCCGGTGAATCAGGTTATTCTTCTGGGCAGGAGCGGTTATGGAGACCTCGTATCTCATCCTAATAGTAACCTTCTAGCTATTGAATACGATTACGGTAGAGGTGGTGTGGAAGTATATTCTCTTACGCAAGGACAATTTCTTTATCGCCTTGATGGACGCTTTCCCGAAATTTCGCCGGATGGGTCGGTGATGGCGACGGCAATGGATAATGAATTAATTGTTTGGGACGCTGCAGATGGGAGCAAGCTATCCACTTTAATTGGACACGAGGAGACGATTCGAGGGGCTACCTTCTCGCCGGATGGGACCGAGGTGATCGCCTGGTCGTGGGAGGGTGTTCTCACCCGTTGGGATTTATCCAACGTATCAGTGGTTGATACCTGGGATTTGACCGTTTTATTGGGAGAAGATATCCATCTTGGGGAGGTTTCTCTCACGCCGGATAACGAGCCGGTCGGCATTGTGATTCTGGATGATAATACTATCTGGTTGTGGCGAAACGAGGAGGTCATTCAGGCGGCCGCGCTCCCGTACAACGCAGATACTTGGATGATGCCGATAGATTTATCATTGGATGGCTCGCTGGCTGCCATAGGTATGGGATCCGAGGTCTGGGTATGGCGGGTGTCTGATGGTAAGAAACTGGCTGTGTTCGACACCCAGAAAATTAACCTTACTGGTGTGCATTCCACAAGCGCTGACGGCAGTATCGTATTTATAGAAAACTTAATGGACACCATCTCAATCTCACCCCAAAACGATGTGCTTATGGTGAGTGTTTATCAGGATATTCAGATCTGGGGAATCCCCACATTAGAATCAACAAAATAGACAGAATCGGTTATCATTACCCCACCAAACTGGAGGTGTGCGATGATTGACCGAGTGGCTTTATATTTGCAGGATGCCCACGACCTGCGGGAGGGGCTGGATTACGTCCGTTATGCGGAGGAGAAGGGCTTTGAGGCGGTGTGGCAGGCGGAGTCGAGGCTGGTGCGGGACGCGATTGTGCCTATGGCGGCTTATGCGGCGGTCACGGAGCGGATCCAGGTCGGCTCTGGGGTAACCAACAACTGGACCCGCAATATCGGCTTGATGGCGGCGACTTATCTGACCCTGGATGACCTGGCGCCGGGGCGGATCATCTGCGGCATTGGGGCCTGGTGGGATCCGCTGGCCGCCAACGTCGGCATCAGCCGGCGCAAGCCGCTCACCGCCATGCGGGAGACGGTGACGATACTGCGCCGGTTGTTGAACATGGAGCGGGTGACTTTCCAGGGCGAGTTCGTGCAGGTGGAGGGCATCGAGCTGGACGTGGTGCATGGACGACGTGAGCCGCGGGAGGTGCCCATTATGATCGGGGCGACCGGGCCTAAGATGATGGAACTGACCGGGGAGATCGCTGACGGGGTGGTGCTCAATTATTGCGTGCCGCCGGAGTACAACGATAGAGCGTTGGAATTGCTTGAGAAGGGGGCCAAGAAGGCCGGGCGCACGCTGGACGACGTGGACCGCCCTCAGTTGATCGTGTGTTCGGTGGACGACGACCACGACCGAGCGATTGACACCACCCGCGAGCTGCTGACTCAATACCTGGCCCAGCAACCCCACATCGCCAAGGCCTCGGGGGTCTCGCAGGAGGTGGTGGATGATATCCAGGCTATCTTGGGCTGGCCAGCCACCCACGAGCAAATTCAGCAGGCCAAGCATCTGGTGCCCGAAGATTTAATTTATCGCATAACGGCCTCCGGCACGCCGGATGAGGCAAAAGTCAAAGTGCAAGAATACATCAACCACGGCGCGACTTGCCCCATCCTTTATCCCGTAGGTGGGGATGTGAAATTGTTAGTCGACACATTTGCGGTTTAGTCAGACCACTCCGACCACTAAAACCACTTAGACAACTAGGACTCTAATATCCCATGACAAAATTGCCTAATTCAAAAGATTGCTTCGTTTGCGGGCTTGAAAATCCATTTGGCTTGAAATTACACTTCTATGCGACTGGACCGGATGAAGTGGAGGTCAAGTATACGGTGCCGGACCGATTCCAGGGGTATCCGGGCGTAGTGCATGGCGGCATCCTGGCTTCCATGCTCGACGAGGTGTTGGGCCGGGTGTTCATGATCGATGATCCCAACCGCTTCATGTACACCGGACGGATGACGGCTCGCTACCGCAAGCCGGTGCCCACCGGAAAGCCTTTGCGGATGGTGGGGAAGATCATCAAAGACCGCAATCGGGTGGCTCAATCCAAGGCGGAGTTGTACGGCCCGGAGGGGGAACTGCTGGTGGAGGCCGAGGGGCTGCTGATTAAGCTGCCCCCTGAGGTTCTGGAAGACGGCAACCTGGAGGCGCTGGGTTGGAAGGTGTACCCGGAAGAGGAAGATGAGGCGTAGACTCTAGAAGAAGGCCGTACATGACTTCGTTGCGGAGCAGTGGATGAGTAAGCAGCCCAACAGCCGGGATTGTTTCATCTGCGGGTTAGAGAACCCGGTTGGGTTGAAGATGGCCTTTTACAACCTGGGGCCGGAGGAATTGGAAGCCAAGTACACCATCCCCGACCGCTACCAGGGATTCCCGGGCTTCGCCCACAAAGGCGTGGTCACCGCCATGCTGGATGAGGTGATGACCCGCACGGCTCTCATCGCTGACACGGAGCATTTCATGTATACCGTGGAAATGGACCTGAACTTTCACCATCCCGTGCCCACCGGACAGCCTCTGCGCCTGACCGGCCAAGCCGGAAGATACAGCCACAAGATTTCAAAAGTGGCGGCGCAACTTTATGGCCCGGAAGGCAGGCTGCTGGCCGAGGCGGAAGGTTGGTTGATGGATATACCGGAGGAGGATGACCCCACCGGAGAGGGGAGGCTGGTGGGCTGGCGGGTGTATCCTGATGAAGAGGAAACTGTATGAACCGAGAATATCATCGTCCTAAAGAGATCGAGGAAGCCCTGGCTTTGCTGGCTCGGGAGGAGCCGGTCACTGTGCCGCTGGGAGGCGGCACGGCGCTCAACGCGCCCGGCCACCCTCCGGTTGCGGTGGTGGACTTGCAAGACCTGGGCCTGGATGAAGTGAAGACCCGCGGAAGCACAATGACTCTGGGGGCGACGGTCACGCTGCAAACCATGCTCAACACCCCCGGCTTGCATCCAGCGTTGGAGCAAGCCGTCCGCCTGGAGGCTACCTACAACCTGCGCCATGCGGCGACGGTGGCGGGTACGCTGGTGACGGCGGACGGCCGCTCGCCTTTTGCGGCTGCGATGATGGCGTTGGACGCCTCGCTGACTCTGCTGCCCGGTGAGGAGAGCGTGACGGTCGGGAATATACTTCCCCTGCGTGAGGAAATGCTAAAAGGGCGGCTCATCACAAAGGTCAAGCTGCCGTTGAAGGTGAAGCTAGCATTTCATTACGTGGCCCGTTCTCCGGCGGATCTGCCTATTGTGTGTGTGGCATTGGCGCAGTGGCCCTCGGGGAGGACGAGGGCGGTGGTGGGCGGCTTCGGGGACGCGCCCAGATTGGCGTTGGACGGCCCGGACGCGGAGGGGCTTGAAACTGCGGTGCGCAGCGCGGCGCGGGAGGCGGGAGATCAATGGGCCAGCGCCGAATACCGGCTGGAGGCCGCCGCAACGTTGGCAGGGCGCGCTTTGCAGGAAGTGAATGTTGAATAAGAGGTTGTTGACAGTTTTTTTTCACCACAGAGACACAGAGTCCACAGAGAAAAAAAAATTAAAAAAACTCTGCGAATCTCTGCGCTCTCAGCGTCTCTGCGGTGAATGTTCGTAATTTGGGTCTTTTTATTATATGCTGAGTAAAATCAAGGAAACTATCGCTGCGCCGTTCATTCACCGGGATAAGGTTTATATACCGCTGCTAATGATCTTCTTGGTGGTCAACAGCATTGTCCTGATCAACGCCGTTATCCACCCCCCTCAGGTGGGCTATGATTCGGTGGAGCATTTGAAATACATATGGACTATATCGAAGTTCAAGCTGCCCGCGCCGGAGGATACGGCTGAATCTTTTTCCCCGCCCCTGCCCTATGTCTTGCCTGCCGCAGCCCAGCGTCTTATGGCTCGTCCGTGCGCGACCCTCAATCTCGGCGACCTCTTCAATGTATCCAAAAAAATATCCGGTGTGCTCTCGCCCTGTACGCTGATCGCAGGCAAGTTAGCGCAGCTATTGAATGTCATTTATTCGCTGGGATTGACCTTTTATCTGCTAAAAATTTGCGAGGTCGTTCATCCGGGCAAGGTCAAGTTCAAGGTCGCTTCGCTGGCGTTATTGGGGATGCTGCCGGTTTATTATAAGAGCTTTGCCTTCGTGCGAGGCGAGCCGCTGCTGGCGTTTTTGACCGTATTGGCCGTTCACCAATTTCTGGGAATTGTGTTGCCAGAGGGAGATATTGGCAGGGTCAAGGTTGTGGTTCTGGGCGTTTCAATGGGATTGATGATCTTGAGCCGTCAATGGGGTTTTCTGGTATTGCTGGCGATGGGTTTATTCTTGGGCTTAGCGCTGGCGCGCTGGAGGCGAGAGGCTTTGCCCATTGGCAAGGCGTTGTTCTTGAGTTTGGGCATTGCCTTTCTGGTGGGGGGATGGTTTTATATTTCTCTCTTGGTCAGGTATGACTCGGTGACGGAATTTAACCGAGAAGGACAAGGATTTTCCTTCTCCAACCAGCCCGCGGAATTTTACTTCGACCTGGGGTTGAAGAAACTCTTCACCCTCCCTCTGCGCTTATCGTTTCGGAACAGGATGCTGCCGGTATTTTACTCGGAGACCTGGGGGGATTATTGGAATTACTTCACCGTGACCGGGCAGATCCCGGGAGAGGGATTCAAATTGGATGAATCCAACCGGCAGAGTATTAAAAGATATTTGGGCCGGGTGAATCTGGCGTCGACGATTCCGAGCGCGGTGTATTTGTTGGGGATGGGTTTGGGCGGGGTTTATTTTGTGCGAACCCTCCGGCGAAACGCAATGCGGGGAGGGGATAAGGATTTGGCATTCACTTTGTTTCTCATCATCGTGCTGGTTTCATTGGGAGGGTATTTGTGGTTCCTGGTCAGCTACCCACGCCCTGAGAATGGCGATACCATCAAGGCTACCTATATGCTGCAAATCTTCCCCTTTATCGCTTTGCTGGCGGGCGAATTTCTGCGCTGGCTCGAAAACAAGAATAGGTTAATATTCCGAGTAGTGGTAGTATTAATGACGCTGGTTTTTTTGCATAATTTACCGGTTCTGTTTTCTCATTATGGATAGAAGTTTTCAAGCGCTGCTTTCGGAATGAGGATACCTTACAAACATATCAACGCAGAGGAGGAGGGGTTGGTGGTGGGTTTGGAGGAAGTGATTGAGGCGGCCAATGGGGAGAGGGAGGGGTTCTTGGAGGTAGAGAAGGTTTTATTAGGTCCTTGTAGGGCGGGTCTCAGACCCGCCCTACTATAAGGCTAGAAAGCGAGATGAATTTATGATAATCAAACTGGAAATTAACGGTATTGCCAAAGAAATTGAGGTAGCCCCTGGGGATAAACTGCTCAATGTGCTGCGGGGGGAAGGATACTTCGGGGTCAAGCATGGGTGCGAGAGCGGGGAGTGCGGGGCCTGCGCGGTGCTTCTGGATGGAAAGCCGGTCAATTCGTGTGTGACCCTGGCCGTCCAGGCGGAGGGGCATAAAATTGAGACCATTGAAGCCCTCGGCGAGCACCCGGAGCAGGGATGGAAGTCCACCGAGGGATTACACGCCATCCAGCAAGCTTTTGTGGAGAGCGGGGCTATTCAGTGTGGGTTCTGCACTCCGGCGATGATTCTGGCGGCCAAAGAGTTGTTGGCGCGCAATCCCCGCCCTACTGAGGTAGAAGTGCGGGACGCGCTTTCGGGGGTGTTGTGCCGCTGCACGGGGTATCTCAAGCCGGTGCAGGCTGTGCTGCACGCCGCGGCTGTGCTGCGAGGGGAGGTGGACGGGGAGGAGGGGGCCTGGTATACCGATCCTGCATTGTTCACCCCGTCGCCAGCCGAACCCCCTGCCGTCGGATTGGAGGGCAATGTGGTCGTGGCGACCGAGGTACGGGTGCATCCCAAGATATTGATGACCCCGGAGGTGGAGAAACTCTCCCGGGTGGGGAAGCCGGACCCCAAGGTGGACGCGGTCAAGCTGGCGCTGGGGAAACCGGCTTTCACCGCTGACTTTGAGCGGCGGGATATGCTGTTCGCCAAGGTGTTGTTCAGCCCGGTGGCGCACGCCCGCATCAAGCACATTGACGTAAGCAAGGCTGAGGCTCTTGACGGAGTGGCCGCGGCGCTGACCCATAAAGATTTGCCCCGGGTGGTTTATTCCACCGCCGGGCAGTCGCACCCCATCCCGGGGCCGTTGGATATGTTCTCTCTGGATAAGGTGGTACGCTACGTGGGGGACCGGGTGGCTTTCGTGGCCGCCGAGACGGATGAGATCGCCGAGCAGGCGTTGAAACTGATCGAGGTTGAATATGAGGAACTCCCCGCGCTCTTCGACACCGAGGAGGCGATGGAGCCCGGCGCGCCTCGGCTGCATGATTACGAGGAATACGTGGACTTCGCCGACTCGGACCCCAGCCGCAACCTGGCGGCGGAGATACGGATTGACATTGGCGACGTGGAGGCGGGCTTCGCCGAGGCCGACCGGGTCTTCGAGCACGAGTATGAGGTCCCCAAGGTGCATCAAGCCCACATCGAGCCGCACGTGGTAGTCACCTATTGGGACGAGGACGACCGGTTGGTGATCCGCACCAGCACGCAAGTACCCTTCCACGCCCGGCGTATCTTGGCTCCGGTGTTGGAACTGCCGGTGAAGCGCATCCGGGTCATCAAACCCCGGATCGGGGGCGGGTTTGGCAGCAAGCAGGAAGTGATGATCGAGGACGTGGCCGCCCACCTGACCATAGCCACCGGGCGTCCGGTGATCTTCGAATATACGCGGGAGGAGGAGTTCATCGCGGCTCGCGCCCGCCATCCGATGAAGATCAAGATGAAGACCGGCGTCAAGGCGGACGGCACCCTCACCGCCAATGAGATGTACTGCCTGACCGACACCGGCGCCTATGGCTGCCATGCCCTGACGGTGACGGGCAACACCGGGCACAAGTCCATGGCGCTCTACGTGGGAGATGGGGTGTACCGGGAGAAGCCTAACATCCGGTTTTACGCAGATGTAGTTTACACTAACCATTCTCCAGCGGGGGCTTACCGGGGGTATGGGGTGCCGCAGGGATTCTGGGCGGTGGAGCGGCACATGGAGCGGATCGCCCAGGAGATGGGCTTCGACCCGATTGACTTTAGATTGAAGAACGCCCTCCGGGAGGGCGAATTGCAGCCCTTCAGCACCGCCTGGAGCGAGGGACGCGAACCCAGCCCGGAGACCATCGAGACCTGCGGCCTGGAGGAATGCGTCATTCAGGGGCGAGCCGCAATCGGCTGGGACCAGAAGTATGGGGACCCGGCATGGCAGGAGGTCGTCGGAAAGCCCTGGCTGCGGCGGGGGGTGGGCGTCGCGCTGGTGATGCAGGGCACTGCCATCCCCTATCTGGATATGGGCGGGGCCAGCCTCAAGCTGAACGACGATGGCTCTTTCAATTTGCTGGTGGGCGCTACTGATCTGGGCACCGGCTCCGATACCGTGCTGGCCCAGATGGCGGCGGAGGTGTTGGGGGTGGCGTTGGATGACATCATCGTCTACTCATCGGACACCGATTTCACGCCCTTTGACGTGGGGGCGTATGCTTCCTCCACCACCTACGTCTCCGGTGGGGCGGTGGTGAAGGCGGCTCAGGCGGTGGCTGAGCAGCTCTCCAAGCGGGCCGCCAAGATGCTCAATAAGGATGGGGAGGTAGCGGTTCAGCCCTCCGAGATCGTATTTTCCGACCGGAAGGCGACGGCCCCGGACGGGCGTTCGGTCACGATGGCGGAGATGGCTCTCCACTCGCTGCACCAGGAAGACCAGGAGCAGATCATGGCGGTGGGATCCTATATGTCGCCGGTCGCGCCGCCGCCCTTTGCGGCCCAGTTCGCCGAGGTGACAGTGGACGTGGAGACTGGCGGTGTGACTGTCGAGAAGCTGGTCATGGCGGTGGATTCGGGGGTGATCGTCAACCCGCTCACCGCCTCCGGGCAGATCGAGGGGGGCATGGCGCAGGCCTTGGGCTACGCGGTTTGCGAGGAAATGCTCTATGACGCGGAGGGCCGCATCCGGGAGCGAGACCTGCGGGATTACCACATCTTCAACGCCCACGAGATGCCCGAACTGGAGACCATCTTCGTGGAGACCTTCGAGCCGACCCATCCTTTTGGGGTGAAGGCGGTGGCGGAGATACCGATGGACGGGGTGGCTCCGGCGGTGGCGAACGCCATCAAGCACGCCTGCGGAGCGGACTTGAGCGACATCCCGGCCACCCCTGAACGCGTATGGCGTGCGATACAAGATGTTTAGGAGACTCAGCATGAACCCACTTTATATCGGCATTTTCGGCGCGGTGGTCACCGGTATTTTCATCGGAACTCAGGCTACGCTGAGCGGCAGGATAGGGGAGATGATTGGGCCGGTGCCTACGGGCCTGTTCATGAATTTGATGGGGGGCGCCATCGCAGGAGTATTGCTGCTCATCTTGCGGGTGAGCCAGGGGGCTGAAGCCTGGCAGGTTCCGGGGAGGGCTTTGAGTATGCTCATCCTGGGCGGGGCGTTGGGAGTGGTCATCATCATGGGGGTGTCGTTTTCCATCCAGCGCACCGGAGTCACCGCCGGTATCGCGGCCCTTATCCTGGGACAGTTGCTGGTGTCAACCATTGTGGATGCCACCGGCTGGGGAGGAGCCGAGCCGATCCCGTTGAGTGGACAGCGTATCTTGGGACTCGTGGTGATGGCATTCGCGGTATACTTACTGCTGCCCAGGAAATGAAGAGAAGAGGACTACTTTATGACGACCTTACCGCAATCCAGACATTTTGACCTGCAAGAACTCGCCAAAGGGGTTTTCGCCGCCATCCATAAACCCGGCGGCGGCGCGTACAGCAACGCCGGGATCATCGACCTCGGCAACCGCAACCTGGTATTCGACGCCTTCGACACCACACCGGCGGCTCTAGACCTGCGTTCCGCTGGCGAGACGCTGATCTCCCACCGGGCGGATTGGTTGATCATCAGCCACCCACACGGGGATCACTGGCACGGCGCACAAGCGTTTGACCTCCAGACCACCATGATCGCCAGCGAGGCGACCCGCCGGGCCATGCCTGGGTCGGCCAAGAACGCCCTGGCGTTGAAGGATAACCCCTCCGAATTAGAAACTTATATCGGCGAGATGGAGGAGCAGCTCAAAACAGATGATGACCCCCGCGTGCGGGCCGGGTTGGAGAAATCCATCCTCCGGCTGCACCACGCCTCCACCACCCTGCCCAACTTTGAACCCCGCTATACCGACCAGACCTTTGTGGGCCAGATCACTTTTGACGGCTCCCACCGGCGGGCCGAGTTGATCTCCCATGGGACCGTCCACTCGGAGGGCGACGTGACCCTCACCTTGCCGGAGGACGGGATCGCCTTCATCGGCGACATCGGCTTCTTCCAGATGCTGCCCTACATGCGGGGCAGCGATCTGGGTAATTGGCGGTCCAAGCTGAGAGAGCTGCAAGATTGGCCTTATGAGGTTTTTGTTCCGGGGCACGGGCCGGTGGGCGGCAAGACTGACATCGCCTTGATGTTGGATTACTTCGACGTGTTCGAGAAGCTGATGGCCGAGGTGGTGGAGGGCGGCGGGACCTTGGAGGAGGCTCTGGGGGCCGCGCTCCCGGCGCCGTTTGACGAATGGCTGATGGGGTCTATGGGGCGGTGGGAGGTGAATGTGAAGTATGTGTGGGGGAGGATGGGAGGGAATGAAGGTGATTAGGGATTGGGTAACAAGATGATTGGGGG
>CBDUUP010000135.1:0-10434 GCA_965370435.1 uncultured Anaerolineales bacterium | reverse complement strand
GGGCTTTGGTTGATGATTCGTCTACGTTGATCTTTGACCAGGCTGGTTGGTTGAAGGAAAGAGAGTCTCCTATAAACAAAGACCTCTATTTCTTTGGGTACGGCCACGATTATTTGGGGTGTCTTAGAGATTATGGCGAGGTTGCGGGGAAGACGCCACTCTTGCCGAGGTGGGCGCTGGGGAATTGGTGGAGCCGGTATTGGGCTTATACGCAAGAAGAATTGACCAACCTGATGTTGGAATTCGAAAAACACGAGATTCCTTTGTCCGTGTGCATCGTGGATATGGATTGGCATATCACTGACACGGGCAACCAGTCAAGCGGCTGGACGGGCTACACCTGGAACCGTGAATTGTTTCCCGAACCGGAAGCGTTCATCGCCTGGCTGCATGAAAGGGGCTTGAAGACTGCTCTCAACCTGCACCCGGCTGAAGGTATTTACCCCCATGAAGATGCATACATTGATTTCGCCAACTTCATGGAGGTTGACCCCGCGAATGACGAGCCGATTCCTTTCAATCTCACCGATCCTAAATTTGCGAAGGCGTATCTTGAAATACTTCATCATCCACTTGAGGATTCCGGAGTAGATTTTTGGTGGATTGATTGGCAGCAAGGTAATCAATCTGGACTGCCTGGGTTGGATCCTCTTTGGTGGCTCAATCATTTACATTTCTATGATCTGGGCCGGGAGGGGAACAAACGCTCCTTCATTTTCTCTCGATGGGGCGGCTTGGGGAACCACCGATATCCAATCGGTTTCTCGGGTGACGCACTTGTAAGTTGGGAGTCGTTAGCTTTTCAACCTTATTTCACTGCGACGGCTTCAAATGTAGGGTATGGGTGGTGGAGCCACGACATCGGCGGGCATATGAGCGGTGTTGAGGAACCTGAGTTGTATGTACGCTGGGTGCAGTATGGCGTTTTCAGCCCAATCTTTCGATTGCACAGCACGAACGTCTCCTATCACGAACGACGTCCCTGGGGGTTTGACGCCGAAACACTAAACTTGGTGAGAGATGCCATGCAATTACGGCATGCCCTAATCCCCTATTTGTATACGATGTCTTGGCGGAATCACATCGAGAGCGTCCCGTTGATTTTACCGATGTATTATCACCATGCAGAGAATGAAGAAGCTTACCATTGCCCTAACCAATATTACTTCGGCAGTGAATTAATCGCCGCTCCATTCTTCAATCCAATGGATCCCGATACCCGCCTTAGCCGCCAAGTGGTCTGGCTTCCTGAGGGAGATTGGTATGATTTCTTTACTGGGGAGTATTTTTCCGGTGACAATTGGCATGTGGTTTATGGTGAACTTGAGGAAATCCCCCTATTTGCGAAGGCAGGAGCAATTATCCCTCTAGGGTCCAAAGTTGCTTGGGGAGGCGTGGAGAATACAGGTGACTTTGAAATTATTGTTTTTGTTGGTTCTAAGAGTAGTTTTTTAATGTGTGAAGATGATGGAGGGGATATTGGCTATGCGCATAAAGAGTATTGCCTCACGCAATTCTCTCAGAATTGGCGAGAAAATCAGTTGATCTTTGAAATTGAACCAGCCGAAGGAGACGCCGGTTGTGTTTCTGCTCAAAGAGACTACAGCATGGTAATTCGTGGGATCAAACAACCTGAATCTGTCTCACTGGTCATCAATGGCAAAGAGCGCCCCATCACGCACGTTTATGATATGCAAAACGAAACGGTTCGTATCGAGGGGGTTTCCCTGGGAAATGATGAGCATCTAGTTTTGACACTATCAACCGACTCCGATACGCTCTTATCGATGAGAGATCGCAAGGAGGAGAAATGGAGAAAAATGTTGCGGGCCTTCAGGCTAGAAACCCTGACCAAGCATGCAATTGACGGTTGGCTGCCGGGTATAATTCAGAACGTCAATTTGCTGGCTGACTTCTCGGTAAATATGAGCGATTCGCAGATAAGGGCATTGATCGAAATCAGTAAAGGGGTGGGCGTCCATCAGATCACGGCGGCTGGGGCGGATGATTTGCTCATCCTGTGGAATAATCAGGGCGAAACGGAGGCGACCTTCAGACTGTCAGCCTGGGATCAGGGATGGCGATTCTATTCAGAAAAAGGCGCGATCCCCAAGTTTCAAGTTTTCAAGCCAAGCCAGATGTTCAAGAAAAGCAAATGGGAAATGATGGTCAATTATTATGACTTGATCACGATAAAGCATGCGGGGCAAAAAGACTAACCGTGACCGGCATTGGAACTCTCAAAGAACATTCGCTTCATGCGGCGATTAAGGACTGGTACGCGCGGCCGGGAGACCGCTTAGAGGAAAAAGTGGATGGGTTTGTGATCGATATCGTTCGAGGGGATCTCCACATCGAAATTCAAACCAGGAATTTCTCAGCTATCAAACGCAAGCTGCGCAAGCTGGTCGAGGATCACCTCGTCCGTCTCGTGCATCCCATCCCGCAAACGAAATGGATACTTCGTCAAGAAAGAGATGGGCGGTTAATTAGCAAGCGCAAATCCCCCAAGCGAGGCCGACTCGAACATCTCTTTGCCGAGATGGTGAGAATTCCAGATCTGCTGACCCATCCAAATTTCTCCATAGAGGTACTACTCACCCAAGAGGAGGAAATCCTCCGGAATGACGGCCGCGGTAGTTGGCGTCGCAAAGGATGGAGCATTTATGATCGGCGGTTAGTCGGAATTGTAGATCAGGTTGAATTCCATTCTCCAGAAGACCTCCTCCCTCTCCTACCCAATTCGCTTCCGTTCAAATTCACCAACAAAGAACTTTCGAAAGCTCTCGGTATCCGATTGAACCTCGCTCAAAAGATGACCTATTGCTTACGCAAGATGGACGCCCTTGAAGTGAATGAAAAACGTGGGAATGCATATTTGTACTCACTAAAAAACGCCTGACCAATTGATAGGGTTTATCTCAACACAAATAGTCTAACCGCCTTTAGGGCCTTGACAGGTTATATATCAAGACGTATAATATAACCAGTATGCAGTTGTTTGCCGGTTATTTTTTTGCCGCATGATATTGCCTTGCAATCCCGTTTCATATCAAAAATTCCACTCCCAAGGATACCTGCTATGACTATTCCAACTCTCCCTATCACATCCAACTATGACGATTGGTTGACACTTTTTGAATACGATCCAAACGATCCACTCAATATTGAAAAGCGCAGTGAAAGGACAATGGACGGAGTCGCCGTCAAGGATATTGTTTTCGGCAGTCCGACCGGCGGGAAAGTTTCCGCTTTCCTAATCGTACCGCCAGGCGAAGGACCATTCGCCGGAATAATCTTCTTCCACTGGTATGAAACTCAAGCCGCAACCAACAATCGCTCCCAATTTATAGACGAGGCCGTCGCGTTAGCAAAACAAGGCACGGTATCGTTGTTGATACAGGGAAAACTTCCCTGGCTATATGACCCAATCGATTATGAGACGGATCGCTTGCGGATTGTCAAGCAAGTGATCAACCTCATGCGCTCGATTGACCTTCTAACAGCCCGTCCAGATGTTGACTCGGAAAGAATAGGTTTCGTAGGCCATGACTTTGGGGCGATGTATGGGGCTGTCATGGCGGGGATTGACCACCGCCTCAAGGCTTGTATTTTCATGGCGGGGACCAGCCGTTTCAGCAATTGGTTCCTGCCTTATTGGATGAGTTCACGAGATATCGAATACAAAGAAGAATACAGAGAATATCTGAATCCGGTTGAACCCATCAACTACTTCGGTCATATTGCTCCAGCGACTATCTTCTTCCAGTTTGGCAGCCAAGACATTTATTATTCGGAAGAAATCGCTCAAGAGCAATTTGATGCAGCCAGTGAACCCAAATCCATGACCTGGTATGATGTTGGACACGAACTCAATGATCTCGCTCAAAATGATCGCATTAAATGGATGGCAGCCCAGCTTGACCTGAATGACGAACTGTAAAAGATAAGAATAGCTCAACTTAAAAAAATCGGAACACCGGATTACTTACCTAGTTCGGTGTTCCACACGTTAACAAATATCTTTGCCAAAATAATTGCATGCACTCTTTAGGCATAGTATAATATAACCATTGAAGGCGTAATTGCGAGTTAGATATATCGTTTCTAAAGGCATAGCTATGGAAAAAATAATCACTAATTCAAATTTGGCGTTATCGTTCGGGCGGTTATGTCTCGATTTTGCCAACACGTTAGAATGGCGCGCCAGGGAAAATCCCACCGACCGTCTCGACACATATTCGGCTATTGTTGAATGGTGCCAAAAAAAGGGGCTTCTGGAAACGAAGGAAGTTCGACATTATCTCGCCCTGGCTGAACGTTTTCCTGAGAGAGGATCAAAGACTCTAATTCGAACAATAGCCATGCGGGAAACTTTTTACCGGATCGTGGTTTCGATTGTACGGGAGCGAGAACCATCCGCGTCCGACTTGGCGGTGTTGAACACAGAATTATCTCAGATAATGCCAAATGCACGCATCGGTCACAAAAATGGGGGCTTCGATTGGGGATGGTCTGCTAATGGAGAAGCGCTCGATCAAATTTTATGGCCGGTTCTGAAATCCATAACCGATCTTCTCACCTCCGAGGAATTAGGCAGGGTCGGCGTCTGCGATGGAGAAGGTTGTGCGTGGTTATTTTTTGACAACAGCCGGAATCGAAGCCGGAGATGGTGCGACATGGGGGATTGCGGGAACCGGGCGAAGGCTCGAAGATATTATGCCCGGAAGCGTGATGATGCCAAAACTGTCACTGCATAACCGGAATATCCAGTACAAACAAACTCTTTGATTTTTCCAATCAATGGACTACAATTGGGGAAAATAGATTCAGCCAACCGGTGATTCACCATGCCAGCCCGAAAAATCATTCACCTGGACTTAGACGCTTTCTACTGCGCGGTGGAAGAGCAGCGTGATCCATCGTTGCGCGGCAAACCTTTTGCAGTTGGAGGGCGACCAGACCAGCGCGGGGTTGTGTCATCTTGTTCGTACGCAGCCAGACGGTTTGGGGTTCGATCCGCTATGCCGACCGCCAGGGCTATAAGCCTCTGTCCAGAGTTGATCATCATCTCGCAACAACACCGTAAAGCTTACAGTGAAGCTTCCCAAAAGGTCATGGATTATTTGCGTACGATCACCCCTTTGGTCGAGCAGTTATCCATTGATGAGGCCTTCTTGGATGTTAGCGATATTCCAGAGCCGCCAGAAACCACAGGGCGGAAAATTCAGAACGCTATTCGGGAGAAACTTGGATTGCCTTGTTCGCTGGGCGTGGCGTCAAACAAACTGGTTGCCAAAATTGCCACCGACGTTGGTAAAGCTGCGTACCGAGGCGACGGCCCGCCCAATGCCATATTGGTGGTGCCATCCGGCGAAGAAGCTAAATTTCTCGCCCCGCTCCCTGTAGAAGCGCTGTGGGGTGTGGGGCCGAAGACCGCGGCACGGATGGCTCCGCTAGGCATCCTGACGATCGGCGACATCGCTCGATGGCCGGAGGCTGAATTGGTTGAAATGTTTGGCAAAATTGGCCGGGATCTTGTCCGGCGAGCCAAGGGGTTGGACAACCGGCCCATTGCTACCAGCCGGGAAGCAAAATCTATCAGCCAAGAAAGAACTTTTGCTCGAGATAAAAACGACGGGGCTGAATTGAGGAAAATTATTCGGTCGCTTTCTGAGGGTGTGGGACGCCAATTGCGGAATTCCAATCTATGCAGCAGCACCATAAAGCTCAAAATACGCTGGCCTGATTTCATAACCTTATCGCGGCAGGTAACGCTAGAGCAATCTACTGATAACGGCGAAGTGATCTTTGCCGCTGCGTACCAACTCTTCCAGAAGGTATGGGATCAGAGGCGCGCTGTACGCTTGGTTGGCGTTGGGGTAAGCGGACTTGGGCCTCCGACCCGCCAGCTATCCTTGTGGGATTCTGATTGGCAAAAGCAACAACGGTTGCAAGGCGCGGTTGATTCTCTGCAAGAGCGGTTTGGGGATAAGACCATAAAACGAGGCCACGAAATAATTGATACCTGAGTGGATGCTGCATTTGTCGATTCCTTTTCTGATATACTCTCACCAAAAGAATTGACCGTGCAATAGATAGCATTTATACTTATAGGCTAATGATATTATTCTAAGGAGACTGATCTCAATGACTGACCGTGTCAAAGAAATTTTAAGTTGGTATAAGAGCGAAAACCCTGGGGTGCTGACAAATATGTACCGAATTCTCAACCACGGCCGCCTCGCAGGAACGGGGAGACTTGTCATCTTACCTGTTGATCAGGGCTGGGAGCATGGGCCTGGCCGCAGTTTTGCGCCCAATCCGGTTGGCTACCATCCTCATTACCACTTTGGCCTAGCTCTTGAGGCGGGGATGAGTGGATATGCAGCGCCGCTAGGCTTTCTGGAGGCTGGCGCGGCCGAGTTCGCCGGACAGATTCCCTTAATCCTGAAAGCCAACAGCCACGATATGCTTTATGATGAAGCTAATCCCATGGGGGCGCAAACGGCCAGTGTGAAAGACGCGCTGCGACTTGGATGTGTCGGTGTTGGCTTCACAATTTATCCGGGCACCGAACATCGCCGACTTCTCTATGAACAGTTGCGCGAACTCGCCGCGGAAGTGAAGTCTGCCGGATTGCTGATGGTGGTATGGTCTTACCCAAGAGGGAGCGACCTCAGCAAGGCCGGCGAAACCGCTCTTGATGTGGTCGCCTATGCCGCCCAGATCGCGGCTCAGATGGGCGCCCATCTCATCAAAGTTAAATTACCTTCCGATCACCTGGAGCTTGCGGCGGCCAAGAAAGTCTATGAGGAACATGAAGTCCCTCGCTCCACCCAAGAGGAGCGTGTACGCCACGTTATCCAGAGCGCGTTTGATGGCCGTAGAATTGTTATCTTCTCCGGCGGGGCGAAGAAGGACGATGAAAATGCTATTTTCGAGTCGGCTCGCTCGATTCGAGATGGCGGCGGGTTTGGTTCCATCATTGGCCGCAACACCTTCCAGCGCAAGAAAGAAGATGCCTTGAAAATGCTGGACACGATCATAAAAATATACCGAGACGAGGAATAAAGCATTCTAATCTTTTATTCGTCTTTCCGCCTTTCGACGACGCTTACCGCTCTGGCGTCGTCGAATCTTTATGGGTACGAAAATGAATGATGAGGTTGTCAAATATAAAAAGCAAGCCGCTGAAAGCGCGGTACAGATGGTGAGATCGGGCATGGTGGTCGGGCTTGGGGCTGGCAGCACGGCGATCCTCGCAGTGCATTACCTGGCTGAATTACTAGCTGAAAAGAAAATCCGGGACATTGTGGGGGTTCCTTGTTCGCTTGAAACCGAAAGGGTTGCCCGGAGCCTAGGAATCCCGTTGACCACGCTTGATGAACGACAAACAATTGACCTCACTATTGATGGCGCAGATGAGGTTGATCCTGATTTAAATGTTATCAAAGGCGGAGGCGGCGCGCTTTTACGAGAGAAGATCGTCGCCCAAAACAGCAAGCGCGAAATCATCATTGTGGACGAATCAAAGCTCTCCCCCAAGCTGGGCACAAACTGGGCGCTGCCAGTTGAAATCGTTCCGTTCGGCTGGAAAACTCAGGTTGCCTATATCGCCGGTTTGGGCGCTGAAGTGACTCTGCGCCTTGATGACGGTGGAAATCCGTATCGGACCGATCAGGGGAATCACATTCTGGATTGCAATTTTGGGCCGATAAACGATCCAGCCGCTCTGGCTGGTCAGCTAGGCCAACGAGCGGGCATCGTTGAGCATGGCCTATTTATTGGTCTCGTAACAGACGTGATCGTTGCTGGGCCGGACGGCATCAGGCATCTCAAGAAAGAATAACCAATTCAGCCGACATTCTGGCAAGAAAAAACGGAGAAATCATAGAGTATGAGCACATTTTACGTCCCCGAAAGCGCGATGGCGATTGTCGCCCACCCTGATGATATTGAATTCTCTTGTGCTGGCACATTGGCGCGCTGGGCAAATAAAGGAACAAAGGTATCTTACGTCATATGCACCAGCGGAGATGTCGGGATTGCTGAAGCGGGGATGACGAGAGAAAAAGCTAAAGGTATCCGGGAAACTGAACAGCGCGCCGCGGCGAAAATCGTGGGCGCAAAAGAAGTGATATTCCTGGGTGAGCCGGATGGTATACTGCAACCCACCATTGAACTGCGAAAGAAGATCGTCCGTGAAATACGGCGGTTCAAGCCGGAGGTGGTCATAACTGGGGATCCTACCGTGGTGTGGGCCGGGGAAGAATACATCAACCAGCCCGACCACCGCGCGGCAGCGACGGTTGCGCTGGATGCCGTTTTCCCTGCGGCTGGGCAACCCAACCTATTCGAAGAAATTGCAGAGGAAGGATACGAAGCCCATAAACCCCGTAAGGTCTATGTTTCTGGGTGGGCGCAAAGCGATTTCTACATCAATATTTCTGAAACTATTGACATCAAAATCGAGGCTTTGCGGGCGCACAAAAGCCAGATGAAAGATTGGGACCCAGAGCCGCGCATCAAGGAATGGGCGGCAGAGCGCGGGAAAGGCAAAGAGATGGATTATGCGGAAGGGTTCCGGGTGGTCACTTTAGTCAATGACGAGGATTGGGAGAAAACAAATGGGCGGGTTGCCGCAGAGGAAACAGAAAAGGGTGACGAGGAAGAAGAGAAGACGTAAATCGATTACAACTCAGATTATGGGAAATCTGGTGTCAGAGTAATTCGACCGGGTGGAGAGCCTGTCGTTCAGCCCCGTCTTTGATTTGCGAGCGGCATGAAAACCCCGTTGCGACAACGGTCACATCTGCTCCGGCATCTCGGACGGCGGGGAATAAGCTTTGCTCCCCGATTTGCATGGAAAGGTCATAATGAGCGGCCTCGTAGCCAAAAGAGCCAGCCATTCCACAACACCCGGCCTCCACCAGGGTGACCTCAAAACCGAGAGACTCTAACATGGCGACGGTTGCGTCGGTCCCCGAAGGATAATTATCTACGGCGGGAGGTTGAGCTTTTTGGTAGCAATGCCCGTGGAAAAGGACCTGCTTGCCTTCGCCTTTGATTTCTAAGCGCTTAATCCGTGGCTTATCATCAGGTCCTGGGCGGATCAAGAATTCATCAATCATAAACGCGCGTTCGGCCAATCCTTTGACTCTCTCATCGCCGGGGAATAAATCAAGGTATTCATCACGCAGGGTGAGTATCTCTGAAGGCTCCACTCCGATAACCGGTAATTCACCCCCAGGGTCCAAACTGGAGATGGCATCCAATACCTTTTGAGCGTGTTTCTTTGCTTGAGGGAGAAATCCTTTAGAAATTTTCGTGCGTCCACTGCCAAGGACTGGCAATATTTGAACCTGACAACCAGCGGCTGCAAGGGCTTGAAGCGCTGCGTTTTGGATTTCAGGGTAAAAATATTTGGTGAATGGATCGGAAAGAAAGAGAACGGTCTCGACGGTTTGGGGTGGAGATTTGTGGCGTTCAGAAGATTGGATTTTCGAGGAAATTATTGCAGGTAGATCGCGTTTAGAAGACAATCCCAGGAAACGCTCCCCTGCCCTTCTTAGTATCGAATTGCTAAGCAAAGGATTGGCAATGAAAGCAAAGGGCGCAGCCAGTTTCGCCAGGAGGCCGACATTGGCAAATAAATAATCGCGTAATGGGCGGCGGCTTTGCTGATAATACTGGTGGAGAAATTCGTATTTCAACTTGGCTACATCCACCCCAGAGGGACATTCGGACTTACAGCCTTTACATTCCAGGCATAGGTCAAATGCGTCAAACAATAGGTCGTATCCAACACGATTGCTTATTATGTGACCGGAAAACATAGCCCGCAACAAATTCGCCCGCCCGCGGGTGCTGTGCATTTCCTCATTGGTGGCTTGAAACGAAGGACACATCACGCCGCCAGATTTCCGGCACACGCCAGCGCCGTTGCACATCTCCACTGCGCCTAAAAAACCACCTTTACGGGAGTAATCAAATACAGGCGTCCAGGTCACAGGCTGGTAGGATAATCCATAGCGCAGGTTCTCATCCATAGGGGGGGCATCGACAATTTTCCCTGGATTAAGAATGCCTTGTGGGTCAGCGGAATGCTTTAGCTCACGAAACAGGTCCATGATCTCAGCCCCGAAAACATTTTCCAAAAGCTCTGAGCGGGCTAGACCATCGCCGTGTTCGCCGCTGAGCGCGCCGCCTAGACGCAGAATGAGGGCGACTGAATCCTCTGCGATCCCGCGTAGGGTTTCTACGCCAGAGACGGTTTTCAGGTTAATCAAGGGACGGATATGCAAACAACCTACCGAGGCGTGAGCGTAATACTCACAGCGAACGTTATGGGCATCCATAATGCGTTCCATATCGCGCACAAACTCGCCCAGATGTTCAACCGGAACGGCGATGTCTTCGATAAAGGGGATT
>CBDUUP010000134.1:0-10444 GCA_965370435.1 uncultured Anaerolineales bacterium | reverse complement strand
CCCAAAAAAATCATTTCCAAGGCCTCCCCAACCTACAACCCCCACAACACCAACCAATCCCCAACCTTCACCCCGCCTACGGGGGATACCCCGGCACATCCATAAGTGGGCTTGACTGGATACTCATTCCGTGTGAGAATGCGAGGGCGAAATCATCAGGCTAAATCATGGAGCAAGCGTAGAGCGTATGGACATATCCGTTGTAATTCCGGTATATAACGAGGCGGAGAGCCTGGTTGCGCTGCACGAGCAGCTCGGCCAGAGTCTGGCGGGGGTGGGCGGCGAATACGAGATCATCTTCGTGGACGACGGCAGCCGGGACGGGTCTTTTGAGGTGTTGGAAGGGCTGCACCAGGCGGACGGGCGGGTCAAGGTGATCCAGTTCCGGCGGAACTTCGGCAAGTCGGCGGCGCTGGCGGCGGGGTTCGCCGAGGCGCAGGGCGAGATCATCTTCACCCTGGACGCCGACCTGCAGGACGACCCGGTGGAGATCCCCCGCTTCCTGGAAAAACTGGAGCAGGGCTACGACCTGGTGACGGGTTGGAAGTTCCCCCGGTTGGACCCCCTTTCCAAAACCCTGCCCTCTAAATTGGCGAATTTCACTATTCGGACGACTTCGGGCATCCAGATCCACGATTTCAACTGCGGGTTCAAGGCCATGCGCCGGGAAGTGGCCGAGGAGATCACCCTGTATGGCGAAATGCACCGCTATATTCCGGTGCTGGCGCACCAACGCGGATTCCGGGTGGGAGAGATCAAGGTCAAGCACCATCCCCGGAGGTTTGGGCAGTCCAAATACGGCATCGAGCGATTGCTGCGCGGTTTGTTCGACTTTATGACAGTGTCTTTCCTGACCCGCTTCACCCGCCGCCCGCTGCATTTCTTCGGCTGGCTGGGGATCATCTCCTTCAGCGTGGGCTTTCTCATTGACCTGTATCTGGTGATTGTGAAACTGATGGGCAACCTGATCGGGGACCGGCCCCTGCTGATGCTGGGAACGCTGCTTATCATCATTGGAGTGCAGTTCGTCTCGTTTGGGCTGCTGGCCGAAATGATAAACCTGGGGACCTATAGCAGCGAGCGAGATTATTCTATTTAAAAGAAGTTGGGAGATTAGTTGGGTAGTTAGATAGTTGGGTAGTTTTGTAGTTGGTAGAGAGTTTAGATGCAGGGGTTGCGTATTCGGCCAGGAATTATGTATGGCGATTAATTTAGAGGTGAAGATTTGAGCGAGAGTAAATACCCGATATTCGATATGGACGGGCAAGGTTCGGTGCCTTATGATGGGCGGTTCATGCAGCCGGGAGCCTTGGTGGACGCGCCCAATCCGATGATGCCGCTGCTGGACGCGATCAACACGCGGCGCACTTCGCGGGCCTATCGCCCAGAGCCGGTGGATATGGAGACCTTCGAATGGCTGGTGGGCAATGCCATGCACGCGCCCACGGCTTGCAACGAGCAGCAATGGAAGGTGATCCACATTGACGACCCGGCCATCATCCAAGACCTGATCGAGCGCGGTTCGGCCTCTTTTTTGCAGAACGTGAAGCAGTGTTTCCTGTTGTGCTACAACAAGGAAAGCGACAACCTGGAATGGCAGGACCACATTCAGAGCGGGGCGGCCTTCATCACCACCTTCCAACTGCTGGCCCATTCGGTCGGAGTGGGGAGCTGCTGGATCGGCCACCTGCCCAACAAGTCGGAAGTGCGGCGGATGTTCAATATCCACTCGTTTTACGAACCCATCGCCCTGGTGAGCTTTGGATATTACCGGAGCAAGGTCAATTTGCTGCCCCGCAAGCAGGACGTGGAACGGGTCATCATGCGCAACCGCTTCGTCTCGGAGGGGCTGGTGTTCAAGGAGCGGCGGCGCACCTTCTTCCGCACTATCGCCCGTTTCGGGTATTACAAAATCCCGGTCTTCATCCGTCGGCGTTTGAAAGATTACGTCAAACGCTTCGAGAAGAAGTTCTATTACGAGAATTTTGATTAGGGGATTCATCATGGCCGCCTCCCAACCCCAAATCTACGACCTGGAAACGCTGCTGAATTTATTGGACGGATTCTATCCCCGGCTGCTGACCCAGATAGACCGCGACCCGGATTCGCCCACCTACGGCTCGGGCGACCGCCAATTCTGGATGTACCGGTTGCACGACTTCGACTCCGGAGTTCTCCAGCAGACCAGCCTGACCCTGGCGGCGTTGGCGGCTCTGGCAGAGTTGGTGGATTTTTCCAACTGCCGCTATCTGAAGGCTGAGGATAAGGCGTACTGGGAGGAATTGGCCCGGGCTATCAACCGCCGAACCGTGAAATTGGTCGGACGGGGGGGCATGGTAGATGAATATTATCCAGGCGAGGGTTCCTTCCCGGCCACGGTGTTTGCCGGGTATGCGGCGCTCAAGTCGGCGTTGATGCTGGGGCAGACCGAAATCCTGGAGAGCGAGGGGCTGCGGAGAACCGCGGAGGCGCTGGTCAACCGGTCGCCCTCCCCGGCGGCCAACCAGGATGTGGCGGGGGCCGCTTTCCTGGCGTTGTACAGCCAGACCAATCAGTGGCGGACGAGCGAGGCGCAAACCACCGTCGAGCGGCTTCTGGATCGCCCTGAACAGGGAGGGAGTTTCAGGGAATACGGGGGAGCCGACCTGGGCTACAGCACGGTGACGTTGAATTATCTGGGCTATATCCAGGCTGACGGGAGCTTCCCGGCGGGGGACAAACTGGCCGGGCTGGGGGCGTTCATCGCCGATTTTGTGACCCCGGCTGGGCGGCTGGGCGGGGAGTTCGCTTCCCGCAGCACGACCTACTTCCTGCCTTTCGGCATATTGGAGGCGGCCTACGCTGACCCGCGTCTGGCAAGCCGATTGGGGCGGCTGGACCTGCGGGCGGGATACGAAAAATTGGACGACCGCTACCTGATGCACTACTGCCTGCCCTCGCTGGCGATGACGGCCCTGCGCCGGGCGCAAAACGGCCCGCCGGAGACCTTGTCCTTACCGGAGATTGCAGACTGGGAGTACGCCGCCTATCCAGAGGCGCACCTCTACGCCTGCCGCAAGGCAGAGACGGTGGTCTTGGTGGGGCTGAACAAGGGGGGGGCCTTCCAGGTGGAGGACCGGGGAGAGGTGGTTGATGACGGCGGCTACCGGGTTGAGCGGGGGGGGCTGGTATACGCCACCTGCGTGGTGGATGAGGACGTTGAAGCGACAGTTACTGAGACCGCGGAGGGGGTTGAATGGCGGGTGAGGGCGCCCTTCATGCGCTATAGGACGTTGGTGGCCGGAAGCTTGAAGACGGTGGCCTTGCGCCTCTTGAGTTTCCTGGGGCCGGCCATGAACGCGGTCTTCAAGCGAGCGCTCATCAAAGCCCCCGCCGAACTGCCCGGCGTCGTTCTGGAGCGGCGGCTGCGCTTGGATTACGCCAGCGATACGCTGACCATCGAAGACGCCATTCAGGGGTTGAAGCCGGGCGATAAGCTGACGGTTTCGCCCGCATCCTCCTTCCGGGTGGTGCCCAGCGCCAAGTTCTATCAGGCGGGGGAGGCGGGGGCTTTCCGGCGAATGGAGGAGGGCGTTGTAGAGGCGGAGAGAGCCTTGCACTTGGGGAGGGATGTTGAAGGTTGACCGGTTGAAGATTTGCGAATTGCGGTTTGCAGATTGCATGTTGGCAGATTTTCAAGGCGATATGCCTAGTGTAAGTTAAGAAGAATTTTTCACATCTTTCCCACCTCATAGAAATCATTGTTACACTGAGTTTATCAGGGAAAAAGCTTTTCAGTGGTTCAGTGTTTCAATATTTTGCCAACATTTAGCTTAACTTAACACTATTGTTTAGTCAAGATGATTTTTGTACATTTTTCTCGGTGTTTTTTTTGAATTACAGGGTAAGGTTTTTAACACCAAGACACAAAGTTTTTGTTTATCTTCGTGTCTTGGTGCCTTCGTGGTTAATATTTCTTTTCAACATTTAGCTTAACATAGCGCTATGGGGTTATTATGAGGTCGCCGACTTGGATGATCCCTTCGGTGAGGATCTGGGCGCGGAGGCCGCCCCGGTGCACCAGGGCGGGGAGGATTTTCTCGCGGCCGGTGACCAGGGCCAGGTGGTTGCAGGGTTCGCAGAGGCGCACGCCCCGCAGGGTTACGGGGCCGGCCTTGAACTCCTGGCCGACCAGATGGTTGAGGGG
This sequence comes from uncultured Anaerolineales bacterium, assembly GCA_965370435.1. GTDB lineage: Bacteria > Chloroflexota > Anaerolineae > Anaerolineales > UBA11579 > CBDUUP01. The sequence continues at coordinate 6,258 of CBDUUP010000134.1, read as the reverse complement.
CATGCCCCGCGTGACCAGGTTGCGGCGGCTCTCGCCGGGTTGGATTTCGACCTGGTAGTCTCGCTGGATGGCTTCCAGGGCTTCGATCTCGATCAACGTGATCTCGCGGGAGGGGTCCGGTTGGGCGGAGGCGGTCAATGTCTTGAAGTGGCGGTCGCCTTCCAAACCCTGGCCTGGCACAGCGCGGATTTCTTCCTGGGATTCGATTGGCGCTCCGTTCTGGGGGGCAGTGTAAATACCGATAATGGTCGCTTTCATTGTTCGTTCACCTCGTTTCAGGTATTGGTAAAATTAATAAGATATTTTTTATCCGATAATTATACCCGCGAACTTGTCTTTCCGAGGCCGAAGCCCGGCGCCCAGACCCTTAGAGTCTAACCAGGAAAATCCTTCTTTAGCAAGAATCTTCATGTTAAAATTTTTTTATCCGCGAATTACACGAATAACGCGAATAAAAACTTTAAAAAAATTCGTGAGATTAGCGTTATTAGCGGATAAACGTTTTGTTTCTTCCCCACTGATCCGCGCCAGTGGTGTCGTGGGGCGCTCGGAATGACATTTACCGGCAGGGACAACCCCAGCCCCTACAATTTCCTTTTCATGAAAATCGCGACCTCGCCCTCTTCAACATCTTGGTTGCTGTAGTAAGAGAGGTCCAGACCGCCGATCTCGAAACCGGCCTGGCGGTAGAAGCGGATGGCGGGGAGGTTGGTATTCTGGGTCTCGCAGACCATCACCCGCATTCCGGCTTGGGCGGCCTTCTCCGCCAGAGCCTCCATGAGTTGGCCTCCCGCGCCCCGGCCCTGGTGGGATGGGGCCACGTGGAATTCCCAAACCCAGAAGGAGCGATTCCATTGCACCGCTTCCGCGATGGCCAGGGCGATGAGCAGATCGCCGTCGTACATGCCCAAAGAGAATCCTCGTTCGACCACCTGACGGTAACGTGCCCAATCCTCCTCGCCGTAGTCCCAGGTTTTGGTGTAAGGCGTCTTCAGTTCTTCCAGTTCCAGAGTGATGGCGGCGCGGGCGTCAGATTCGGATTTGCGGACTACGTACCTGGCGTTGGAGACGTAGCCGGTGGCGGTCTCTTGGAATTGGGCTGCATCGAATTGGATCAAGGGACGTATCTCGAACATCACGCGCCTGGGAGCAGAAGGTCTTCCAGCAGCGCGTTGTTGAACCAGACAATGGCGCTGTGGCCGAAGATCGCCGCGGTGCGGACAATCTGTTGGGCCATCCTGATCCGGTCGCAGTCGTTGGAGGGCATGACCAGAGTCCCGGTGATCTTCACCGTTGCGCTGTTCCCGTTGAGAGTGACCTTGACAACTTTTAGATTGGAAGGATAGGTCGGGTTGAAGGTGTTTCCGTTGAGGTGAAGCGGGCTGTCGAACAGCGCTTTGAGGGAGTTGGCGATGTTCTCGGCGGGTTTATTGGTGTGGGGAATACTGGAATAGATCGGCGCCAGGCTGTCTCCGCAGCCCATGGGGCCGCCGGTTCCCAGGATCACCACCAGGTAAGGGACGCCCTGGATGGAGGTGGCGGAGGGTAGGGGGGTGGGGGTGGGCGGCGCTTCGACGTACTGGACCGCCTCGGGATCCCCGGTGACGTCCACCACCAGGTTGGATATCCAGCAGGTCTCCTCGCTGTCGGGCAAGTAGATCACCCACCAGACGTTGTCCTCCACATCGTGCCGCCCCAACACCGGTGAGCTGTACCCCGGCGTGAGATAGGCGGCCAGGTCATAGATCAAGTGGGGGCCGGTGCGGCATATGGCGTTTTGATTAACTGTGAGAATGACGACCTCTTCGGTGGCGGTGAGGGTGGCGGTTAGGGTGGCGGTTAGGGTGGCGGTCAAGGTGGGCGTGTGGGTGGATGTGGCCGTGTTGGTTGGGGTGGGAGGCATCAGCGTGGCGGTATGGGGGATGGGCGTGAATGTCGGAGATGATGGTGCGGCGGTCTCCGGGGAGGAGGGCGCGGCAGTACAGCCGGTGATCGTTATCAGGAGGAGGAGCAATGCGAGGGGGAGTGCTATGCGATACGGGCGATTTTTCATAGAATCTCCGAATAAATGAAATCTAAAAAAATATTTCACCGCAGAGAACGTCGTTTCGCTAGGGGAGTTTCGCAGAGTTTAAAAAAAATTCTTGTTTTTCTCTCTAAGCGAAGCGGCGTACTCTGTGTCTCTGTGGTGATAAGTTTTAAATTTGTGTTCATTTCGATAATATCTTTTGAAAACAATCAGGCCGCTAAGTCAAGGCACGTAAGTGAGGTCTTCAAAGAGCAAGTTGCCCAGATAGATGATCCGGCTTTTCACCTCCGGGAATTGCTTCACCGTGGACACCACCTGCGCTTCAATGCGCATCAGGTCGCAGTCGTCCGGCGTGCCCAGGCCGCCTTCCAATTGGACTCTGACCCGGCCGTTGGACTCGTTGAACGTAACGCCGGTGACTTTCATGGTAGTGCGGTAGAGGGCGTTGTAGAGACCGCCCGAGTATTGAGATGGATTACTCAATAGAATATTGAGGGCCGTGAACACATCGTCGGCCACGTTGAAGGTCCGCATAGGGCCGACCGCGGTGGCGTAGAGACTGTCCTCGCAGGCCACCGGCCCGCCGCTGCCCAGGATGATGAAGTAGTTGAGGATGTAGTCGCTGCCCGGGCCGAGGGTGGGCGGGGGCGGGGGTTCGACGATCTCTATACTCTCCAGGTTGCCCGAGGCGGTGACGATGGCGGCGAACACCCAGCATTTCAAGTCCCGGTCGGGGTGCTGGACGTAGTACCAGGTGCTGTCTTCGTTGCGCCCCAGGATGACGGAGACTGACCCTTCGTCAAGCACCCCAAAAATGGGGTAGGTCAGGCCCGGCCCCATGCGGCAGTTGGCGTTGGTGTTGGAGATCAGCGTCGCCGCGGGTTGTGTGCTGGTGGGGATGGGCGTCCCCGTAGCGGTGGAGGTGGCCGTGAAGGCGATGGTTGGGGTGCGGGTGGGCGGCAGGGGCGTGCCGGTGGGCGGTATCGGGGTGGGGGAGGCGGGAGGCGGGGTCAACGTGGGTTCGCTCCCTCCGCCAGATCCGCAAGCGGTGAGGAAGAGCGCCAGAACCAGCAATTTTAGGAGTTTAATTTTCATTGCGCTGCCAATCATCAGGGCACGTAGGTGAAGTCTTCAAAGGGGACGCCGTTCAATAAGAGCAGGCGGGATTTGATCTCCGTGAACTGCCACAGGGTGTAGAGCACCTGGGCTTCAATGCGCATTTTCTCGCAGTCGTCGTTGCCGTGGACCACCGTGCCTTCCATATCCACCTGGATCTTTCCGGTGACGGTGTTGAAACTGGCGCTCTTGACCCGGATGCCGGAGCGGTAGAGGGCGTTGTAGAACCCGGCGTGGTTTTTTACCCCCGTGGCGAACAAGGCACGCAGCGCGGTGAGTACGTCATCGGCGGTGTCCCCGCTTTTCAGATGCCCGATAGCCAGCGGGACGATGGAGTCGCCGCAAGCGATGTTGCCGCCGGTGTTGGGGTTGATGAAGAAATTGAAGATGAAGAGGTCGGAGGGGATCGGCGTGGGCGTGACGGGGGCTTCGATGATCTCCAGATGGGCGGTGTCGCCTTCCACTGTGACGAATTGGTCCGCCACCCAGCAGTGGGCGTCTTTGTACCAGGGCTTCACCCACCAGAATTCCCCCGCCTCATCCCGCCCGTCTATGGGGAGCGATTCGCCCACCCCCACGTAGGCAACAACCACGTAATTGAAGCCCGGCCCCGTGAGGCAGACCGTGTTGGTGGTGACCGTCAGGACCGGAGGCACGGGGGTGGAGGTGATGGTGGGGGAGAGGGTGGAAGTGGGGATGAGAGTCTCGGTGGAGGTGAGGGTGGCGGTGAAGGTAGCGGTGGCGGGCGGGGACGTGGTCGTCGGTGAGACGGGGGCGTCCGTGGATGGGGGCAGGGTGGCTGTTGTCTCGGATGACGACGAACTGCATCCCGCGGTGATGAGCACGAGGAGCAAGAGCAGAATGAAGAATAACGGGACTCTGGGTTTCGGGTTGGGCATATAATTTCACCTGGCGGTTGAAAGTTAGGTCAATGCGGGCTTGATTATATGCGAAATTGGGCGACGGGGGAGGGGGGTTGAGTGAGGTTGGGGTGGGATTAACCACTACCATAAACTTTTTTCATGACGATCTCCAATGTAGTGGCGCAAGGTTGAGGTCTGGTTGATGGTCTTTGGCGTACCTATTCTTCTACTTGAAACATTATACAGTTTATGTCCCCCCTGGCACGGATAAAATACCCGTTTACTCTCCCCTCCCGCAGCTTGGGAACTTCGTTCCTTGAACCTGCGGGAGGGGAGAGTAGAGGAAAAAAAGCAGGGAGCACACTTTTGTGCTCCCTGGGGTTGTAATTGCGGCTACCTTGAGTCCACTAACCTCAGTTGGTGGCGATAACCGCGGGCTATAATGAAAATATTATACACGAAATATTAAGCTATTACATTTGAAATTATACTTTTTTGGAGTCAACAGGTTGTTTTCCTTTAAGGTACTGTGGTGGTGGTCTATGTCCACTGGCTAATCTATAATTTTATTCCAAATTTACCCAGAGCTGACTCAGGCGACCAGACTTTTTTTGTTGTTTAGGTTTGGTAATCTATCCTTATGGCAACACCTCCCAAAATCGCGTAGAGGCCTTCCTGGCGCGTTGGTTTTCTGGGGGGATATAAAAGAATAGAACTTATTGCAAAAACGTTAATTTGCAGAAGTGATAGCAAAAAATAGCAAAAAATAGTGTAAACTATTAGTATTGCTTACACTCTCCTAACAAATTTATTAGATTATCTATTTTCGCTTGCTTTTTACATGCAAATCATGTCATAATATAAAGTAGAAATTAAAAGCGACACGTCCCAAAGCTTTGCAGGGCGCCGGGACGTGTCAAGGGCACAATGGACAAGCCACTATGCTTTTACATCATATAGCAAACGGCCGTTTGTGTCAACTCACAGAAAGGCAAGGTTTTTATGGCGAAAAGAAAAAACAAACGGCCAATGCGAAAGCTAACTCCTACCGAACTGCGCACTTTTAGCTTTATCGCCGTTCTATTCCTGGCGGGGGTTGCTGTTGTCAACCGAGTTGAATCCCCGGCAGTCTGGGGATTCCTGGGAGCTGCTATTGGGCATTTGTTTGGCCTAAATGCTAAATAGGCAATACTTTGGGCTTGGTCTATGTCCACTGGTTGGTACAATTCCTGATCTGTTTTCAATTCCCCTGGTGCTTATCCTTATTATGGTAGAATGTTCCCAGAGGTGACTTATGGGCCGTGGTTATTTTTTTGCTTGGGCGTTTAAGAACTTTATACCCTTAACTGTGGGCATGATTGGTGGGGTGCTAATCACACAAGAGTGGTTCGGATTAACCGAGTATAATTTTGTTTCTAATTTCGTAACGTTTTTAGTGGGTCTTGTGTTGTTTCTAATCACTCGTTTTCTATTGCGAGGTCTTAAGGAATTCTTGGAGGGACTGCGCGGATAAAGCTTTTTATGACCTCTCTGGGCGTTTTCAAATGTTTTATAGGGATTGTTCTTATGCAGGGATAATCCTGATATATCTCCTCAATCCCTGGACGGTCTGGGCAGGTACAGCGGCGGACGTGGTCTGCAGTATCCTGGCGGCGGTTGTGGTCTGGCGCGATAACCCTTGACACGATGTTAGGGGTTATTCAACTTCTCGATTTTTTCTATTCTTTTTTCAAGGTGGGCAACATGGCGAACCATTAGCAGTGTTTGCTGGAGCTTATAGTAGATGTTTTTCATCTCAGGGAGTTGGTTGTCAAAGGGGTAGGATGGCTTCCCTAATATTGCATCATCTGGATGGGGCTGTAGACGTATCAACGCCATGTCCACCGCGCTAACTACTATTTCCAGATCGTCGATGTCGAGAAGGACATAATAGCAGTTGGTTTTATTGGGCGGATATGGAAGGCGCTCAAGTTCTTCATGTATACTTAGCTTTTTTTGGCTTCCCTTGACCGATTCTTCATCGTTTGCGATAAATACCCTTGCCTCGTACTTTAGGATTATTTTTATTAGCTGTAACTCTTCGCTTGTGAGATATAACCGAACTATTAGTTTGTTCTCCGGGTCTTTTATGTAAAGCATTTCATGTTTACCTCTGTACTCTCTATCACTTCATCGGTCTGCGGGGGGCCGCGGTTGTTGTGTGGTGTGTGTGGAGGGGGGGGGTGTGTTTTTTGGGGGGGGGTGTCGGGG
>CBDUUP010000133.1:0-10459 GCA_965370435.1 uncultured Anaerolineales bacterium | reverse complement strand
TTAATCTTCTCCCAAGCGCAGGGCGATGGTCTGATTTTTCCCTGCCTCTTTGGCCTGGTAGAGCGCTTGGTCTGCGAGGCGGAGGATATCTTCAATAGAAGTGTTTTCCGCCCCCGAAACTTCCACTATGCCCATGCTGATGGTAAGCGCTATGTTTCCTTTTTCAGGAGCTATATTGAAATTTGAGAGGGCCCGGTGCAGACGGACAGCGATTTGTTGGGATTCTGCCAGCTTTGTTTGCGGAAGTAGAATGCAAAACTCATCGCCACCGTAACGCCCAACTACTTCCCCTTTGCGTAAATTTGCCTGACAAATTTGTGCAACATTGACTAGCGCCGCATCGCCAAAATGATGTCCCAGCCGGTCGTTAATTTCTTTTAAATTATCGATATCGAACATAATGAAAGCCAGGGTTGATTGGGATTCGACTGCGTTTTGCAGCGCGTCATTCATGTGCTCAAAGAAGGCGCGGCGGTTGAGCACATTGGTCAGGGAGTCTGTGGCGGCCAGCAGCTGGGTTTCTTGTTGTAGTCTGACGCGCTGGGTAACATCGCGAAGCGTAATCACGCGCCCAATGGTTTTTTGGGTCCGGTTGAATATCGGCGAGACAAGAATTTCGTACTGGCTTTCAGCTTCAGTTTCGTCGTTTGGGGCTCGGTGGTGGGTTGTGTAAATATTGACCTCATTATGATCCAATGTGGGCCAGGATGGCATAATCTGAGTGATTGATTGGCCCAGGGCTTCTTCTTCAGTTGGTTTTGTAATTTGATAAGCGGCTGGATTGAGTGAAACAATCCGCTCGTAGAGATCGAGGACAATCACCCCATCTTGCATATTTTGGATAACGAGTTGGTAGGCCAGCGGCCCCAGATCAAACAACCTGTATTGGAAAAGCGCCCAGCCTAGCAGCAGCCCAGAGATGCTGAAAACAACGGGGGTGAGATTTAAGTTGGGGATCGGTGAGAACCCGAGAATATACAGTCCATCGGTCAGAAGCGGCAAGACGATACTGAGCAGCAGGGTACCCGCTTGCATGCGATACGTTTTTTCTGAATACCGCAAGGCGCGAACGAGAATGATGAGATTGAGGAGATAGCTCAAATAAGCGATTGGGATTTGCACATAATAAAACCAGAGGCCATAGTCATTCACCAGGATGGGAAAGCTGGCCGTTTCGGTGTCTATCCTGGGATTCACTCTATATAAATGGTGCAAGTCGTTTGTCCAGATGATCAGGATAGATATTATCGCGAAAACAGCCAGAGGCCGTAGAAAGGGGACAAATCGGTTCCCGTGCCCCGTAATCGCAATCGTGATTGACAGCATGAAAATTGGGATGAACAAAATACCAATGAATTGGATATTTGCTATTAATATTTTTGCAGCTAACTCCACCGCCGCGAATTCAAAGATAACCCCAATTGACCATATCAGCAGGCAAGTGATAAGACCCAAAAAGATACGCGCCGAGGATTCACGACGGTATTTGAAGGTGTATATCCACACCCCCAACAAGATGATTGAGGAGATCAGCGGGGGAAGAATGATGGGGGTGTATTCAAAAGTCATAGGTGTGTATTGCCGGTTGTAGTTTCTGTTTCACACGCTCAAGTTGCTGCCTGGAATAATAAATGTGATTTCGATATCCAGGTTTTTTATCGGTGAGACGATCCTGGATAATTATAAGGCCTTAGCTCAATGTTAAGCCGAATGTCGGTGAAATGTTATAACACATTTGAGACATTTCGCCACAGGCATATGGCAGAAAATAAGGTGCGCTGCCTTTACACTGATCATCATAATCTTAACAAAACACTACGGGCCTTGGAGACCCTTAGAGGCAGTAATCTATCTGTGATACAAATGGTGAGAGAGATAGGGTGACTATATCGGCTTGAAGACGGCCAGGGCGACCCATCCGATGTGGAAGTGTTGGCCTTCGAGGTCGGCGTCTAGTTCGTAGGCTTGGTGGATGGGGTTGGCGCTCTCTGGTGAGAGGGTGATGGCTTGGCCTTCGTTTTTTCGGGTGTACCGCTTGAGGGTGGCGGAGGTGTCAACGCTGTCTATCTCGGCGGCGACGATGCTGCCGGAATTGGGCTGGGCGGTTTTGCGGAGCAGGACGTAGTCATCTTCGGCGATCCCGATCCCTTCGGCCTGGTCCATGCTGTCGCCGACCACCCGCATGACGACGTGCTCCTCGTCGTATTTGAGGTTAGGCACCGGCTCGCCCAGCACGAGACTGTATGCGCTATGCGGACGGCCATCAATCAAGACCTGTTGAGTTTGAACGTATTCGACGCTGGCGCGGGTGAGAGGCTGGAAGGTCCCGGCGTTGATCTCGTCCACGATGGGGGCGATCTGGAAGAAGTCTTCGAAGAGGATGGGTTCTTCCTCTTCTACGGGAGGCGGGGGTTCTTCGTGAGGGGGCGGTGTTTTGGCTGCTCTCGGTGCGGCAGGTTCCGGTTCGGGAGGAGGAGGCGGTGGAGAGGGGGGCATTTTGACTTTTATCGGGCCAGCTAGTTTGAGTTCGGCCTTGATGGCCTTGCGCATCTTGCGGACTTGAATGGCGTACCATTTGGCTTCAGTTTCCAATATTCCTCTGCTCAAGGATAGGACGTTGAAATTATCCAGGCTGTTCTGCCAAGCGAGGATGGCGTCGCTCTCCCGGTCGCCGTAGTCCCAAAAGACGCAGCCCAACATCCACTGGGCGACCGCTTGTCCATGCCGGCGGTCGTGGAGGCCGTATTCATCGACAGCTTGGATGAGCAGTTCAACAGCCCCATCAAGGTCATTTATCTGGTAGGCGGCGTATCCGCATTCCAGGTAGGCCTCTGCCTTGCCCGCGGAGGGAGGGAAGGACTCGGTGAGGGCGACGATGCCTTCCAGGTATTGCAGGACCTGGGGCTGGCCTTTCTTTTTCTTCAGGGCGGCGCGCATACCCTTGACCGATTCCTGGACTGCGAAGGGTATCTGGCTGCCTTCGTATTTGTGCAGCCATTTGTAGGCGGTTTTTATGGCGACCATGACAGTACCAGTATATATTGACGGAATCGGGTTTGTCAAGCGGGTTTGGGAGGGAGATTAGTCTTCGCCGACCAATTCTTTGAAGCGCGGGTCGTCGCGGATGAAGTCGAGGTCTGGGTCGCGGCGGGCCCACTTGAGCGGGGCTTGCTTTTTCTCCAGCGCGATTTTGAGCAAAGCTAAAGCATCATCCACATTCCCGCAAATGGACTCGTAGCATGCCCGATTGTATTCTCTTTCGTTCTCAATCAATTCTCGGGCAAGCTTTATTAGTTCATCGAATTCTACTTGACGGCCTAGCGTGCGGTATAAGCCAGCAAGAGAGGATAAAGAAAGCGAATCCTGCGGGTCCAGTTCGATCGCCTTCTCATATGCCGCGATCGCTTCCTCATAGCGGCCCAAATTATTGAACATACTGCCTAGCCCGTTGTGGGGGGGCGCAAACTGCGGGTCCAGTTCAATCGCCTTCTCATATGCCGCGATCGCTTCCTCATAGCGGCCCAAATTAATGTACACACTGCCTAGCCCGTTGTAGGGGTGCGCAAACTGCGGGTCTAGTTCAATCGCCTTCTCATATGCCGCGATCGCTTCCTCATAGCGGCCCAAATTATCGTACACACTGCCTAGCCCGTTGTGGGGGTACGCAAACTGCGGGTCTAGTTCAATCGCCTTCTCATATGCCGCGATCGCTTCCTCATAGCGGCCCAAATTATTGTACACACTGCCTAGCTCGTTGTGGGGGTACGCAAACTGCGGGTCCAGTTCAATCGCCTTCTCATATGCCGCGATCGTTTCCTCATAGCGGCCCATATTACTGTACAAATATCCTAGCCCACTGTGGGGAATCGCATACTGTGTATCCAGTTCGATCGCTTTCTCGAACGCCGCAATAGCTTCTTCAAATTGCATTGTTTCCGAATACACAACACCTAAACCATAGTATTGTTGTGGGAATTTAGAATCAATCATTATCATCTTCTGATAAATGGCTATTGCTTCCTCGGAACGGCCCAGGTCTTGAAGAACAAATCCCATGCTATATCGAGCATATTTTTGAAGCAAATCATCTTCAAGCCGGTTAGCTATTTCTAATACATTCTCTAATAGATTCAGCGCTTTCTCATAATTTCTCTTGGCCCAAAATAATCCTGAAAGTGTATATTGTAATTCAGCTCGAGATTTCAAAGTTTCGTCTACAATTGGCAAATCCTTTATCAAAGCTTCGCGCAACTGAATCTTTCCATCAGTTTCAACATGTAATGTTTTATTCTCAAAATCATTCCAAGCAAGGAAACTGACAGTACTTGCGACTTGGACCGGCTCGGGTGGCTCAATAAACTCAATCACACGGTGGCGGAAAGCCCAAAAGTCAGGGGCATGGTTTGGTAAAGCAATGGCCTCTTTTTCTGTCAACCAAAAGACTGCACGAATCTTGTGTTCCACTAAATATTCGCGACGGATGTTCAAAGCTCGGTAAGCATCCAAGCCATCTTCTTCGCCAATATTTAATAGACCAGAGATGAAATATACAGTTTTCTCACGATTGGGTTGTTCAATCAAAAGTTGGGGAATGTCAAACCTATTACGATCAATACTTATCCTTGCTGTTTTTTGTCCATGCTCATTAAGCCTTGATGAGAGAGCATCCATTGCATCATTCAAAACATAAATCGATTTAAAAACCACAATCAAAATTGACGGACGATCCCACTTGATCGCTAATTCCAATTCTTGGAATAACAAATCAATTCGGTCAGCGAAAGGTTCTTGCAGTTCTGGTTTAGCTGTTTGCGCCATGCTCGTTTTCTTCTTCCAACAACTTTACTAGGGCGGGATGCACATCGCACCAATTTTCTGCGTTGCGATATTCTAATACAGCAAGCATCTGCAGCAGCTTGCCCAAGCGATCTGGGTTTTCAAGTTCATTCCGCTCAAACACTGAACGCAATAACACTCGATCTTCTCCCGTCAAAATACGGCGGTACTCGCTTCGGATTTCGGCCTCAGCCCATTCAACATCTTCAATTTCAATCTTCGCTCGTTTCGCCAATCTCGCCCGCCCCACGCTTGAACGCATCACACGCGCCATCTCACGGAATACGCCCCCGCTGACCGTTGTCGCCGCCTCAATTGCTTCGTCGGTCGCTAAATCGGGATCTATCCGCTTGAGAGTAAACATACGCATTATTTGATACCCAACCTTATCCTTTTCGGTGGATTTCGCTTTTGGATGAAGCTTTACATTCGGCAAAAATATCGCCCGGTCGCGGATGGCTTCAAATTCAGGGCTGTAAAAGAGCGGACTGGAGACCGTATAAACAATTGGACAAGCTGGCTGCAACATTGTCTCACGGTGATTGTAGAAAATATCGCGGCTATGCTCAATATCTGGCTTGTCCAGATCATCAATTAGCACTAGGGGCCAGCGTTTTGTTTTATTATAAATGGCGGTTGTAATGATATTTATCAGATCAATCAACTCTGTGACACTTTGTTCAATCACCTGCCGGACAATCGAACGCACTTTAGGTTCAAGTTTTATTTTCAAACCAGTTTGAGCGAAAAAGGCATCCAATTTTGCTTCCAATTCAGTTTCAGCTATTCTCGAGGAGACAATCGTGATCTCCTTTTCTACACGTCCACGAAAAGCATCTAACTCTTTCAAAAGGTTTTTGGGTAGACGCCCTCCACTCTCTCTGTATTGGACATACATCTGTCCGCCAATCGCAAGAAGGATGTCACGGTAATCCATATTATTGACATCGGCCACGTCTTTTATTGTGAAATGGATGGGGAAATACTTCTTCTGGATCTCTGGATTTACGGCCAGTCGCAATAATTCAGTTGACTTCCCGCAACCCCGATGTCCAGAAAAGAAATATTTGGGCGGTTGGTAAAATGGCGCTAATAGCGCAACTTCCAAGGCAGCGACCGGATTCTCGGGCCGGTCAACGTAAAACGGATTTGGTTTACCATCTGGCTTAGGCGCGAGTGGCAAATCTAACTCAAAATTCAACCAGGCACGTTCTAGATCGGTAGCCAGTATATATTCAAAGTCCATCAAAATTCTCCTGAGTGTTTCACTCTACACAACCTTATGATAGCACAATTTTACAAAATCACGGAAAAACGCTGAGACGACCTGGGGAGGTCGTCTCAGGGGTGGTTTTGTTTGCTGTCGGAGACGGCCCGGTGGGCCGTCTCTACATGGGATTAGGTTTTGACGAGGCCGATGGTGACTTCCTCCCCTTCAAATTCAAGAGGTTACGGAGTGGTGTAGGCGTCGTCGGGGGCCGGGGCGGAATTCATCTCCAGAGCCAGGACTTCGCCCATGATGTAGTCACGGAAGGTTTCGAGAGCTTTAGAGAGGCCTTCGCTGGCCTGGTAGTAGAGGTGGATGCGGTCGCTGATGTCGAAGTCGGCTTGTTTGCGGAGGTCCTGCACCCGGCGGACGAACTCACGGGCCAGGCCTTCGTCCACCAGTTCGGGGGTCAAATCGGTGGTGAGGGCGGCCAAGTATGCGCCTTCGCTGGCGACGGTGAGGCCGGAGCGGGCCTCGGCGCGGACCTCGACCTCGTCGGGGAGGATGTCGTAGGTCTCGCCGTCCACGGTCACCTGAACGGCCTCCCCTGCCATCAGGGCCTGGGAGGCTTCTTGGGCGTCCAATTCGAGGATGGCGGCTTTGACGGCGGGGAACTGAGCCTTGTATTTCTGGCCCAACTGCATGGGGAGCGGGTTTAGGCTATACGCAACCGCCTCCCCTGCCGACCCCAGGGCGCGCACCTGCTTGACGTTCAATTCGTCAGACAGGATATCGGCGTAGCGCTCCAAAGCTGCCATCTCCTGAGCGCTGCCGACGGAGAAGGCCACCTCCGCCAGGGGTTGGCGGACTTTGATGGCGGCTTTGTTACGAGCCGCGTGTCCCAGGGAGGCCAGTTTCATCACGAGGGCCATTTCGCGGTTGAGGTCCTCGTCAATGCGGGACTCGTCGAACTCCGGCCAGTCGGCCATGTGGACCGACTCGGGGGCGTCCGCGTCCATCTCCACGACCAGGTTGCGGTACAACTCCTCGGCGATGAAGGGCATGGTTGGGGCCAACAGTTTGGCGACTGTCACCAGAGCTTGATATAGGGTGGCGTAGGCGGCGTGCTTGTCGGCGTCGGATTCGGACTTCCAGTAGCGGCGTCGTGAGCGGCGTAAGTACCACTTGGAGAGATCGTCCACAAAGGCCCGGATGGGGCGAGTAGCCCCAGGTACGTCGTAGGTCTCCATCGAATGGGTCACGTCTCGGATCAGGGCGTTCAAGGAGGAGAGCAGCCAACGGTCCAGCGCGCTGTACTCCGGCTCGGTGTCCGGGTCGGGCTGCCACTGGTCGAGGTTGGCGTAGGTGACGAAGAAAGAATAAACATTCCACAAGGTGAGGGTGAATCCGCGCACGATCTCCTCCACCTGTTCGACGGAGAAGTGTTTGGTCTGTCCGGGCTGGCCGCTGGTGTACATGTACCAGCGCAGGGCGTCCGCGCCGTACTCGGAGAATATGTCCCAGGGTTCAACGTAGTTCCCTCTGGACTTGGACATTTTCTTTCCTTCGGTGTCCACCACGTGGCCCAGACTGAGGACGTTCAGGAAACTGGGTTTATCGAAGACCAGGGTGCTGATGGCGTGCAGGGTGTAGAACCAGCCGCGGGTTTGATCCACCGCCTCGCAGATAAAGTCGGCGGGGAACTGGCTCTCGAACATCTCCTGGTTCTCGAAGGGATAATGCCACTGGGCCACCGGCATAGCGCCGGAGTCGAACCACACATCGATCAATTCCGGGATGCGGCGCATGGTCTTGCCGGTCTTGGGATTGGGGAACTCGATCTCGTCCACGTAGGGGCGGTGGAGGTCAAGCTCGCTCATGTCTTGGCCGGTCAACTCTTCCAGGTCTTTGACCGAGCCGACCATGAGCTGGTCGCCGTCTTCGTCCTCCCAGATGGGCAGCGGAGTGCCCCAGTACCGCTCACGTCCCAGCGCCCAATCTATGTTGTTCTCCAGCCAGTTGCCGAAGCGGCCGTCTTTAGTATGTTCGGGAACCCAATTGATCAGTTGGTTGTTGGCTACGAGGCGGTCTTTGATCTCGGTGGTGCGGATGTACCAGGTGCCGCGGGCGTAGTAGAGCAAGGGCGTATCGCAGCGCCAGCAGAAGGGATAGGTGTGGACGTAAGTTCCAGCCTTGAACATCAGGCCGCGGGATTCCAAATCCTTAATGATGTGGGGGTCGGCGTCCTTGACGAACTGGCCGCTCCAGGGGCGCACCTCGGGGATGAAGGCGCCGTCCTCCTGGACGGTCATCAGGATGGGCAGGTTGAACTCCATAGCGGCCTGCATGTCCTCCGCGCCGAAGGCGGGGGCCATATGGACCAGACCGGTGCCGTCCTCGACGGTGACGAAGTCTTGCAAGATGACGTAGTAGGCGGGCTTGTCCACCGGCAGGAAGGTGAAGAGGGGCTGGTACTCCTTGCCTTTGAGTTTCTTGCCTTTGAAGGTGTCTACGATCTTGACCTCTTCCTCGCCGAAGGTTTTTTCCAGCAAAGCCTTGGCCAGGATCAGGCGTTCAACGCCGTTATCACCGGCATCTCGCTCGACGGTGACGTATTCCTCGTTGGGGTGGACGGCGACGGCGACGTTGCCGGGCAAAGTCCAGGGGGTGGTGGTCCAAACGAGCAAGGAGGTGCCAGGCTCGTCCACCAGGGGGAGGCGGACGTAGATGGAGGGGTCTTCGGCGTCGGCGTAGCCCAGGGCGACCTCGTGGTCGGAGAGCGGGGTGCCGCAGCGGGGACAGTAGGGCACCACCTTGAAGCCCTGGTAGATCAGGTCTCGATCCCACAACTGTTTCAGGATCCACCAAACCGACTCGATGTATTCGTTGGTGTAGGTGACGTAGGCGGTTTCCAGGTCAACCCAGAAGGCGATGCGGTCGGTCATTTTCTCCCATTCTTGAATGTACTCGAAGACCGATTGGCGGCAGAGGTCGTTGAACTTGTCAATGCCGTATTCGTCGATCTGGCTCTTGTTGGTGAAGCCGAGTTTCTTCTCGACCTCGATCTCCACGGGCAGGCCGTGGGTGTCCCATCCGCCGCGGCGGATGACGTGGAAGCCGCGCATCACTTTGTAACGAGGGAACAGGTCCTTGAAGACTCGCGCCAGGACGTGATGGACGCCCGGCACGCCGTTGGCGGTGGGCGGCCCTTCGTAGAAGACGAATTCCGGCCCGCCCTCCCGATTCTGGGTGGATTTCTTGAAGATGCCGCGGTCCTTCCAGAACTTGAGGACGGCTTCTTCCATCTGGGGTACGTTCACTTTGGATGAGACGGGTTTGAACATGGGGGCGGCTCCTGTCTGAGTGGTCTGACTAGTCGGACTGGTCGGGGAAACAGGGAAACAGGTATACAGGTAAACAAGGAATGAGGAAGGCGAGGGTCATGCCTCGTTTACTTGTTACTTGTTTACTTGCATACTTGCATACCTGCATTTTTTCAACCTGCAACTTTCTAACGTTCAACTGGTTAAATAAAGCGCCCTCGTCCACTTCAGGGACGAGAGCGAGGACACTCCCGCGGTACCACCCCGGTTTCCGCCATAGGGCGGACGCTCGGCCGAGCACGACCTTCGATATGGTTTATGCTCGCGTGCGGGGTAACGGGGCACGAAGACGGCTCACTTAGTTGCAGGTTGCGGATTGCAAATTGCGTTAGGTTTGCGGCTCCGGAAGGATTTTCGGCTCGCTGGTCTGACCCGGCTCACACCTGTCCCGGGTTCGCTGGCAGACCTGTGCGGGCGTACTCGTTTCCATCACGGCCTTTGAGGTTGTAATTTGTGTGATTATGCCATAGATTGGGGGATTGGTCAACAAAATTCTCCGGTGATTTCTATACGTTGGGCGCGCTGACGCAGCACAAAGCCATAGCCCACCACAAACAGAAAAACCGCCAGAAGCATAGAACCACCGATGATGAGCGGTGTATAATCCGTTATAACAACACCATTTCCTAATGGATAATTCTCGCAAGTTTTTCGATATCGCTCACCGGGGAAGTAACGCTCCCACTCTGCAAGAGAAATATTGCGCCTTGCAATCAGACAAGCGCGACTTGATGGCTCTGTCTCCATCCTCCACAGGCGGACAGTATGGTCTCCACCACTAGAAATCAGCCAATGTCCGTCCGGACTGAAGGCCACGCTATTCACAAAATCCGTGTGACCGGTGAGGGGCTCCCCCAGCGGTTCCCATAGCGACGGATCGTCGCCCTGCGCAATCCAAAGGCGGATGGTGTTATCACTATTCCCCGAGGCCAACCGGCTCCCGTCCGGACTGAAGGCCACGCTCTCCACAGAAACGAAGTGACCGGTGAGGGGCTCCCCCAGCGGCTCCCCGCTCTGCGCATCCCAGAGACGG
>CBDUUP010000132.1:0-10592 GCA_965370435.1 uncultured Anaerolineales bacterium | reverse complement strand
CAAAGTTCGAAAGTCTCTTTATAATGGCCGTAAAGAGCTTCCAGCGCGGTTTGCAGTTCAACCGGCAGGCTCAGGGGGTCGAGGGTCTTGGCCTTCCCACGGCCTTTTTTGGGCATCTTACTGCGGATATGATCCCACAAATTGCGGAATTTGGGCATGTCGCCGCCGGGGATATTGTCCGCCACGGGCACCCGAGGAAGCTTGACGATCCCACATTCAATCGCATCCATCAGGGAGAAATCGCTCACCGTCCAGGGGAAGATGGTCCCCTCCGCATAGCCCGACCCTCGGAGGAAAAAGGGAGTGGCTGAAAGGTCAATGACTTGGGCAATTCCCAGCTTCCGTTTGACCGTTTCGAGGCCATTGATCCATAGACGGGCGGCTTCATTGTTCTTGACAGCTTCTTTCCGGTCATCACCCTTTAACGTTCCCTCATCATCTTTCTCGGGCTTTTCCCGATAACAGTGATGGGCCTCGTCGTTGAGCGCCATGATGTTTTTCATGCCCATCAGGTTGGGCATCACTCGTTGGAGCATTTGCCCCTCAGTCTCCAGGGTGTTTAACTCATCACCCCGGCCCTGAAGCAAGGAGCGGCCGCCCTTAGAAAGCGGGATCCGTTCACGCAGTTTGAGGGCGTGGTAGTTGGTGATGACAATCTCCATCTTACGAAGATCAGGCAGCATATCATTGGGCACCAATTCCCGGCTGGCGTAGTAGCTGTAGGGGTCATTGGGCCGCAAAACTTGCAAACGGTCACGGATCGTAATGCCTGGCGTGACGACTAAAAATCCACTGGTAAATTTCCTGCTATTTGGCCGACGAACAGCGTTGATGGTCTGCCAGGCGATCAGCATCGCCATGACGGTGGTCTTCCCCGCGCCGGTAGCCATCTTTAACGCGATGCGAAGAAGTTCGGGGTTGGCGTCATGGCTGGCATTGGCCAAGTATCCAAGGACATCCTTTTCACGCTTTCCTGATTTGGGCGCTACTTCCGTGAGCCAGATCATGGTTTCCGCCGCTTCCACCTGACAGAAAAAGGGCCGAATGCCGCTAAACCTATGATGCCGCCAATGTTGAAGCAGGCGGGCGGTCTCAGGGGTTACCTTCCAGTCATTAGGGTCGGGAATGGTTCTCCATTGGTCAACAAACTTTCTAACCACATTGATATTCCCCGTGGTGTCGTACATCTGGTCGCTAGTCGAAAGCCCTTTGCCTTCGTCCAGGACCAAATCCAGTTGTTTCTTTTTTCCCTTACGCTTTCTGGGTTTCGGGATGGGCGTGATGAATTCAGCGCCCCGACGGCGCTCAAGGATTCTGTGGGTAGGTTGGCCTTCTTCATCAAGCTCCCAGTGTTTGGTTGGAGATTTATATGGGGAGTTGAGGATAGGCCCCTTGAAGAAACGATCATCCATGCTAGAGTATCCCTTGTCGATCACTATTGGTGAGTCAAATAATTCTACCAGAACTAATAATAGTCCACATTGCAGAATTTGAGTAGGTTGAATATATTTTTGACGCAGGTTTTAGAAACAAACCTGTCAGGTCGGGCGGGGCGGGGTGGCTTGGAGTTGTCCCCCGGCTAAAGCCTCGACTCCTGCGCCTGTTTATTTGTTTCGCTCTCCCCTCACCGATAAAACTGGTAGCTGTTCTTCCCGGCTTCTTTGACGCGGCGCATGGTGGCTTCGGCTTGTTTGAGGAGGGTGTCGGCCTGGTCGCCGTCCTGGGGGTGGAGGCTGATGCCGAGGCTGGCGGTGATGATGATCTCGTAGCCGTCGACCAGGAAGGGACGGGAGAAGGCGGAGAGGATCTTCTGGGCGACGACGGCGGCGTCCTGGACGTTGTTGAGGTCTTCCAGGACGAGGGCGAAGAGGTCGCTTTTGAGGCGGGCGACGGTGTCGCTGCGGCGGGAGCATTCCAGCAGGCGGGAGGCCACCTCGATGAGAGCCATGTCGCCTTTGTCGCGCCCGAAGGTGGCGTTGACGTATTCGAAGTCGTCCAGGTCCAGGACGATGAGGGCGACGGGCTGCTGGGTGCGGCGGGCCTGGGCCAGGGCGTGGATGAGGCGCTCCTCCATTTGGAGGCGGTTGGGCAGGTCGGTGAGGGGGTCGTGGGTGATGGAATCGGGAGGCGGCCCCTGGGTTGGCTCACGCTCGGAGAGGTCAACCCGAATCTCCAGCACCATGTCGGGGCCGTCCAGGCCGGGGAGCAGGTCGGCGTAGATGATGTGGGGGCGGCCGTCGAAGGTAGTGCGCTCCCAGACCCGCGGCTCGCCGGTCTCGAAGACGTGGAAGGTGTTGCAGACCTCGCAGGGCTGGTCTCGGCCGTGGAGGATCTCGTAGCAGGGGCGGTCTGCGGGGTCGCCGTAGCGTTCCCGGAAGCGGCGGTTGGCGAAGGTGATGGAGTAATCGGAGGCTTGGAGGTAAACGGTGGCGGGGAGTTTATCCAAGACGGAGAAGAGGCGGTCGCGCTCGGTTTGGAGGGCGGCCTGCGCCCAGACTTCGGTGGTCAGGTCGCGGAGGATGAGCAGGTTGGCTACCGGCTTTCCGTCGTCTCCGGTGAGGGGGATGAGGCTGGATTGGACGGGGAAGGCGGTCCCATCCTTGCGCTGCATGAGGGGATGGGGGCTGGCGTCCTGGTCTGTGTAGAGGGAGGCGACTTTGCGGCCCTGCATCTCTTCCTGGGTGAAGCCAAAGAGGGCGGCGGCGGCGGGGTTGCAGTCTTGGATGGTGGCGGCGTCGGGGCTGAGGATGAGGGCCGCGTCGGGGAGACCGGCGAAGATTTGCTCCAGGGGTTGGGGGGTGGGTTTCATGAGGGTTACCGTCAAACTTGGGTGGTTGTTATCGCCTGTATAGTGTACATCAAAATCGCGGTCTTGATAATCCCTGATTGGGGATGTTTTGGGTTTGGGGGCGGAGGGAGAGCCAGAGTCCGGGGGCGGACGTCGGTCCGCCCCTACGAAGGGGTTGGAGGCGTTTTGGGTTTGGGGTTGCGGAGGGAGAGGAAGAGGAAGGCGGCTGCGCCGTACCAGATGGACGCCTTTATCCCACGGGAGCGCGCCATTCCTGGATGAGGTTGAGTTCATCATTCAGGAATTGTTGGGTGGCAGCGGTGCGCATGATCTTGCCGCTGGAGGTTTTGGGCAAGCTGTGGGGGCGGATCAGGACGACGGCATAGGCCCGGATGCCCTGGTCGTTGGCGATGGCGAGGCGGATCTTTTTGATGGCTTCGTCCAGTTGGGGGCTTTTGCGGTATTCGCGCTTTATTTCGCTGACCACAACCAGTTGTTCCGCGCCGCCAACTTTGACGCCGAAAGCGGCGCTGCCTCCCGGCTCTAGGGCGGGGTGGGCTTTTTCCACGGTCAATTCGAAGTCTTGGGGGTAATAGTTGCGGCCTCGGACGATGATGAGGTCTTTCAGACGCCCGGTGACGAAGAGGTCGCCTTGGTGGATGAAGCCCAGGTCGCCGGTGCGCATGAAGGGGCCTTCCCCGGTGTCCTGGATCATGGCCTGGAAGTAGTATTGGGTATCTTGGGGGCGGTTCCAGTAACCCTGCCCGACGTTGTCGGCGGAAATCCAAATTTCGCCCACCTGGCCGGGGGGGCAGCGGAGTTGGGTGGCTGGGTCTACGATGGCGGCCTGGACTTCCAGGATGGGTTGGCCGCAGTTGACCAGATGATGGGTGTTCACCCCACCTTCAGGATCGGCTTCGACGATGCGGCCTTCTTCCAGGGCGGCGCGGTCGGCGGGGAAGGTGAGGGTTTTCTTCTGGTTGCCATAGATGGAGACCAGCAAGGTGGCTTCGGCCAGGCCGTAGCAGGGATAGAAGGTCTCGTATTTGAAGCCGCATTGGGCGAAGGTCTCATAAAAGCGGTCTTGGGTCTGGGCGCGGACCGGTTCGGCGCTGTTGTAGGCCAGCTTCCAGGAACTCAAGTCCAGGTTGGCGCGCTCTTGGGGGGTGACTTTTTCGCTGCATTGGTCGAAGCAGAAGTTCGGCCCCCCGGTGATGGTGGCCTTGTATTGGGTGATGGCTTCCAGCCAGCGGGCGGGACGCTGCATGAAGGCGATGGGCGACATCATCACGCTGAGGTTGGCGTCATAGACGCCCTGGATCACGCTCATTATCAGGCCCATGTCGTGAAAGATGGGCGTCCAACCGAGGATGACCGCATCGGGGGAGAGTTCGCGTTTGCGGCCGTCGGCGACCACGTCATGATTGTAGGATAGATTGCGATGGCTGATCATCACGCCCCGGGGCGAGGCAGTGGAGCCGGAGGTGTACTGGATGAAGGCCAGGCTGTCGGGGGTCAGGTCGGGAGGCTGCCAGCCGGGGTCGCTGAGGGAGTCAAAATCTTGGTGGTCGATCCAATGAAGAGCTTCTAATTCGGGGATCTGTTGGATGCGGCGGGGGAGGTCTTTCATGAAGGTGGGCGTGCTGAGGGCTAAGGCGGCCTGGGCGTCGTTCACGATGGATTGGAGGCGGAGAGGGGAGCGGTTGATGCGAGGCGGGTTGGAGGGGATGGGGATGATGCCGGCGTAAAGGCAGCCATAGAAGCCCTGCACAAATTCCAGGCCGGAGGGATAGAGCAGCAAGGCTCTATCGCCAGGTTGGGCGAGGGTCTGGAGGCGGGCGGCAATGTTGCGGGCGGATCGGTCCAACTCGGCGAAGGTGAGGCGGGCGCTTTCCACCTCGCCCTGGTCGAGATAGATGAAGGCTGTTTTATCAGGTTGATCCTGCGCTCGTTGGCGGAGGGCGTCCACCAGGATGGGTGTGGGGGATTTCTTGTTCATTGGTTATTTAAAACTTTTCACCACAGAGACACAGAGTTCGCCGCTTCGCTTAGAGAGAAAAACAAAGAAAAACAATAATATTTAAAAACTCTTTGATCGCCTTGGATGATGAGATGGAGGTTATTGGGGGGCTTGCCAGGCTTTGACCACATCAAGGGCGTCTTTCTGGAAGAGTTTGTGGGTGGCGGAGCGCATGATCTTGCCGGAGGAGGTTTTGGGGATGGAGCCGCGCTGGATGAGGACGACGGCGTAGGCCCGGATGCCCTGCTCACCGGCGATGGCGAAGCGGATGGTCTTGATGATCTGGTCGTAGTCAGTGTCGGGGTCTTGGAGGGCCTGCTTGCGAAGTTCGCTGACCACCACCAACTGCTCCACGCCGTCAATCGTGAGGGCGAAGGATGCGCCGCCTCCGGGCTGGATGGCGGGGTGGCATTTTTCCACGGTGAATTCCACGTCCTGGGGGTAGTAGTTGCGGCCCCGGACGATGATGAGGTCTTTCAGCCGTCCGGTGACGTACAGGTCGCCATCGTTCATGAAGCCCAGGTCGCCGGTGCGCATGAAGGGGCCTTCCCCGGTGTCTTGGATGTAAGCTCGGAAGTAGTATTCGGTATCTTCGGGGCGGTTCCAGTAGCCTTGGCCAACGTTGTCGGCGGAAATCCAAATCTCGCCCACCTGGTCGGGGGGGAGGCGTAATTTGGTAGCCGGGTCTACGATGGCGGCCTGGACCTCCAGGATGGGTTGGCCGCAGTTGACCAGAAGCTGGGTGTTTTTGCCCCCCTCGGGGTCAGCTTCGACGATGCGGCCTTCTTCCAGGGCGGCGCGGTCGGCGGGGAAGGTGAGGGTCTTCTTCTCGTTCCCATAGATGGAAAGCAGCAGGGTGGCTTCGGCCATGCCGTAGCAGGGGTAGAAGGTCTCGTACTGGAAGCCGCATTCGGCGAAGGTCTGGTAAAAGCGATCCTGGGTTTCTTTGCGCACCGGTTCGGCGCTGTTGAAGGCCAGCTTCCAGGAACTCAGGTCCAGGTTGGCGCGCTCTTCGGCGGTGACTTTGTTGGCGCATATCTCAAAGGAGAAATTCGGCCCGCCGCTGATGGTGGCTTTGTATTTGGTGATGGCTTCCAGCCAGCGAGCGGGCCGCTGCATGAAGGCGATGGGCGACATCAGCACGCTGGGGTTGTTGTCATAAATGCCCTGGACGACGCCCAGGATCAGGCCCATGTCGTGAAAGATGGGCGACCATCCCAGGATGACGGCATCGGGGGAGAGTTCGCGTTTGCGGCCATTGGCGACCACGTCTCGGCTGTAGGACAGGTTGTGATGGCTGATCATGACCCCTCTGGGGGAGGCGGTGGAGCCGGAGGTGTATTGAATGAAGGCCAGACTATCGGGGGCCAGGTTGGGACGCCGCCAGAGGTCGGGGTCGGATTGGAGGGTGTCGTGGGTCTGCCAGTTCAAAGCTCTTAAAGGAGGGAACTGCTGCAACTGCTCGCCGAAGAGGGTGAGGAACTCTGGGGTGGTGAGGCCCAGGGAGGCCTGGGCGTCCTGGCTGATGGCCATCAGGCGCTGGACCGAGCGGTTGCGGCCGGGGGGGTTGGTGGGGATGGGGAGGACGCCCGCATAGAGGCAGCCGTAAAAGGCCCGGATGAAGTCCAGGCCGGGAGGGTAGATCAACAAGGCCCGTTCACCGGGCTGGGTGAGGGTGAGCAGGTGGTTGGCGATGCGGCGGGCGTCGCGGTCCAGCTCGGCGAAGGTGATGCGTTCGCTTTCCACCTCGCCCTGGTCGAGGAACAGGAAGGCTAATTTATCGGCGTCTTCCTGGGCACGTTGTTGGAGCACGTCAACGATGATATTGGTCTTCATTTCTTAGGGGGTATCCTTAAATGAATGTTGAGAGAAATAACTATCGTTAAAAATTCACCGCAGAGACGCGGAGAAAACCCTAACACTGAAACACTGAAAGACTGAATCACTGAAAGACTGAAAGATTGAAACACAGAAACACTGAAGCACTGAAAGACTGAAACACTGAAAGACTGAAGCACTGAAAGATTGAATCACTGAAAGATTGAATCACTGAATTTTTTTTTACAAATCTTGTAGTCTGTCAATGGTGAATGTCGATAGAAGTTCTTGTCAGGCGATTGGCAAGGTTACGGTAACTTTGTTACGGTAACTAAAGTTACTGGGAGTTCAAACCCTGGATGATGCGGTCGGCGATCTGGCCGGAGGTGTCCATGTTCTCGACGGTCAGGTCTGGGTCGGGGATGTAGAGATCAAATTCGGTCTCGATGAAAACGCCGATCTGGGCCATAGCGAAGGAATCGATGGCTCCGTTGGAGAACAGGGGTTCATCTTCCTTCAGGTCGTACTCGGCGTTTTTAAGCAGTTCGGTGGCGACGTAGGTTTTGACTTTCTCTAGGATTTCATCTCTTTCCATCGTTCACTCTCTCAGCAGGGATTTTTTTGCAGGCCGCAAGCAATTATGGATATATAAAGGTGTCTGGCGCAGTCTGCAAATTATAAACGATAACGACCGCAAAAACGACCAATGCCATAAGCAATGACTGAATCCAGGGAGGCCATTTCAGGAAGATGAATTCATCGTCGGGGCGGAACTGGACCCAATCCAGCAGGAGGGAGAAAGCCATGATGATAAAGGGGAGCAAGCCAGGGAGATGCCAGGTGTTGCCCTGGAGGATGCCGTACAGGTAGCGTTTGCTGGTGGGTATATCCATGAGGAAGGGTATCCAGGCCAGGGTGGCCAGGCTGAAAACCAGGCCACTTCCCAACCATTGGCGCCAGCGGGGACGCTCGGAGACCGGGACGAGGGCGGCTCCCCATAAAGTGGGCAAGCGTTCTATCAACAGATACCCGCCGTGGAGCGCGCCCCAGGCCAGTAAATGCCAGCTTGAACCATGCCACATCCCGCTGACCAGCATGGTTGCCAGGGGGGGCAGCATCAGATTGACCAGGTTGGCGGGGTTGGGAAAACGGCGACGGGAGGCCCGGCTGGCGGGGAAGTAAATGTAGTCTCGCAGCCAGTGGGAGAGCGAAATGTGCCAGCGGTTCCAGAATTCGGTGAAGTTGCGGGCGAAGAAGGGAAATCTGAAGTTGGGGGAAAGTTCGATTCCAAATAGAGCGCTGATGCCGCGCACAATATTGGTGTATCCGGCGAATTGGTTGTAGAGGTAGAAGCTGAATAGGATGATACTCACCAGCAGTTCGGCGCTGGTGTATTCAAGGGGTTCATTGAACACGGTGGGAGGAAGCAGGATGATGAACAATCCAGATAAAACCAACATACGGAAGAGACCGGTGAAAATGAGGACCAGGCTGCGGGCGAGGAGGGTGTTGTCTATGGATTTCTTCTCGGTTAGCTGGGGCAAGAAGAGGCGGCCGCGCTCGAGGGGGCCGGAGATGAGCTTGGGGAAGTAGGCGAGGTACAAGGCGAAATCGAAGAAATTGGCGCTGGCAGGGGTGCGTTTGAGTCTAACGTCAATCAGGTAGGAAATACATTCGAAAACGTAATAAGAAAATCCCAAGGGGAAAAGGATGTTGATGACGAGGCCGGGGGAGCCGAGGCGCTTAAAGAGAGCGGCCAAGCTCAAGTTCAATGAACCTCCAAATAAAAAGACGGCAAAAACGGCGAGGTTGACCAGAACCCCAATTCTGAGGGCGGGTTTCTGGCGGTCAGGAGCGGTTCTCTGCAAGAATTGGGCGTAATAGAAATTGAAAATGGTCATGCCTAAAAGGACAGGGACATAAAGCCAGTTCCAGGTGAAGTAAAAGTAATAGGATATGAGGAGCAGAAAGAGGTTTTGAAACCTGCCGGGAAGCAGGTAATAAACTGCCAGGGAGGCCAGTACGAAGTATCCAAAATCAAGGGAGGTGATGGGCATGGTTTGCTTATCTCCCCGCAGCGGGATCGGATATTTGTCTCTGGGCTACGGCCAGGGAAATTTGTTGGGCCAGCCAGCGGCTGAATAACCGGCTGCCGTCAAAGTTGAGGTGGAAGCGGTCGTGCCAGCTTTTAATAGGGATAGATGCGTCTGGGGGGATGCTCCAATAGGGGAGGCTATTCGCGTTGGCGAGGCTTTGGAGCTGGATTTGGGTTTGCAGGATGTAGTTATCCAGCGCTTCTTTTTGGGGCATGGGCTGGCCGTCCGCGTTCAGGAGTTCGACCAGGGAGGGATGGTAGGGCATTTGGAGGAGGATGACTTGGATCTGGTTTTGTTGGGCGAGAATGAGTATGTTGTCCACCGCGGCGAGGTTGCGGGAGGATATGTTGAAGTCTCCAAATTGCCGGAGGAAGGATTGGTTTTTCTTTTGTTTGACCGGTTGGGTGACGTTTCCGACCTGAACGGAAAACCCGTAGCCGGAACTGGAAAGCTGCGCGCTCCACTTGTTGACTTCTTTGTTGACGCTGGTAAAATCGAAGCGGTCATACGCGCTGTAGCTGAAGAGCATAAGAGACCGGTAGGCGGCAGAATGTTCAATAAGCCCTCCTTGCAGAGAAAATTCACCTATT
Source organism: uncultured Anaerolineales bacterium (assembly GCA_965370435.1). Taxonomy (GTDB): domain Bacteria; phylum Chloroflexota; class Anaerolineae; order Anaerolineales; family UBA11579; genus CBDUUP01. The sequence goes on along the minus strand of CBDUUP010000132.1, from coordinate 1,280 downwards.
TGATAATGGAGCCAGGCGTTTTCTTCGAAACGAGAATCTACCCACCTTTCCCTGAACTCCGAGTAGTCGAGGAAGCTGGTCCCCAGGATGAAGAGGCGGGGATGGTATTTATTCACCAGCATCTGGGCAAAGGAGGCGGTGATGGAGAGGTTGGCCCCTACGATGCTGAAGTTGTAGCAGAGGAGGTCTTCTCCGGCCAGGTTTTGGTAGGCGGCGTTGAGGGCTGGGGGGTCTATGCCCCGGAGAGACATGGAGTTGCCGAGGATGAAGCAGTCCGGCGGGCCGTGGCGGGCTACGAAGGCGTCCAAGTTTTTCACTTGGAATTCGAATTGGATGTGGTTGGTTCCGTAAGCCTGGAAGGGGATGCGGGACTGGATGAAGCTGGTCCGGGCGGCGGTCTCCAGCAGGATGGAGGAGAGGATGATGATGATGGCGGCTAATGCCAGCCTGCGGCCAAGGGGATAGTTTAGTTGCAAGCGCACGCGCTGGTTTTTCAGGTATTGCACGGGTTGGGTCCTTGGGTGGTTGGAGATAAGGGTGGGTAGATTTTATCGCGGATTGGGGAATAGGTAAACAGGGAAACAGGTATACAGGGAAACAGGGAGGCAAGTGGGCAAGTGGCGAGGGGGTGAGTTTGGGAGATGGGGATTCCGATATGAAGTTACAGATGGCGGATCGGGATAAAGGCAGGCCTCCCGTGAGATGGGAATTCACGGGAGGCTGCTGGTGAGAGAGGTTGACCGCTAACTGCCGTCCCAATCCCCGGTGACGGGAAACAGACCGGGGCCGCCGTAGATGAAGCTGAGGTCGGCCGGGCCGAAGGTGTTGGTGTTGCGCATGAATACATTGCCGTTATTAGGATTATAGACGCCGAGAGTGTCATCGCCGTCCCCGTCCCAGTCCCCGGTCAGGGGAAGCTTGCCGACCAATTGGTTATGGATAATGGTGATGTCGGCCGGGCCGGCGCTGTTGGTGTTGCGGAGTTGGAATTCCCCGATGAGGGGATCGAAGGCGCCGATGGTGTCTATCCCGTCTCCATCCCAGTCCCCGGCGAGGGGGGTGAGGCCGGGGCCGCCGAAGGTGAACTTGATCTCTGGATTCCCGATGGTCAGGGAGTTGCGCAGGTTTACCGACCCGTTCAGGTAGTATCCCAGGGTGTCGAAGCCGTCGCCGTTCCAGTCTCCGGCCAGAGGCAGGCCGCCGATCAGGTTGGGATGGGAGAGGGTGAGGTCGGGCGGGCCGGGACTGTTGCTGTTGCGGAGTTGGAACTCGCCTGCGAC
>CBDUUP010000131.1:0-10595 GCA_965370435.1 uncultured Anaerolineales bacterium | reverse complement strand
CTGACTGGTAACGAACCGGCCCGTTGATAGCATTTCCAGATAAGGCAGACAACTAATCAGCGCTGCTGAAATCGCCAAAAGCCCATACCCCCAACGTTTACCCCGTGATTGAACAAAGATCAACAACGCAAATCCAACAAATACCATCCCTCCTGGATTTATTGATAATCGTGAACCAAATTCCTCATAAAAAACACCGATATTCCATAAGATCATCGCAATGATAATGATTCCGTACTCCCAAGGGGAAGTTTCTTGGAGATCCTTTTGTGAGTGACCAAAGGTGTCTTTGTAGACATTATATGTAATATAGAATAACAATACCATGCAAACCAACACCACCAAGCCAACTGCGTAATTCGCTGCATCACCAACCTCATCAGCCCAATTTGAGTTACCGATGGCAAGTATCAAAAAAACATAACCAATACTTATATTCTCAAACCCAGCTAAGAATATATTATCCCTTCTCAATTGCCGAATGCGTTCCTTATCAAACATTGTGATCCTCCTTCAGATATTATCTAGCCCCATTATAGTATGAAGCCTCGTTTTTGTTGGCTGCATCAAGCCTGAAATCGCAAGTGGACCTCCTCTACTTTTTCATGTATGTACTCCAGCAAGGCATAGATAAAAACCACCACCCCCGCCATCTCCAACGCCTCCTCAACCGTAGTGACCGCCCGCCAGAGAAGCGATGTTTTCCCCGTCTCGATCATCACCTGGGCGCTCAACATCTCCACTCCCACCGCCCCGCCCAGGAAGAGCCCGCCAGCCAACACGAAAAACCATCGGGTGCGCTGCGGTAGGTGACGCAGGAACCTCAAGTAAGCGACCGCGATCACCACCGCCAGCAGGCCATAAGGGATCACCCAGGCGTGCCACAGAAAGCCGGTAGTATCCAATGCGTGACGCACCGCCACACTCACCTTCTCGTGTATGGACAGGAGTTCATCCAGGGACATGTAAAGGAAACCGGCTCCCAATCCCAACCAATGCCAGAAATAGGGCGCTTTTTTCTCCCTGACCGAAAGGGCGATCATCCCGAGCAAAACCGCGCAGAGCAGCAAGGTAGCGGAGGAATAGACACTGGGAATGTTCAACTCGCGGTCCAGGTTGAACAGCTCCACCAGCCGGTGCTCTCCGTCCAGACTGTAATAATAGTCCGCCGCCTGGCCCAGGATGTGCGCCCCGATCAGGCTGAGGACGATCCAGGACAATGCCCGGACGATCTTCTTGGAGTCAATTGTGAGGGTCATGTTATCCTTTCGGCGGCCCCTGGCGGATGCGGTCTTTCAGCATCGCTACGGTCTCTGGCTCCCAGGGGGCGGACCACTCCGCGCCGTGGGCGTAGGGGCTGATGTCTTCCACCCACCAGGTGACGCCCGCCTCCGCGTACCCAGCAACCAATTCAGCGCCCTGGGCCAGGTCATCTCCGGGCGTGACCCCGAAAGTCACCGCATCGAAAATCCCCTCCCCCATGCGGTGGGCGTGGATGTATTCCAAGATCTCCACCCAGTCCTCCGGGGTGAGCCGACGCTCCAGACAGCCCGGACAAACGCCATCCCAGCGTGCGGCCCGTCGCATGGGCGGTTTGTTGGGCCAGAAGCCGCCCACCCAGATAGGGATGCGGGGCTGCTGCACCGTGGGCGGGTCGAAGATCATCTCTTCTAACTTGTAATGTTCCCCCTGATACCCGAACGGCTCCCCAGACCACAACCCATCCAAAATGTCCAGCCCCTCGTCCAACTTCTGGGCGCGCACCTTGGGGTCCACCTCCTCCCCAAAGAAGCCGTACTCCCAATAGGCCGGTTCGCCCAAACCGACGCCCAGCGTCACCCGCCCGCCAGAGAGATGGTCCAGGTGGCCGTCTCCCGGGCCAGCTTCCAGGGGCGGCGGCGGGCCACCGGCGTCACCAGGGTTCCAATGCGGATTCGGCTGGTCTTCACCGCGATAGCCGCCAGCGCGATCCAGGGGTCTGCCGCCCGGTGGAAGAGGTCATCAAAGATCATGTGATCCCACAGAAAGAAGCCATCCCAACCCGCATCCTCCGCATCCTGGGCCAATTGGAGCAGAGTATGTACATCGCCAAAATCTTCAAACTGGGGAAGCTGCACACCGTATTTCATCTATTCACATCTCCTCGTAATTCGTAGGCCGCCATAATAAAGGGGCATTTTAGTTTTGTCTAGGGTGAAAAAATACATTTTCCCCGATACATAGCCTTTCATAAAATTCCTTGAAATTCTGGATTCGAGGCTTTAGCCGGGTCACTTGGCACTAAAACACCGGCTGAAGCCTCGACTCCATCATCAAACAAGGATGTCAAGGTAGTCAGCCCATGCCCCTAAACCATGACAATCTTGACATCCTTGACATTCTTAAATAGTAAAAATGAATTAATCATGTGTCATTTCGAGCGACCGAACGCAGTGAGGGAAAGAGAAATCCCTAGAACCCTCATTATTCAACTAATTTATGGGGAAAAATCACTTCAAGGATGTCAAGGTAGTCAAGAATGTCATGTTATATAGGGGCTCCTGACATCCTTGACCAAGATGGACAACCCATGCCCCCTACCCTTGGCCTCCTTGTCCTTATTGTCCCTCTTAAATGATATTAAAAATATAATTTAAGTATTTAAGGAGGACAAGGGGGACAAGAGGGACAAGATATATGCAGCCCCTTTGTTCCCCTTGTCCTTCTTGATATATTATTCAAGGATATCAAGGTTATCAAGATACGCAAGAATTATACTTGGGCGACTTGATATTCTTGCGATCTCCATCTCATGGACTCGATCCCAACAACCCTGACGCAGGGGTCTCAACCGTCAGGGTGTTGCGTTCATCGAGATTATTCCCGCCCCACCAGAAAGTGTCCACCAGCGACGGCGTTGCGCCCAGATAATTCATCAACTCCACCGTGGTCGAACCAAGCCCGCCCCGCTCGATGGCAAACACCAGGGTTCCCCCAGGTTCTAGGCCGGTGAGGAGAACGTCCACCACCATCTCCACGCTGCCTCCCGACTCGGCCCGGCTCAAGGGTTGGAGCAGCACAAACCAGTCCCCATCCATACCGGCGTAGTCAGCCTCCTCACTGACCAAGACCAGGTTGGGTCGCATCCACGCGCCCCCGCTGAGCAGGCCGAAGGTCGTCCAGTCGGAAGTGGTGGTGATCTTGATGCGCGCCCGGTAGGTTACCGGCCAGGTCATCATCAGGAACTTCCCCACCTGCTCCCGGGTGAGCAGCAAATAGCCATCCGGCGGCAGCAGACCGTAATCCATGTACGCATACCCCTGACCGTTGGCAGCCCCCGGCTCAGCCGGTTCGATCTGGGTGCCTTCGTGCCACTCGTTGAAAGATGTGATAGTCACCATATGCGGCTCCACCTCCATCCCCAAAGCCGCCGCCCACTGGTTTCGGTAAGTCGCCCCTTCCAGGCGGGGGAGGAAGGGACTACTCGAAGAGCGCATGGCAAAGCCGGGGACCACGCTGGGCACGTACCAGGCATCCGGCGGCAGGCTCCTGGCCCAAAGGAAATCGGGTTCACTATTCAGCGAAGCGTAATTGTACAAGCCATCGAAGTGCCCGCCGTCAACCCAAGCGCCCTGAGTGGTATTGGCGATCACCAAACCTCCATCCGGCAGGGCGTGGATGGCGTCCATCGCCTCCAGCCAATAATCGGCCTCCACCCTTCCGCTGTTGCTGTCCCTGAACTCGATCAACCACACGAAAAACATCCCTTTGGCCCTGTCATCGGGACTCCAGCGGCTGGACGCGGTGGAACGGAAGAAAGCCGGGTGGTCGCCATATTCCTCATAGAGGTATTCCACGTCTTCCACTAAACTAGACGCGCTCCGCCCTCCATAGGGTTCTATGTGAAAGGCTACCTTGATGCCGTACCTCTCGGCTGCGTCCAATAGGGTTGGCACAGCTTTATCCTCATAAGTGCCCTGCCCCCACCAGGAGGAAATGATCACCCCCACCCCCGTCTCCCGCAGCCAGGCGAAATGTTGAGCTACCACGTTAGGGTCCACCGAGCTGTATGCTCCCAGGACGGGATAATGTGGGCTGCCAATGTCGAGAGGCGGGTTTCGGTTGCCCTCCTCCCAATGGATCCACTCCCCATCCACCTCCGGGTTGCCATACCAGGGATAGTAGAAGACTCCCACATTGTAGTAGGGATCCTCCCCCACCACCGGGGGTAAAGAAGGCTGCGAAGTTTGCGTCAATGTAGGGATGGGTGTCTCCGTCTCCCCCACGGTCGGCGTGGCGACGTCTTCCACCCCCGATGAACAGAATACCGCCCCCAACAGCAAGGCAAACGCAATAAGCCAACGTTTCATAGCAATCCTCCATTCACAACAAGAACGAGAGAATACATCTCTATTATACAAGAACTACAAGAATAAACCACAAAATGATTATTGAGAATCGTGAATAGAGAATAGAAACTCGATAAAACCTACTCACTGCCCACTGTCCACTGACCACTACCCCCTAATCAACAATCAATAGTCATAATACTCCAATTTCCGCTCCGAGTTGTGGTATAACCTTAACGCAATCTTCAATCCTTGACGGAATCAGAATTAATGACCACAAAATCCCAAACCCAAAGCCTCCAAATCGGAGACCTAGAAATCACTGCCGAAGAAATCCTCAACGACTACCGCCTGGCCGCCCGGAGCAGGCAGGCCAGCCTGATCGGGCGGCGGGAAGCGCTCAGCGGGAAGGCCAAGTTCGGCATCTTCGGAGACGGCAAGGAACTGGCCCAGATCGCATTAGCCAAGTTCTTCCGCCCCGGCGACTTCCGCTCCGGCTACTACCGCGACCAGACCCTCATGCTGGCGATCCAGGCGACCACCATCCAGGAATTTTTCGCCCAGCTCTTCGCCCACGCCGACCTGGAAGCCGAACCCGCCTCCGCCGGTCGGCTGATGAACGCCCACTTCGCCACCCGCTCCCTCAACCCAGACGGCAGTTGGAAAGACCTCACCCAAAGGGTCAATTCCTCCGCCGATGTCTCCCCCACCGGCTCGCAGATGCCCCGCCTGGTGGGGCTGGCCTACGCCTCCCGCCTCTACCGGGAACTGGACGAACTCAAAAACCTGACCCAATTCTCCCAGAACGGGAACGAGGTCGCTTTCGGCGCTATCGGCAACGCCACCACCGCCGAGGGCATGTTCTGGGAGGCGGTCAACGCCATCGGGGTGCTGAAATCCCCGGCCGTCATCTCCATCTGGGACGACGGCTACGGCATCTCGGTCCCCAGCGTCTACCAGACCGCCAAGGAGGACCTTTCCGAACTGCTCCAGGGCTTCCAACGCCAGCCGGATTCCAAAGAGGGGTACGACCTCTACCAGGTCCGCGCATGGGACTACCCCGCCCTGATCGAGACCTACCAAAAAGCGACGCTTACCGCCCGCAAGGAGCACGTCCCCGCCATCGTCCACGTCACCGAGGTCACCCAGCCGCAAGGACACTCCACCTCCGGCAGCCACGAACGCTACAAGACCGGCGAACGCCTCACCTGGGAGCAGGTCTTCGACTGCAACAGCAAATTGCGAGAGTACATCGTCGGCAAGAAGCTGGCGACCGGAGAGGAACTGGACAAGATCGACCAGGAAGCCCGCCGCTATGTCGAAGAAGCCCGCAAGCGAGCCTGGGAAGCCTACCAGACCCCCATCAAAACCGAGGTAAGCCAGGCCGCCGCCCTTCTGGACGAGGCCGCCGCCACCTCCTCCCACGCCGAGGAATTGGCCGAGGTCAAGGGCCGCCTGATGAGCAAGCCAACCTCCATCCGCCAAGACATCCTGGTCGCCATCAGTGAGGCCCTGTTCCTCACCCGCGAGGAAAACCTCCCCGCCCGGCAATCCCTCCTCCAATGCCAAGAAGAACAGCGCGCCCACGGCCGGGAACGCTACAGTACCCACCTCCACAGCCAGTCGGCAGAGGCGGCGATCAAGGTCCCGGAGGTCAAGCCGAACTACACCGCCGATTCGGAAACCCTGCGCGGCTTCGAGATCCTCCAGCGCGGCTTCGACGCCATGCTCTCCCGCGACCCGCGGGTCATCGCCTTTGGGGAGGACCTGGGGCGGCTGGGCGGCGTCAACCAGGGAATGGCCGGGCTGCAAGAAAAGCACGGCGAACTACGGGTCACCGACACCGGCATCCGGGAAACCACCATCATCGGGCAGGCCATCGGCCTGGCCATGCGCGGCCTGCGCCCCATCGCCGAGATCCAATACCTGGACTACATGCTCTACGCCCTGCAGATCCTCTCCGATGACCTGGCGACCTTACAGTGGCGCACCAAAGGCGGCCAGAAAGCGCCCGTCATCGTGCGCACCCGCGGCCACCGGCTGGAGGGCGTCTGGCACTCCGGCTCCTACATGGCGGGGATACTCCATCTGGTGCGGGGGATGCACGTCCTGGTCCCGCGGGACATGGTGCGGGCCATCGGCTTCTACAACACCCTGCTGCTCTCCGACGAGCCGGGCCTGGTGGTCGAAGTTCTCAACGGCTACCGGCTCAAAGAACGCCTCCCCGACAACCTGGCCCAGATGACCCTCCCCCTGGGCGTGCCCGAAGTCCTGCGGGAGGGCGGCGACCTGACCGTCGTCACCTACGGCCCGCTCTGCCGCATCGCCGCCCAGGCCGCCGACCGCCTCAGCCAGGCCGGGATCGAGATCGAGCTGATTGACGTGCAGTCCCTGCTGCCCTTCGACATTCACCACAGCATCGTGGAGTCGCTCAAGAAGACCAGCCGGGTCCTCTTCCTGGACGAGGACGTGCCCGGCGGGACCACCGCCTTCATGATGCAGCAGGTCATCGAGGCGCAGGGCGGCTACTACCACCTGGACAGCCCCCCTCGCACCCTCTCCGCCCAGCCCCACCGCCCTGCTTATGGGACGGACGGCAATTACTTCTCCAAGCCCAACGTGGAGGATATCGTCGAGGCGGTGTATGGGATGATGAATGAGGTAGAACCGGGGAAGTGGGGAAAGTTTTACAAATAACATCCCATGTATAATTTCAGGTTATAATTTCAGGCAATTCAGCAACCAGGCAGCCACCCTGCCAGTAAACAAGGAGGATCGGCTATGTCTCTACAACCAAGACTCACACCTTCAATTCTAGCGGTGATCTTGTTGGCTATTGCATCTCTGGCTTGCAGCTTGGTGAATCCCGTTTCTGCCACATCACCCCCTAAGTCTACACTCACGTTGGAACCCGCGGGAATTACCATCAAGGGTGTAATCACCAACTTAGAAGAAGCACAATCTCACCTTGCAGACGACTCATACCTTCAACTTGTGTTCCTACCACTCGATGGCCAATTAAGTGGTAGAACAGATGAGAAAGGGCGAATGTTCTACAACTCGGAACTTACGAAGTATCCTATCCCCTCAGATGGCGCTTTCGTTTTTCTACTTGACAGTCTGGATCCAGGCAGCTACGTGATCGCCGTTCAACTTCTTGAGAATTCGTTTGGCATGACGCCATTACTTGTCAGCGGCGATGAGTATGTAACCGTTGAGATTCCCCAGAATGCTGATCTGCCCCTAATTATTGATGTGGGCGAGGTCTCAATCCCACTGCCCTGACCATAAACAGATCATCCAACAATAAGTTGGTGATGCAAAGTCGCTGTCAATCAAATAGCTACAGCGGACAAGGCTTCTCCGGGAAGAAATCAGCGATGCGCTCCTTATGGGAATTCCAGGCGCTTGACGTTTCGAGCAGTCACTCACACCCCGCCTACGGCTCAGAAGGTAAAACATCCTCCAAATCTAACCTGGAGTTCATCTTCGAGGTTGCTTTTGGGATGATGAACGAGGAGGATGGAAAATTCTAAAATCAACCTCGGTTTCCTGGCGCGAAATAGTCAAGTTCCAGTAGAATCCAAAGAATGCTACTCATCGTTTCTCTAGCCAATAGGAGTATGGACGTATGAAATACACTCGTATTTACACTGATTCAGATGGCGAATCTCATTTTGAGGATGTGGAAGTCGAACTCGTGCAAGCTGACTTCGCTCCCCCAGCGCCACCAATAAATGTTTCATCATTCAGCCCGGCGGCACAATATGGTTATATCTCCGCTCCACCGGGTTGGCACGGGGATTGGCATCCAACGCCGCAGCGACAGATCATGTTCTATCTCTCCGGTGAGATCGAGGCTGAAGTCAGCGACGGCGAGGTCCGCCGCTTCGGGCCAGGGAGCGTCACCCTGCTGGAGGACACAACAGGCAAAGGCCATACCAGCCGCGTAATCAGTCCTGATGCCGCTCTCCTGGCTGTAGTGCAATTACCCGACTAAGCGCGCTGGAACGGACACGGTATTCACCGCCTCGCAACGGGACTGAAGACAATTACTTCTCCAAGCTCAATGGGGAGGATATTCTTCAAGTGAGAGATGAATTGTAGAAACCCCCACAGGCGGAAAAGAAACAGTCCATTGATAACCCCAATGGCCTCAGTTATTAGGACAGCCCTCCGCAATCCAGGTAACAATTAGATCAATCTCCGAGGCTGACAAACCGTCCGAGCCCGGCGGCATGATGGATTGGCTCGATTCTTGGATACTCATCACCAACTCGCTTGCCTCTGGGTCTCCGGGGACAATGATATTCCCATCCATAAGGTTATCGTAGCTGTCCATGAACAAGCCAGACCGGCCGCCGTGGCATCTCACACATTCACGGTCGAGGATGGGCTGGACATCCTGGCTGTAGCTCACCGTGACCGGGCCGCCCGGCGTAGCGGTGGGCGCAGGCGTAAGGTCCGAAGGTGTAGAAGACCAGCCGGGCATCATTTCGCCGGGCCTCCTCCCGCCAAAGAACGTCATGCAAGACGATAGAAGGATACTAATGAGGAGGAAGATTGACATTCTGAAAGATCTACGGTGGGTCATCGGGATCCTTTCGCTGAATTCTTTCAGCGGCCTAACTACAATTCTTACTGTAATTTATGCTGCCATGCCTATTGTACACCTGATTGTGACCAAAATGATAAAGGTGCATTTCAGCTTTGGGGCGCTGAGCGACTAAAGTCGCACGAACATTTGCAAAGTCGGCCTTCGCCGACTAAAAGCGGTTTCAGTCCGCCGAAGGGCGGACTTCGTAGTTGTTGGTGCGACTTTAGTCGCTGAGTACCCAAAAAATGAAATACACCCGTTCACTTTCGTGTGTATTCATGTGTTGTCAAAGAGATTGAGCGTCCGGTCTCTATTAAAAACAACCGTAAGATTAGACCCGCAAGTTGGGTCTAATTTTTTATAACCACCCCCACAACTCTCCCCGGAGGAGACCCGCCCCTCAATGAATGATCCCCAACCCCAATTGATCCCCGTCAGCGAACGGCCTTTCAACGCGGAGACGCCTCCCCAGGCCCTGCGTGAGCCGCTCACCCCCAATCCCCAGTTTTACGTCCGCAACCACTTCGATGTCCCCTCCCTGGATGCCGACTCCTGGAGCTTACAGGTCAATGGCGCGGTCAACTCCCCACAGACCTTCACCCTGGAGGCGCTCCAAGCGCTGCCTAATCGCACGAAGACCATCCTTCTGGAATGCGCCGGAAACGGCCGCACCACTCTCGATCCGCCCATCAAAGGCACGACCTGGGACCTGGGCGCGGTGGCGCAGGCCCAGTTCACCGGCATCCCGCTGGGCGAGGTCTTGGCTCTGGCCGGGCCGCAGCCTGAAGCTGTAGAAGTACGATTCACCGGGGCCGATCAGGGCAAGGTGCGCACCGGCGAGACCGCCGCCTACGCCCGCAGCCTGCCCCTGGAAATGGCGTACAACCCCGACGTACTCCTCGCCTGGGCGATGAACGGCGAACCGCTCCCCCCCGACCACGGCTACCCGCTTCGCCTGGTGGTCCCCGAATGGTATGGCATGGCCTCCGTCAAATGGTTGAATGAGATCAGCCTAATTACGACGCCCTTCGAGGGATTTTTCCAACGCGACGATTACGTTTACGTTGAATCGCAGGAACTACCGGAGGGCGCACCAGTCCAACTTATGCGCGTGCGCTCCCTGATCCTCAGCCACCAGGATGGCATGACCCTCATCCCCGGCGCGGTCGAGGTCAGCGGCATCGCCTGGAGCGGGCAAGGAGCCATCGCAGAGATGGCCGTCAGTCCCGACGGGGGGCGGAATTGGATTCCCGCAATATTAACGCCACCCACAGGGAAATACGGCTGGACCTCCTGGCGGGTGAATCTAGAATTCAAGCAGCCCGGCGAGGTCACCCTCATGGCCCGCGCCGCTGACACCGGCGGCAACCATAAACACCGCTGCGCACACAATCCAGGCCTCCAGGGCCGAACGTTTGACCTTGACCTCAGCGACTGAACCCGGCCGGCCCAGCAGTTTTTGCTCTTCGCTTTCCGCCACACCCTCGGCAACCTGGCGCCGGTATTCCAGATAGTGCTCCTCAATCTGATGGTCTTTGTTGATCCGGCCGTTCCAGAACGTCCACTGCACCGGGAAGCGCCCCGGCGCAATATGCACATTATACATGTGCCACAGCGAGATCCCCAGAAACGCCAGCACCGATTCCTCGGCATGCATCAGCCGCAGGATG
>CBDUUP010000130.1:0-10598 GCA_965370435.1 uncultured Anaerolineales bacterium | reverse complement strand
CGTCCCCTTGATATTCAAGGTTATGATGCCGTCTGGAGCTAGTTCAAATATATTTCGATAGCTTTCTTCTGAATCTTTTATATGATCCTCAGCCTCTTTCCGTTCGGTGATGTCGCGCAACGCGCTTTGGAAATAGAGTGGGTTACCATCATTGTCTCGTACTAATGAGATATTGATTTCCCCGGAAAATGTGGTCCCATCCTTTCGACGGAAAGTCCGCTCGTAGAGGGGCAGCTTTTCCCCGGCTAACAAACGGGCCAATTGTTTTTTGGTCTCAGAAGCCTCCCCCTTTGCCGAGAACTTATGGGTCGGCTTTCCGATAAACTCTTTTTTTGTATAACCGAATAATTCAACACAACGCTGGTTGACATCCAGGTTTTTCCCCTCCAGGCTGATGATGACGATTGCATCATTGGTGTTTTCAAACAGAGCCTGGTAGCGCGCTTCGCTCTCCTGGAGTTTGTTCTCCAGCTTTTCAAGTCGCTTTTCTGGCTGAGCGGGAGTTTTTGTTTTTGAGGGTTTCCGTTTCGGTTCGCTCATACTGGGTCGTCCTTGTTAAAGGCCAACATACCGAGGTCTCGTGGAACCATTCCCCGGTCAATGGTACATAAAGTCATAAGTTAATTATGGCATTTTTGGAGAGTTCTGTCCAGTATATATGCGTTTCAAACCCCTTGCGGTTTCAAGATAGTCTTGAACGGGAAACTTACCGGTCTATGTTGGCGGGATTGAAACAGGGTTTGTAATCCTCGCCCAGGATCAAGCGATATTGGACTGGACTTCCGGGGGTGGGTTGGCTGACCAGGCTGGATTCGGGAAGCCTGAGGAGGGTCAGCAGCGCGGCGGCCTGTTGAGGGTCCTGGTTGAGGGTGAAATCGTAAAGCAGGGTTTGGCTGTAATTCCGGCGGTCAGCCAGGGCCAGTTGGGTGAGGTAGCCGGCGTAATTCAAGCGCTCGGCGGCCAATACGTCCCAATTACCGTGGTAGGTGCCGTTCCAAATTTCTATCAGGATCTCCAAATGGAGGGCTTCATCGTCATCCGGGGGCGACATGGCTTCTTGGAGCATGGCGATGAGAAGCTCCCTTTCAGGTACCAGCACGCTGGCCCCGCCGGGGGTGCGCCATCCGTTGACCACATCGGTGTTGACGTAATAACTGCGGATTCGTGCGCCGCCCAATTCAACAGCCATAGGGGTCATCTGCAGCAATTCCACCAAGGTGAGGTCGGTGAAAAAAGCATCACTTAGCTCTAGGTAGAGTTCGGGGATCCGGGGGATGACGTTCAACTGCATCCCTTTGGCGTACACAGCCCGGATGATCTCCTGCTGCCGCCGCCCCCGGTCGAAATCGCTGGACTTCATCCGCGAGCGGGCGTACCACAAGGCCTCTTCACCGTCCAAGTGGACCAGCCCAGGGCCGACGGTGTATAGTTCCCAATTCTCTTCGTCTTGAGGGTCTTCCTCAGGGTCAATGATATGCCAATCGGTGAAGGAGCAGGCCATGGGGATCTCGACTCCGCCCAGGGTGTCCACGACTTGGCGAAAGCCTTCGAAATCAATCATGGCGTAATAGTTTATGCTGATGCCCAGGTTGTAGAGGATGGTATCTTTGAGCAAGTTCGGACCGCCGCCGATGTAATGACCCGCTTGGCCGTGGGCGTAGGCCGCGTTGATCCGCTGCATGGTCCAGCCGGGGATGTAGACCCAGAGGTCGCGGGGGACCGAAATGAGGGTGACAACATTGTTTTCCGGCTGGATTGAGACGATGATGAGGGTGTCGGTGCGGAAGACGCCGCTTCCCCGGCTGTCCGACCCCATGAGGAGGATGTTGATGGTGTCCTCGCTACCCATCACCGGATAAGGCGAGGGGAGGGGCGTGGCGGGCGTATGATCCCCGCCGAAAATCGGCGGGGGCCACGGGGTGAGGGTGGCGGTGGGTGTGATTGTTGGCGTGGGCGTTATTGTGGGAGTGAAGGTGATGGTGGGGGTGTTAGGATCGGTGGGGAGGGGAGTGAGGGTGTCCACCCATAGCGCGGTCGGCAGTATGGAAAGGCCCGGCGTGGAGGTTGGCGATATTGGCAGGTTGCAGCCTGCCAGTATCAAGATCAGGAGGAGGGCAAGCCAGAGTTTTTGGTTTCTCATTGAATGTTGAGCGCCTGGTACATGATCTCCAGGATCAGCTCGCGGTTGGGCAGCAGGACTTGAGCGCCGGTATTGGGGTTGACCCAGGGGGTGATTTGAGCGACGCTGATGGCGTACCGGTGGATGCGGCTGGTGTCGGTGAATTGGGCCGCGATGGGCAGCAGCGGCAGGATGTCGCCCAGGGTTAGGTCGGTTTGCACCGCATGGATGAACTGCTCATATAGCTCCGGCGCTCTTTGGATCCCATCCAAGCTCAATCCCCGGAAGAAGATCGCTTGCAAGACTTCTTGCTGGCGACGGGTGCGGTCAAAATCGTTAGAGGTGCCCCGGGAACGCACGTACCAGAGCGCGGTCTCGCCATCCATGTAAACGCTCCCCGCCGGGACGCTGTATTGACCGTAGCCGTCGCGATGGTCGGTGAGCGGCCAGGCCACGTCAACGTAAATCCCGCCCAGAGCATTGATTATATTTTGAAATCCGGTGAAATTGATCAGAGCCCAATGGTCGGGCCGGACCCCGAAGTTGTATTCAAAGGTCAGGGCGCTGGCGGGAAACCCGCCATGGATCTGGGCGGTGTTGATCCGTTCCATGGTCCAGCCGGGGATGTAGACGTAGAGGTCGCGGGGGAAGGAGGTCAAGCTGACGATACCCTGCTCGGTGTTAATGGTGAGCAGCAAATTCACGTCGGTGCGGAAGCCCCCATCGTAAGGCCGTTGGTCGGAACCCATGAGTAAGATGGTGGTCTGCCCGCTGGGCTGGGGGAGGATTCCAACCGGGGGCGGGATAGGCAGAGGCGGCCAGATGGTTGGCCCCGGATAGGTTCCCCAGGGTTCATCCGGCGCGGCCGTTTGGGTTGAAGAATAGATGACCGGATTCTCAATTGCCGTGGAAGCAGCCGGCATGAAAGGCGTAGCTGTGGGGGTTGCGTTTAGGCCTGCCGTTACCAACGGAGGCTCCGGAGGGGCATACCCCTGGTTCGCATACCCAGGATAATTGCAGGCCGGTAATAGCACAACAAAACCAATCAGGAAAAGCCATCTGCGAATGGACATGGTTATGGGGTTGGTGTATCCGTTGGGGTCGCGGTGGGGGTTGGCGTGGAAGTGGGTGTGGGTGTATCGGTGGGGGTTGGCGTCTCGGTTTGGGTCGGTGTGGGTGTGGGCGTGTCGCTGGCGACAGGGGTATCGCTGGCGGTGGGTGTGGGCGTAGGGGTTCCCGAGGGGGTGGAAGTCTTGGGTGGAGAGGTCTTGGAGGGGGTGACGGTGATCGAAGGAGGCGGCGTGCGGGTGGCGACGTTGGGCACGTAGATTTGCTGACCGGCGTAGAGTTCGGAGGCGTCCGCAATGCAATTGGCAAACTGAAGTTCGGCAACCGAAACCCCGAAAGCCAGACTCAACCTGAAAAGATTGTCGCCCGGCTGCACGGTGTATAAAATCCAGGAGGGAGGCGGCCCGCAGGTATTGGACAGGGGCGTGAACGTAGCTGTCGGTATCGCGGGCACGTAAAGGAAGGAACCCGGAATTAGGCTGAGACTGACCAGGCAGTTGGCCGCGGACAGGGCGGAAGGGGTTGTATGGTAGGTGAGGGCCAGCGATTCGAGCGTGTCTCCTTGCTGGACAGGGACGTTCACCCATCCCAGGGGCGGAGGGCAGTTGGCGCTGGTGGGTATGGGGGTGAGACTTGCGTATTGAGTGGGGGTAAGTTGCGGGGAAAGTGTGAATGGCGGGGCCAAGGTGAAGACGATAGCCCCGGTTGTTGAGCTGGGGAAAATAATGGGCCTGGCGATCCCCGTACCGCCGCCTTCTGAGAATGCCAGGGACAGCGCTCCAAAGAGGGCCAGACAAGAGAGCACGGCAACCAGGATGCCTAATAGCGCCTGGCGGCGGTTCTCGTTCATCCCGATTGCCCTTCTCGGTTTCCGCTGGCGTTATTGCCGGTTGTTGGCAATAAGATGCTGAAGGTTGCCCCCTGGCCCATGTCGCTGTCCACCCAGATGCGCCCGCCGTGGGCTTCCACCAAAGTTTTGGCGATTGACAGTCCAACGCCGGTATCTCCCACTCCCTGGATCAGGGGGTTGTCGGCCCGGTAGAGCCGCGAGAAGACCCGGGCGATCTCCTCTTTTGGGATACCGCCTCCCGAATCGGTTATTTGCATGAGGACGAAATCTTCCTGGCCTTCGTCGCTTTCGGTGGCAGCCCGCAGGATGATCCTGCCTTCCACTGGAGAGGCGGCTCCAGCATTTTGCAGCAGGTGGATGATGATCTGATGGATGGCGTCTTTATCAGCCTCGATCAGAGGGAGTTGGAGGGGCATGTCGACGCGCAGGGAGATGTTTTTCTCTCGCAGTTGGGCGCTGGTGTAGGTTATGGCGTCGTCAATTACACCGTTCAGGTCAATCTTCCGCCGGTTGAGGGAGACATCGCCGCCCTCCAGGGACAAGGTTTGGATGAGGTCATCTATCAGAGATTGCATCCTTTCGGTGGATACCTTGACCCGCTCGAGGAATTTGCGCTGGAGCGCGCCCAGGATGCCGACCGATTCACCCAGGAGCAGTTCTGTGTACCCGGTGATGGAAGACATCGGTTGGCGAAGTTCCTGGGCGATGGAGGCCATCACTTCCTCTTGTTCGGCGGTGGGGCCTTGGGCGGGGGCAATTTGGGGGGGCTGGGCTTCCAGTTCCCGGAGCCGCGTGCCAGACTCTACCAAAGCCTTATTGAGTTCGATTATTTCATTCAAAGCCAGGCGGAGTTGGGCTGCGACTTTGCGGGTCTCTTCCGAGTCACCAGACTCGACCGAGTCGCCAGACTCGACCGAGTCGTCGGATTTGACCGGTTCAGCGTCGCGCATAGCTAACAAGGCTTGCTGCAAATCATCATTTTCTGCCCGCAGTTGATTGATGATTTCCTCGGTTTCATCCTGGGTGATCAGCAAGGCGGCCAGGCTTTCGGCGCGGCTTTGTTCCTGGGCCAGGAACTGTTCGGTAGTGTCAATGCGTTCTTGGAGTTCTTCTCGCTCCCGCAGGAATTGCTCAATTTGGGGCAGTTGGGCTTGCAGGCCTTCGCCCTGGGGCGGGGCTTCGGCAACTTGCCGCCGGAGGCTTTCTAGTTCGGCTGCCATGTCTTCTTGTCCGGCCGGAGCCTGCCCGGGTTGGGCCATTTGGATGATGATGTTGGCCAGGGCTTCGGAGGCGTCGGCGAGATAGGCCTGGTCGTCGGTGGTCCAGGACCTATCCGAATGGGGCGAGAGAAGGACAACCGCGGCAATGGGATTGCCTTTGGCTAGAGCGATGGGGACCGCCAAGAGGTGTCCCGGTTCTTTCAGGGCCAGAAGTTTTTTGAATCCCGCCAGATCGGGGGAGGTGCTGCTGGCAGGCAGCCGCAAGGCTCTTCCCTGCTGCAAGGCGGTCGAGAGCACCGGAACCAGATGTTTGCCTATGGGTCCTCCGGTTATCGATTCCTCCCGGATCAGGTCGTATCCACACTGAATCACCATATCTCCGTTGGCGTCCGGGGGAGTGAGCAGCAGGCAAATGTCGCTGAGCATGGCTTGGGCGATCAGGTGGGTGAGGGATTGGCAAAATTGGACCGGCTCGCGGATGCTTGCCAGACGCAAGAATCTTTGGAAAGCCTGGGGATTCGTGCTGTAGCGGCGGCGCTCTTCGAAAGGTTCTTGGCCGGTGCTGACGGTGGCGCTGCGCGGGACGATAGTCTCGGCAAAGCGCTGCGGTAAGGTGTAGAGCAGGGAGTAAGAGGCCATCTGGGCTAACCGAACCGCGCCAGGATAGTTGCTGGTGAATTCAGGGAGCAGCGAGTTGGAAATGATCTGCAGGAGATGGCCTCCTGACAAGATGAGCAGCATCACAAACCCGGTTCCCCAACCGTTCGGCCTCCGGGCGTACAGCGCTGCTTGTCCTGCGACAGCGACAATGATGGGAATGATCTGCCAGAAAATTTCCATCCAGCTATCGTTGAAATAGCTTCCGGTTCCCTGGGATCTCCAGATCAACAGGCTGATCACCCCCATAACCACGGCGAAGATAGCCAAAAGCCAGGTAGCGGTATCGGCCATCTGCAAACGTTCTGGGAAAGCCCACAGCCAAACGATAAGGATCAGGTCCAGGAGAGCGGCGGCGCGGTCAATCGGCGGCAGGAGCAGGTCGGGGTTGGTGGAATTATTAAGGGCGAAAAGCGAGATCAGGGATAGAGTCAGGCGGATTCCCAACAGCAGGAATAAACCGACCACCATCCGGCGGGCCTGGGGAAATTCGCTGCTGCGCCAATGGGTTATAGCCTGCTGCAGGGCGGCGATCACCGCAAAGGACAAGACTAAATAGTAGGCAAGAATGCCTCCCTGTTCGACGGTCAGCAAATGAAAGATTTTTTGCAGAAATTGCATAGTTACGCGTCCTCGCCCGTGATTATAGCATGGCGGAAGTAACCTTACAATTGCAATCTCCGTGCCAATGTGTGCATGCATGGGTTGCTCTTTAAACCTCCCGCAAGTGGTCTCTCAGAGTGAAATGCGCTATAAAGTCCGAATTTATCTTGAAACGGCCGCTTTAAGGCAAACCTGCGGGAGGTTGCCGGTCTCCCTGACATCTCTTCCACGCTCAAATTTTAATTGGTTGCTTGACATAGGCTATATTCAGGGTAAAATTACCCCTGCTTGCCGAAGTGGCGGAATTGGCAGACGCGCTACGTTCAGGGCGTAGTGGGCTTCGGCCCATGTGGGTTCAACTCCCACCTTCGGCACAAATACCCCGTATTATACGGGGTACTTTTTTACTTGCGCAAGCTGCATGGTTGCGGTAAGATGGAATTATGGAAAACATCATCGCTCAAGGAAAACGGATATTCGTGGTCTTGGGGTTGATAGTTTTGGTTTTGCTGGTGATGGATTTCAACCGCCGCATGGCAGAACGACAGCAGCAAGATGTTCGGCTGAAACAAATTGCCGTTCAAGCCACCGACCAAATGGCAACCCAAGAGGCTCTGGAGACTCAGATTGCTGAGGCGACTTCGCCAGATCCGGTCATTGGAGACGCTCTTGGGGACGGGGAAGGGCGTGAAGGAGATACTATCGTCATCCTCATGACCCCGACCGGGGACATCCCACCCCCCACCCCCGCGCCCCAAGAATCTGCGCCCCGAGTCAGCAATTGGACGGTGTGGATGGCCTGGTTGTTCGGATATGTTCCTTGACTTGATATAACCAGCGTGCTATAATGCCCCCCTAAAACAACGCGGGGTGGAGCAGTGGCAGCTCGTCGGGCTCATAACCCGAAGGTCCCAGGTTCGAGTCCTGGCCCCGCTACTAGTACCTCAGGAACCGCCAACAGATCATGTTGAGCGGTTTCTTGCTTTATATATCATCCATGTTGTAAGAGGGAGTCTGCCGGGGAACTCGGATATGGCATTTCATTTTTTTTATTGCAGATGTGACTGATCATCTTATTTCTGTTGGGGTTGTTCTATAGATTATAATTTGCTTCTGCTTATCATTGGAACCGAGAAAACATACAGTGCGAGGTTGAGAAAAGTGTATTGATTATGGAGAAGAAGATTAGTTTGCGTCCCAATCTGGCTTTAATCCTGGTTCTTATGCTGGCAGCGGGGCTGCGTTGGTTTGGACTGGGAACTGAAAATTTCTGGATTGACGAAATTGGGCATACCCAAGTGGCGGTAAGCGAGGATCTTAACGCAGTTTTTGAAGGGGTGAAGGAGCACGCGGCTGCCACGCCCTTGGATTACGTGATCTTGCACTTCTACCAGAAGATAACCGGTTTTCAAGATGAATTCCAATTAAGGTTACCTTATTTTTTCTATGGGGTTTTAAGTGTGTTTATGCTCTATAAGCTGGGGGCAGAGGTTTATGACCACCGGGTGGGGATAGCCAGCGCCTTTGTGTTGAGTGTGTCTCCCTATCATATTGCGTATTCGCAAGAAGTGAGGTTTTATTCGCTCACGGTTTTGTTGAGCTTGATTTCGACTTGGTTATTTTTGCGCACAGTTGCTCATCGAACGTGGCGTTACTGGGGTTTATGGGGAATGGTAGGTCTTGCCGGGCTTTATAACCACTACTTTTTTGGATTGGTCTTAGTTATCCAGGGTGGATATATTTTGGGATTGGTTGTTTGGGAGAAAGCTCGAAATGCAACCCCCTGGGTTGAAAGCGCTCGAAATTTATTAGGGCCTTTCGGTTTGATTTCGATTTTAGTCATCCTAGGGTTTTTACCCTGGGTGTTATGGGCCAAACCTGTTGACATAGGCCAAGAGAGGCTTCTCTATGTGCCTTTCTTGGATGCTCTTTGGGTGTTTGTGGCATCTCTAGGGCGGTTCAATTGGTCCCTTGGTCTTGCTGTGTTGGGGTTAGTGGGCCTGTTTTGGAAAGCGGAGAACTTCCTTTTTGCAGGATTGACCATTCTTCCCATAATTGGCGTGATAGCGATTGACAATTGGGGCGGGTATTTTTTCAATCCCCGACAAGTGATTTTTTCACATCCCTTCTATTTCCTAACATTCATTACAGGCGCTGCTTATTATGGTTCTACGGTGGCTGGTTCGGTCCAACGGATGAGAGGAGTGCAATTTACGAAAAAACAAACCGGCAAATTTGTACTGGTTTCTTTGGTCATGGTAGCTTCAATATACTTGGCGGCGAATTTGCCTGGATTAGCTAGTTATTATGGTGAAAAGCAAAAGACTGATTGGTCTGGTGTGGTTGAGTTCATTCAATCTCGAAACGAGGGGCAATTCACACCGGCGGTCTTGACTTCGTTAGATTGGAAAGAGTTGACATTTTATTTTAACAAACTAGATTTTTCAGCGGCTGACTCGCCGGTTGTGCAGGTAAATGGCGTGGATGAATTAAAGGCTCTATTGGGCGCTGAAGAATCGATTTGGGTAATATGGAATGCTAGTTCATTGGAGGGTCTGGGGGCGACGAATATTCCCCCAGAGATGGAAAAGCTCCTGATTGACCAAGCCGACGCGCGGTATGATTATGACGATGAGATCAGGTTATTTTATATCCATAGGGAGGAGTGATTTTACCAGTATGTGGGTATCTCTGGGCCAACGCATAATAGAAAATAATTAAAATTGGGCAAGAGCGCATTCACAACTTCCACTCATCTTTCTTTCTCCTTTCATCCCTCATCCTTTCCCCTTCATATTTCCATTATACCCTCTTGACATTAACGTAACGTTAAGGTGTAAAATAGGGGACAGATGAGTGAAACCATGCCCTATACCATCAAGGAAATTGCCGACCTGGCGGGTGTGACCACCCGCACGCTGCGGTATTACGATGAGATCGGGCTGTTAGACCCGGCGAATACCGGCGATAACGGCTACCGGTATTACGATCAAGGGAGCCTGCTGCGGTTGCAGCAGATCCTGTTCTTCCGGGAGTTGGACGTGCCCTTGAAGGACATCCAGTTCATCATGAGCCGCCCGGAGTTCAACCTGCTGAGCGCGCTGGAAGAACACCGCGCTTCGCTCCAGAACCGGGCCAAACGCCTTGACCAACTCATCGACACCGTTGACCAAACCATCTTGACCATCCAAGGAGAATGGAACATGACCGCCAAAGAATACTTTGAAGGTTTCGACGAAACCCAATATGACCAAGAAGCCAAAGAACGGTGGGGCGATACCCCCAAATATGCCCAGTCGCAGAAGAAATGGGCCAGCTATTCCCAGGCCCAGAAGGACAGCATCAAGGAAGAAGGCGGACGCTTGACGGTCCGCATGGTCAGCGAGGACACCAACGCATCCCCGGATGACTCTGACGTGCAGACCGCCATCGGTGAATACCACGCCTATATCAACAAATATTTCTACGATTGCGAAGTGAGCTTCCTTCGAGGCCTGGCGGACGGATGGGTGTCAGACCCACGCTTCGCCGCCAATTACGAGCGGGTCCGCGAAGGCGGGGCCGAATTTGTGCGCAAGGCCGTTCACCTATATTGTGACAATAACGAATAGGACAGAAGCCGCAAAAACCACCTGGCTGGCGGGGGCTTGCCGGGTGGTTTTTGCTTGGGGAGGGATCGCTTGCATTGTCGTTTGATTGAAATCATTGAATTGATCCCGGATGCATTTCAGTTTGGCGCGACACAGCGACTTAAGTCAGGCGACTTAAGTCGCACCAACAACTACGAAGTCCGCTCTCCGGCGGACTAGAATAGCTTTTAGTCGGCGAAGGCCGACTTTGTAAATGTTTGTGCGACTTTAGTCGCTGCGATACAAAGACACAAAGTACTTGTTTTTTCTTAGTGTCTTGGTGACTTCGTGGTAAAGTATTAACCGTCCACGACTAACCCCAAATTCTGTCAGTCCAATAAGAAAAAGCGGCGGTGCAAATCTGCACCGCCGCCTATGTCATCTATTGCCAGGAGAATTACCGTCCGCGGCTGGACATCTCCTTGGAGGGGGACCACTCCGACCACTTGTCG
>CBDUUP010000129.1:0-10667 GCA_965370435.1 uncultured Anaerolineales bacterium | reverse complement strand
CTTCCTGTCCCCGTACCGCCGGTGAACCGGAAATATAACCAGGCGAAGAGCGCTAGAAACCCCACCGCGGCCCAAAAACGTATCGCCGGGTTCTGTGAAAATCCTAGATAGGTTTGCAGGAAAAATGACATCTGAATTGCGATTATGGGAGTTGATCTCCGCCTTGATCGCCGTTTTCTGCTTGGATATCAGGAGGCTTGCTACCGGTAGAGCGCTTGATTGTCTTTACGGTAGTTCCATGAGGAATGAAGCCTTCCATCTCAATCCATTCAATTGCATTGTCTCGCTGGGCGGAGCTTGTTTTCCCACTGCACCCAGAGCAGCCTCCGCCCATATCGTCGGCGGATTTCACACCGCGTCGGGCTTCGCGTTCGATACGACAGCCGCCTCCGCACAGGGGTAGGTCGGGACAGGTCCAGCATTTCTCCGGCAGTCCGGTCTGTTCAGGGTTCAATTCACGGTCACGGAAGCTGCGCATCAGCTCGCTGGTCCAAATTTGCTCCCAGGGATCGTGCAGGATGTTCCCAGCCGAAACGTAGTAGGATTGGCAGGGTAAGACATCCCCGTTGGGTTCAACGCAAAGGGAGTATTCTCCTGCATTGCAGCGCTTGATCCCAATTTCCAATTCAAGGGGAGAAAGACGGCAATACTCCGTGGGGGTGTACCACAAGAAACGCATCCCCAGAGCTTCGGCTTGATCGCGGACTCGCACCAGGAGCGGCTGCATCTCGGATTCTGATATGGCGTCGGGGTGAGCAAAACCGCCTCCCGAATAGATCATCCCATTCATGGCGAAGGTCCGAATCCCGAGGTCATAGAGAAAGGATACAATCTCCTCGGCGTATTCCATATTGCCGCGCATGAGGGTGGTGTTGGTGATGACGTAACATTCGGTGGAGAGGGCGCTTTCGATCCCCTTCACAGTTTGTTGAAACGAGGCTGCGCCCATCATGGCGTTATGGGCTTCGGGGTAGCAGGAGCCGAGAGTGATCTGCAGGTGGTTAAGCCCCGCGTCAGCAAGTTCCTGCATATAGGGCCGGTGGGCGAGTTTGCGGCCGTTGGTGTTCAAACCCACAACCATGCCCAGGGAATCGGCGTAATGAATTATCTCAGGGAGGCCCGGATGAAGGGTGGCTTCCCCACCGGTGAGGATGAGATGGGGGACGCCTACCGCAGCCAATTTATCCAGCACCTGGAACCAATCCTCTGCAAGAAGAGAGGGCATGGCGAAACGGTCGGGTTCGTTGTAACAGTGGAGACATTGGTTGTTGCAGCCATAGGTCAAGGCCAGGTCAGCTTTGTAAGGGGCGCTAACCGGAATACTGAACAGCGGCGCAAACTGCAAGGCGGGAGAGACCTCACAAGTGGGACAGCCATCCTCCAGGGTGCGCAAACGCCCAACCATTTCGTACATGACCCCCAAATCGGCCTCAAGCTGGGGCCAGGAGACGTGACGATGTTGACTTCGGAGTCTGGCGCGGGCGACTGGGAGGCTCAATCCATCCAGGGCCATTTTCGCCATTTTTGCCGCGGTGGGATTGAGGTGGATGACGTCAGTTACGTCAAGGAACAACACACCGGCGCCGTGGGTTTCTATCCGCAAGTGGATGCGGGCTCGTTTGCCATGACGAGTGAATGGATAGGTATATAATCCCGGCATTGGGGGAGCAAGAGGGGTTAGACGGGCCAAGAAAGCGGCGTTATCGCTCTTGATGGTTTCCCATAACTGTTGGAAGGTGGAGGGTTGGGTTTTTATTTCGGTCATGATTCTTGGATTGATTATCTCGTGGTAAGATGAAACACTGAATCGCTGAAAAGCTTTACCGTTGGTATACTCAATGCAAAGTATGCCTAAACCTTTGAACCAGTCAGGTCGTAATATGGTTAAGTATATGATTATCTTGGCAAATGCACAAGTCTCTCTGGCGATCAGACCGGACGGGTTCTCACCCTGAGGAAATCACAATTATGGCACAAATTGATCCAGTATCTCTACTGCAAACCTTACTGCGTTTCGACACCACCAACCCGCCGGGCAACGAATATCTGGCTATTGACTGGGCGGCAAAGGCGTTGGCCGGGGTTGGCATTCATAGCGAAACCTTCGCTCGCGATCCCAAACGTCCCAACCTGGTGGCTCGGCTGAAGGGCCGGGGGGACGCTCCCCCGCTGATGCTCTACGGGCACGTGGATGTGGTCACGACGAAAGGACAAAACTGGCAGCACCCTCCTTTTGGCGGAGAGCTGGTGGATGGGTACATTTGGGGGCGGGGCGCGCTGGACATGAAGGGCGGGGTTGCCATGATGATGGCGGCTTTTATGAAAGCGCATGTCGAAGGAGCATCCCTGCCCGGCGACGTGATCTTGAACCTGGTTTCGGACGAAGAGGCGGGTGGCGATATGGGGGCGGGATTCATGGTTGAAGAGCACGCCGAACAATTCGAGGGGGTTCGCTACGCCCTGGGTGAGTTTGGCGGTTTCTCTATGTCCATCGCCGGAAAACGATTTTATCCCATTATGGTGGCCGAAAAGCAAATGTGCTGGATGAAGGCCACTATCCGCGGCCCAGGCGGACACGGGGCGATGATGCAGCGAGGCGGGATCATGGCTCGATTGGGACAGATACTTCAAACGTTAGACCAAAATCTCCTGCCGGTACACATCACGCCGGTCGCTCGCCAGATGGTCTCAGAGATCGCCGCGGGGCTGTCCTTCCCCGCAGGCCTCATTCTGAGGCAAGCGCTCAAGCCAGCGTTGACCGACTTCATCATCAATTTGCTGGGCGAAGGCGGAAAGGTGTTTGCGCCTCTTTTCCACAACACGGTCAACGTCACAATCATTAATGGCGGTGAGAAAGTTAACGTGATCCCCTCCGAAATCACCTTCGATCTGGATGGACGCCTGCTGCCTGGTTTCACGCCTGAGGATATGCTCAGAGAATTAAAGGCTCTCATCGGCGACGATGTGGAGATTGAAGTACGGCGTTATGACCCAGGCCCTGCCGAACCAAACATGGGTTTGTTCTCCACCCTGGCGGACATCTTGATGGAAGCCGATCCGACCGGGAAGCCCATTCCCTTGCTGCTGACCGCGGTCACAGATGCGCGTATATTCTCTCGCATTGGGATCCAAACCTATGGTTTCCTCCCCATGCTGCTGCCGGAGGATTTCGGGTTCAGCAGCATGGCGCATGGAGAAAACGAGCGCATCCCGGCTGAGGCGCTGGCGTTCGGCACGGAGGCGATCTTCCAGGCCCTGCTGCGTTTTGGCGAAGCGCCTTCGTTATCTTGATAAGTCTATCTCAACTCAGTTCGGCGGTGGCTCACTTCAATTACGAACTGGAGGGAGAGCCTAGCCAAACAAAAAACGCGATGCGCGGACAGTCCACGCATTGCGTCATTCTTTTTTGACGTATAATTCAAGTCGTTATGACTCTTTCTGTTGAAAAGTGGCACGAGCGATTTCGCCAACAGGCGCGCTGGACACAAGATTTACGGCAGCATCTTTACCGTCAAGTTAATCTTGAGAACGCCAAGCGCATCCTGGATGTGGGATGCGGAACCGGCGCTCTTTTGGATGAGCTGGGGGAGGATTCAAGCGCCAGCATACACGGAGTTGATCTCGATCAGGCGCGTTTACGATTCGGGCAGCGACAATCAGCCTCGGCCAGAATAACTTTGGCGGATGCTCATCAATTGCCTTATGGAGATGACGTTTTCGATATCGCTCTCTGCCACTTCCTTCTTCTTTGGGTTTCGACGCCGAGGAAGGTGATTGAAGAAATGGCGAGGGTGACCCAGCCCGGGTGCGCTATCCTGATCTTCGCTGAGCCGGATTACGGAGGTCGAATCGACCACCCTGCTGAACTGAGCAAACTGGGCGAATGGCAGCGAGAAGCCTTGAGAATTCAAGGCGCAGACCCAATGATGGGACGAAAATTGGCGGGCTTGCTGGTTGGGGCAGGACTGCAAGATGTGGAAACCGGCGTCCTGGGAGGTCAATGGCAGGGCGGAATTTCCCCCGAGGAAAGGGAATTGGAATGGGAGGTGATCAGATCGGACTTGGGTGAATTGATAAACCAGGATGAGCTTGAGAGGCTATATGACGTAGACCTTGCAGCAACCACCCGCGGGGAACGTACGCTTTTCGTGCCGACTTTCTATGGCTGGGGACGGGTGAGTTGACGGTTTCCCGTCCCTACAAATTGGGTGTTTTTATGGTATATTCAACATGAATTTATACGTAGTCACAATAGAGGAGAAGCTATGAGACGTAGAATCGTTCGCCTGGTTATTGGTGGGTTGCTTATTTTAGTTGGACTGCTGGCAGCTCTGCAAACCCTTGAGATTATCGAAAGCGGGCTGGTGTGGCTCTGGGCGGCCATCTTGGGCGTTGGGGGGGCGGCATTTTTGTACATCTTCCGCTCGTTCCGCTCACAGTGGTGGGCGATCATTCCGGGCATTTCGTTAATTGCCATTGCGCTGTCCATTGTCCTGGGAGAGATATTCCCGGATTATGAAAACATTTTCGAAGCAGTCATCTTGGGCGGAATCGGCTTGAGCTTCCTGTTGGTCTATGTTTTCAATCGAGATCATTGGTGGACGATCATTCCCGGCGGCGTGATGGTGACGTTGGGCGGCGTATCGGTGGTGGACAGTTTCAATACCACAGATTTCGACACCGGAGGACTCTTTTTCATGGGATTGGGGGTAACGTTCGCGCTGCTCTACCTGCTGCCAAGCTCGCATGGCCGAATGACGTGGGCTTTACTGCCAGCGGGAATCCTGGTGGTGATTGGCGTTTCCATCGGCTTTACCTCGCTTTCCTGGGGCAGCTTTATCTTCCCAATGTTCTTGATTGCAATCGGTGTGTACTACATCATACGCACTTTCCGGAAATAAATGCCGTTCGCTCCGGCCAAGAAGAAAGCAAGGCAAATAACCATTTGATTAAATTGCAATACACTATGGCGGTTACAATTCCGAAATCGTTGACGCCGTTGCTACCGAATACACCATGGTGAAAGTAACCAAACACTACGAGAGTTCTGCTCCGACCGAAGCCGAACTTCGCGCCTCCCTGGAAGGCGAGGGGTTCGCTCCAGAAGCGTGGTCGCGAGAGGCTGGCGAGAATATTGACGAGCAGTCAGTTCCTAAGGCCAAGGTCATCATCGTCACCAAGGGGATGATGCGGGTGACTCTGCCCAAATCATCCGAGCAATACGTTGATCTGATGTCCGGCGACCGCTTGGAGATGCCGCCGGGGACGAGTCATGGGGTCCTCGTCGGCCCGGCAGGCGTCAGTTGTTTGGAGGGGGTAAAATAAGTTAGAGCGTACAATATATGGACGGGGGCGATCAGATTACTTTAACTTGGTTGGGTAATATTATCAATCTTCTGCGAAACGAAGAATATGCTCATCTTTTTCTAAAACCGTGGATCGGCCCAAGAGCCGCATCCTTCGACAGGCTCAGGATGCTTCGCACCTTCCGCTGGCTCAGGAGGCTTCGCACCTTCCGGGCGTATTGGCAGCATTCCTCGAATATGGTAACATACCGAAGCATAATAATCTATTCCAGGAGTGACCACTGAATGACTTCTCAAACTGCAACAAAATCTCATCCTCTGCCGCTGCTCAAACGATGGGCAATGGCGTTCAACGGATGCAACGTGCCGGACCTCCACCTGGCAGACGGGGTAACCCGTTGGATGGTGATCTCCCGCGCCTGCGTCTTCTCGATGACGATAACGTCAGCGATGATCGGCATCCTGCTGGCAGCCGAATCGGGCAACTTGAATTGGTGGCTGGGGCTGCTATGTTTTGTGGGGCTGGTCGCGGCTCATGCATCCAACAACTTGATTAACGATTACACGGATACCAAAAAAGGCGTGGACACGGAAGACTATCCCCGCGCCCTGTACAGTCCTCATCCTATCCTGAGCGGCCTGACCACGCCGAATGGGTTACTCAAGGGCGCGCTGGTTCTCAACTTGATAGACCTCGCAATTATGATCTACTTGACCATCGTGCGAGGGCCGATGGTTTTGGTGTTCGCCTTAGGCGGGTTGGTACTCAGCCTGGGGTACACCGGCATTCTCAAACGGATCGGGCTGGGCGAGTTGACGGCCTTGATCGTTTGGGGGCCGCTGATGACCGGCGGTACTTATTACGTCATCACCGGAGAGTTCAGTATCAATACCTTGTTGGCCACCCTGCCTTACGGTTTGATCGTGGCTTCGGTATTGGTCGGCAAGCACATTGATAAGCGGGAGGCGGATGTGGGCGTGGGGGTGCGCTCCATACCGGTAGTGATCGGGGAATCGCTCTCGTTAGCGCTGAATAAAATCTTTTTTATTGTTTTCTACCTGCTGATTATCGGACTGGTGGTCTTGAAAGTCACCGGCCCGTGGGTTTTGGTGACTCTGCTGGCGCTGCCTCGATTGCGGCTGGCGTGGAAAGTTTACTCGGAGCCTAAACCCGCCGAACCGCCCGAAGAGTGGACGGTGTGGCCGCTGTGGTACGTTGGATGGGCGATGTATTTCAATCGGAGGGCTGGAGAGCTGTTTGTCCTGGGGATCCTTCTCAATATTGGGGTACCCTGGGTGGTGGGTTTATTCGGGTAAATTTATCTGGGAATCAAGTTACGGACACGCGATGAGCGTGTCCGTTTTGATTTTAATAGCTTTTCCTTGGTGCGTAAGACATTGAAACACTGAATCACTGAAAAAATACTCTATCGTAAGATAGCAACTTTCACCAGCGTCTAAATGTCAATACAGACGAAAAATCCCAATAATTTTGTTCGGGATTGAAGGAGCAGCGAATGACAACTATCAATAATTTTAGAGAGCAGAAAGACGATTTTTTCGCCTCTCACCCTCAAAGCCCGCTAACCCATGAGCAAAAGACAAATTTCGAGGGATTGAAATATTTTGGTGATGATCCCGATTTT
This sequence comes from uncultured Anaerolineales bacterium, assembly GCA_965370435.1. Classification (GTDB taxonomy): domain Bacteria; phylum Chloroflexota; class Anaerolineae; order Anaerolineales; family UBA11579; genus CBDUUP01. Next base: position 3,715 of record CBDUUP010000129.1, on the reverse strand, counting down.
ACATATGAGGTAGAGATAAAGCCCTTTGATGAACAAGAGCAAATTCAAATGCAGACCTCTACTGGAGATATTCAGACCTATTTGAGATATGGAAAATTCAAGTTCGCGGTCAATGGAGATGAGGCTGAACTCACCGTTTATTCCAATGAGCATGGTTTTTTCCTGCCTTTCGTAGACGCCCAGGCTGGAAAGGAAACCTATGGCGCGGGCCGCTACCTTGAGCCTGCAGAACAGGCCAATGGGAAATTTCACGTTGATTTCAACTACGCCTATAATCCTTATTGCGCCTATAACGAGAACTACTCCTGCCCCATTCCTCCTTTCGAGAACCGGCTCAAGGTTCCTATCAAGGCTGGAGAGAAAATATACAAATAGCCCTCGGTAATTGAATAAATTGGAAGACTCAATAACTTTAATGGTACACAATATGGAGATACCCGATGAAACGATCAATGCAACTCCTCACCCTGTTTCTTGTCAGCGGGGTCATCCTGAGCGCTTGCGGCGCGGCCAGCCAATCTACGCAAGACACCCAGGAGAGCGGTTTGGTGAACCCAGACGAACCCCAATCAACTAGCGAAGACAGCTCCAACTCGCCTGCTACCCAGGTGGATCGAGATTATGAAATTATCACCTTGCTCCCCAAGGACGCGATACCTTCAATTGATAACCCGCGGTTCCTGAGCGCTGACGAAGCAGACGAAGAATACGCGCCCACAGAGTTGGTCATCGGCGTGGAGTTTGAAGGCGATGCGCGGGCCTATTCTATTGGACATCTATCGAGGCATGAAATTGTCAACGACACCGTCGGAGGCCGCAAGATCGCGGTCACGTGGTGACCGCTTTGCTTCACGGGAATCGTGTATTCCCGAGAAATTGACGGACAAGAATATACTTTCGGGGTTAGCGGCAAGCTCATTATGAATGTATTGGTCATGTACGACCGCCAAACCGACACCCTTTGGAGCCAATTATAAGGCGAGGCCGTAGAAGGTCCGCTTAAAGGAACCAAGTTGGAATACCTGCCCTCCTGGCAAACGACCTGGGAAGATTGGAAGGCAACTCATCCGGATACCCTGGCCCTGCAAAAAGGATACTACGGGATCCAAGATCCTTACATCAACAACGGGTATTATGACTCCAACAGCGCAGGCGTCATCGGCGAGACCTACCGGGATGACCGCCTTCGAGTCAAGCAATTCGTCATCGGTGTTGAAGTCAATGGCGAGGCTGTCGCTTACCCGTTCAGTGTGCTCAGTGAGCAGCCGGTGGTGAACGATGTAGTGGGCGACGTGAGTGTGCTGGTGGTGTTCAATACTGACCCCGCTTCGGGCGTGGTTTTCGACCGCACGCTGGACGGGCAAACCCTCACTTTCGAGGCTTCGGATGGCCTCATCCTGGTTGACCTGGAGACCGGTTCGACATGGGATGGGATGAGCGGGACCGCGCTGGATGGGCCTCTGGCTGGGAAAACGCTTGAGCGCATCAAGAGCACATCTTCGTTCTGGTTTGGTTGGAAAGATTTCTACCCGGATACGAGAGTGTACGGGATAGACGAAGAATAATGAGAAATGGAGAAAGACAAATGGGATCAGTTTATTTGAAGTGGATCGAATCAACTTATATGACGGGAGTGGATTCTTACGGCCACTCTATCGTAGTGGGAAGTTCGTCGGGAAGAGACCCTGAATGGGCGGGGCTCAAACCCTCCGACTTGCTGCTGTTGGCGGCGGCTTCTTGTTCGAGTTATGACGTAGTGACCATCCTAAAGAAACAAAGACAACCCCTGGAGGCATTAGAAGTGATCTGCACCGGAGAGCAAGCTTCGGAAGCGCCTTATAATTTCACCAGCTTCCATTTACACTACAAAGTAAAAGGCGAGGTTGAACCCAAGAAATTACTCCGCGCCATTGAGCTATCGGAAGAAAAATATTGCTCGGTCATCAATTCCTTGGACCCAGAGATCGTCATCACCCACAATTATGAAATCGAGGGGCAACGAGTTGCAGTAGCGGCTCTCTCCTAGCCGTTGTGGTTTTGCCCACTATGTTGTAAAATCACTCCGGGAGAGTTTGAAACTCTCTCGGAGTGATTTAATATCCCCATCTATTCAGCGTAAGGAGAATTTAATGGAAGAGAAATTTAATGAATTAAAAACCCGTCTTTTAGAAATCGATGATTTGAATTCGGCCAACTCAATCCTGGGGTGGGATCAGGCAACCTACATGCCGCCGGGAGGATCGGCAGCCAGGGGACGGCAGATGGCAACCCTGGGGCGGTTAGCCCACGAGAAATTCACCGGCCCGGAGATCGGGAAATTGCTGGACGAACTTCAATCTTATGAGGATGGCCAGCCCTACGATTCTGATGAAGCCAGCCTCATCCGGGTGACCCGCCGCAACTACGAGAGAGCGACCAAAATCCCATCAGAACTCATGGCGGAGTTCATCCAACACAGCGCGCTCTCTTACGATATATGGCACAAAGCCAGACCGGAGAATGATTTCGCTGCGGTGGAAGATAATCTGAAAAAGACGCTCGACCTGAGCCGCCAATTCGCCGAACAATTCGCGCCTTACGACCACATTGCCGACCCGCTGATTGACTTCGCGGACTATGGTATGAAGGCCAAATCCGTGCGAGCGCTCTTCGCTGAATTGCGGGAACAATTGGTCCCTATCGTCCAAGCGATCACTGAGCAAGAGCCAGCAGACGATTCATGCTTGCGGGTTCATTTCCCCGAAGAGAAGCAATTGGCTTTTGGCCTCAATGTTATTAAGGATTATGGCTTTGATTTCGAACGAGGACGGCAAGATAAAACCCACCATCCCTTCATGACCAAATTCTCGCTGGGAGACATTCGAATCACCACCTGGGTGGACGAGAACTTTCTGACCGACGCTTTGTTCAGCACCCTGCACGAATCCGGTCATGCCATGTACGAACAAGGTGTAAAGATGAAGTTTGATGGAACACCCCTGGCAGGCGGCACGTCGGCGGGAGCGCATGAGAGTCAATCTCGATTGTGGGAGAATATCGTCGGGCGCAGCCGGGGATTCTGGGAGCATTATTATCCCACGCTCCAGAAGGTATTCCCCGACCAACTCGGCGCGGTCAAGTTGGACACTTTCTACCGGGCTATCAATAAGGTTGCCCGCAGCCTCATCCGAGTTGACGCTGACGAGGTCACCTACAACCTGCACGTGATGATCCGCTTCGATCTGGAATTGGCTTTACTGGAGGGGAACCTGGCGGTCAAAGACTTGCCCGAAGCCTGGCACGCACGCTATGAGTCTGACCTGGGCGTGCGCGCTCCTGATGATATTGATGGCGCGCTGCAAGATGTCCATTGGTATGGAGGCGTCATTGGCGGCGCTTTCCAGGGGTATACCCTGGGAAACATTTTCAGCGCACAATTCTATAACCAAGCCCTGCAAGCCCATCCTGAAATACCCGATGAAGTTGGACAGGGGAAATTCGACACTCTGCTGACCTGGCTCCAGAAAAACCTTTATGAGTCTGGCTGCATGTTCACCGCTGATGAGCTTATTGAGCGGGTCACCGGCGGGCCGATGAAAATTGATCCATACATAACTTATCTGCGCACCAAGTACGGCGAATTGTACGATCTCTAAGGAGTAAGAAAGTAAAGAGTCGAGGGGTTAGGCGGGGCGTATAAAGCAGGTAGACCCGCGAAAGCCACCAAACCACAAAA
>CBDUUP010000128.1:0-10682 GCA_965370435.1 uncultured Anaerolineales bacterium | reverse complement strand
TGGCCTCGCACATGGCCCCCCACACACCCGGGTCCCCCGGGGGGGGGGGGGTGGGGGTGGGGGGGGTTTGGGGGGGGGGGCCCCCCGCGCGCCCCCCCCACCAAAACGGGGGCATTGATAACGATGATCCCATGAACGTGGTTTGGCATGACGACGAAAGAGTCCAGAGATACATTTTGCCGCTGGGTTTCGGTGCGCTGCCATTCATCCCAAACGATCCGCCCCCACTCATTCAGCCGCATCTCCCCATCCACGATATCTCCGAATATCGTATCTTTCTGCCAGGTGCAGACGGTGACGAAATACGCACCCGGTTGGGTGTAATCGTATCCTTGCAGGCGGAGAGACGGTCTGCGGGGAGATCGAGCATTGGACGATGACATATTGGGGATTATATCCTCGAATGAAGACCACGGCACGAACATAATTGGATCAAGCGAGAACAATCGGTTGTAGACAGGACGTGTGTGTGGGCGAGTAGTAGTCATAGGGGCGCAGCGCGCTGCGCCCCTACGAAAACCAGCAACCCTGCGGTTTATTTATATATCGACGGGAATTTAAGTAATGGAGTCCCTCACCTCAGCCCCCAAAATCAAACCTTTTGGCCTCCAAAATAGTAATAAAAGCGTACCACCAAACCACAAAAACACTCCTGCCCTCATGCGCTCATGCCCCCTTCCCCTCCCCCCTAGCTTCCCCCCGTCTGATGATATAATTGCGCCGTTATTACGGCCTCATACTATGATCCATACAATCCTAAACCCCGGGAGAATTCCATGACCCAAGTAAAAGAATTTGCCGAACGCGTGGTCGCCAACATCGAGAAAGTGATCGTGGGCAAGCGCGAATCCGTCGAGCTGACCGTGATCGGCCTGCTCAGCGAAGGCCACATGCTGATCGAAGACGTGCCCGGCGTGGGCAAGACCATGCTGGCCCGCAGTCTGGCCCGTTCGTTGGGCCTCAGCTTCAGCCGCCTCCAGTTCACCCCCGACATGCTCCCCAGCGACGTCACCGGGGTGTCCATCTTCAACCAGGTCACCCGGGAGTTCGAGTTCCGCCCCGGGCCGGTGGTGGCCCAGATCGTGCTGGCCGACGAGATCAACCGCGCCACCCCCAAGACCCAGGCGGCCCTGCTGGAAGCCATGCAGGAAACCCAGATCACGGTGGACGGCATCACCCACATGCTGCCCCGGCCCTTCATGGTGCTGGGCACCCAGAACCCCATCGAATATGAGGGCACCTTTCCCCTGCCCGAAGCCCAGCTCGACCGCTTCCTCCTGCGGATCCAATTGGGCTACCCCTCCAAAGAGGATGAGATCAAGGTGCTGGAAAGCCAGCAATACGAGCATCCTCTGGAGACCCTGGGGCAAGTCGCCGAATTGGAAGAGATCCAGCAGATGCAGAAGGCGGTCAAGGCCATCCACGTCTCCGACGAGGTGAAAAGCTACGCCGTAGATCTGACCCGCCAGACCCGCCACCACCCGGAGGTCTACCTGGGCGCCAGCACCCGCGGCAGCCTGGGCCTCTACCGGGCCGGACAAGCCAGAGCCGCGATCGAAGGCCGGGACTACGTGCTGCCCGACGATGTCAAGAACCTGGCCCTGGCCTGCCTGGGGCACCGGGTCATCCTCGGCCCGGCGGCCCGTCTGAAGGACGTGTCCGCCGAGAGCGTGATCGAAGAGATCGTAAAGATCGTGCCGGTTCCCGGCGGGGACGCAGTCCACGAGGCCGCTGGATGACGACTTCCCTGCGGTTTGTCTTGTTCCTGTTGGGGGCCAGCCTGCTCGCTTTGGCAGTTACGGGACAAGGATTTTATTCGCGCATGGTCTACCTCTGGACCTTGATGCTGGTGGGGAATTGGATCTGGGCAAAGTTGTCCCTGCGCGGGGTGCGGTTCGCCCGAAGGTCAAGGCAAACCCGCGCTCAGGCGGGGGAGATCTACGAAGAACGCTTCGACATTCAAAACACCTCCCGCATCCCCCGTTTATGGCTGGAGGTCCGGGATCACACCACCCTGCCCGGTTCGTTGGGTTCGCGGGTATTGGCGATGATCGGCGGCAAGCAAGGACGCTCATACATCAACCGCACCCGCCTCACCCAACGGGGCATCTTCCCCCTAGGCCCCACCGAGTTGATCTCCGGCGACCCCTTTGGGTTGTTCCCAGTCTCGGAGACCATCCAGGAGGAGATTTCGGTGCTGGTCTATCCTTTGATGGTAGAAGTGCGGGCCTTCCCCAGCCCGCCGGGGATGCTGCCCGGCGGGGAGGCTCTGCGCCGGCGCACCCACCAGGTCACACCCAACGCTTCCGGGGTGCGCGAATACGCCCCTGGCGATTCTTATAACCGCATCCATTGGCGGACCACCGCCCGCCGGAACCAATTGATGGTCAAGGAATTTGAACTCGACCCGATGGCGGAGGTTTGGATGTTCATCGATGCGGCTCGGACGGTGCAATTTAGCCTGCCGCACATCCCCCATACCAGCGCCGAGGATGCCATCTGGGACCCCAAAGCGGCGGTCAAAGCCCTCCCCCCCTCCACAGAAGAATACGCCGCCACCATCGCCGCCTCGCTGTGCCGGTACTACCTGCGCCTCGACCGGGCGGTGGGGATGGTAAGCAGCGGGCAAACCCTCAACATCCTGCCTCCCGACCGCGGGGCGCGGCAGTTGAACAAAATTCTGGAATCGCTGGCCATGCTGCGTTCGGTAGGATTCATGCCCATCGCCGCGCTGTTGACCTCCCAGGCCCGCCACCTGCCCCGGGGCAGCACGGTGGTCATCGTGACCTCGGATACGCGGGATGAAGTGGCTCTGGCGGTGGATCAACTGGTGCGTCTTGGTTTACGCCCGGTAGTGACTCTCATCGAGGCGGGCAGTTTCAACGGCCCCCAGGGGACGCCGGTTCTGGCGGAGGCCATCCGGTCGCTGGGGGTCTCGGTAACGGTGATCGCCAATGAAGACGATATTGGAGAGATGCTCACTCTGGCAGGGGCCGCAGCCGGAGAGCTGAGCGTCATGCGGGCGCCAGCCCTGGAAATGCTTTAGATCAGATAAGGGGGAAAATTGCGTCACCCTCCTGGCTCTACCAAATATCCCCTGGGGTCAATTCAAATGGGAACCCATTACCTCTTCCACACAGGCTAGAAAATCGGAAATGTTAAAAGGTTTATCCAGATAGCGGTCTGCATACATGTCCACCTGGCATTGAATTGCATCATTACGATAAGCAGAGATCAAAATCTTGCGGGTTTTGGGGGAACAACGAGAAATCTCTCTCAGCAAGTCCAACCCTGATTTGCCTGGCAGCCGAAGGTCTGTGACCACGAGTTTGAAGGCTCGATTGGATAATATTTCAATGGCCTCTTCAGCCGAGCCGCAAACATCAACACCCACATGTCGGGGAAGCCTTCGACGAAACGCTAAGGCTATAGTCATTGCAAGGTTCCACTCATCATCCACGATCAGGATAGCAGACTTCAAGAGACATCCTTGAACTCATAATATAGGGTTGGGATTTTTGAAGCGGAATGGCGATAAGGGCTTAAAAGCATGCCACCAGCACCCCCCCCTCCACTGGTGGCACTAGTATACGTAGGCTGTAGTGAGAAACCACCTTATTACGTTAAAATTATAACCATCAAGGGGGTATTGCGCATGGGTAAATCTATCCCTGTCCTAATGTAAAATTCACCCATACGCGAACTACAAAAATAGCCCCACAATAACCTGCAGGGCACATACCTATCCATCAAAGATACCCGGATTTACTCAGTCTTCATCGACGACGACCAAGCCATGCTGAATGCTAACCCGTACCAGACCTACAACATCAGTCACGCCCAATTTACGCATAGCGCTGCGGCGCTGTTTATCAATCGTCGTGGGGCTAACCCCCTGGATCTCGGCGATCTCCCGAGAAGATTTCCCCTCGCAGACCATCTGTACAACTTCCCGCTCTCGAGGGGAAAGGTGTTCTAGTGGGTTATCGGGATAATCATCCGGCACTTCTAGGCCCACAGCCTGTGATACTCCAGCGCTAAGGTATATGGCTCCCTGATTAGCAGCCCGGATGGCAGCCAGCAATTCAGCAGCTACAGCCCTCTTCATCACAAAGCCGCGTGCGCCTTTATGCAAAGCCTGCCGGGCTATAGTATCAACACCATACATGGATAGCATCACCACCTCAGGAGGGTTTTCGAGCCTCTTGAGCCGAGTGATGGTTTCCAGACCAGTCAATCGGGGCATGGACACATCCAGCACGACCACATCGGGTTGATGCTCTTGGGTCAGTTCGATAACGTCAATGCCGTTATCCGTATCAGCGACAACCTGAATATCGCCAGCATCCTCCAGGAGACGGATTATCCCCTGGCGAACGAGGGTATGATCATCGGCGATGATTACGCGTATCTGATCCATTCTCAATCCTGGTTATCCAATTTCAATGTCCCGGTAAGCCGGGTGCCGCGGCCGGTTCGAGAATCGACGGTAAGTTCACCGCCCAGAGTTTCAAAGCGTTCGCGAAGTCCTTGCAGGCCGTTTCCGTCCACCACCGCTTGGGGATCAAAACCATCTCCATCATCTTCCACAGAGAGGCTGACCGACTCCTCGTCGCAATCAAAATTTACCCAAACAGATTTGCATTCCGCATGCTTGGCGACGTTGGTTAAACCTTCCTGGGTCAGCCGGTAGAAAGTAACTGCGTAGGATTCGGGTAAGAGGGGGATATCATCGACCGCGTTGAAGAATACTCTCCGTTCGGCGCGGTGGGAAAAATTAGTACACAGCCCTTCAATAACCTCGGAGAGGGGCGAATTATCCAATGCTGGCGGATGAAGGCTGGTTGACAATTCGCTCAAGCTCTTCATACTGGTATCCACTAAGCGGAGGGCGTCGTAGATGCGGGATTGAAGCGATTCATCCCCAGAGGGGATCAGATTTTTCAGAGCGTCCAGGTCGAGGGTGAGGGCGGTCATGATCTGACCAATCTCATCGTGAAGGTTGTTGGCAATCCTATGGCGCTCGTCTTCCTGGGCGGTGACCAATTGGCGGGCCAGTACTTGCAAGCGAGTGTTGGCAGATATCAGCTTCTCCTCAGAACGCTTCAACTCGGTGATATCGGTAGCGATAATGCCTAAACCATTTCCTACTTTGAAGGCGGTTACTCTAAAAACATTCTCTTGATGGGGAAGATTGGGGATGTGGTCTTCGATGATGAATGGATCTCCGGTTTGGATCACTTCACGGTATTTTTCGTAGCGGCCCGATTCTCGAACTCCGGCGAATATTTCATCCATATTTTTTCCTATCAATTCATCTTTTTCAGCTCTTAAAGTCTCCAAGGAACTATTATTCAAATCTAAGAGATTTAGCTCGGAATCATATAGAGCAATACCATCTCTGGAAGATTCCATGAAATGGCGAAGTCTTTCTTCGCTGGATTCTAATGCTTCTTGGACTTCCTCGCGGCTGGCAATTAGGGCCGCGCGGGCCTGATCTTGCCGGCGTTGAAGGACTTGTTCAAATTGAGCAACATAACCAGTGGTTAGCTCTAGTAATATTTTCCCAAAACGGTCTCTCATTTCAAGAGAATCTGGCAAGATCACTTTCCCCAATATTTCTTCCACCAGAACCCATTGCGTTTTTCCCAGGCAAGTGGGGTGGACGTAATTCATCCTCACTAATTCTGCGCCAATATCCCTGGCTTTAGCGAGATCGAATTGCTCATCCAGAAACAAGGAGAGAAGTTGACTGGTAAGTCCGGTCAACTTCTCCTGAGATTCCTCCTGGCTGTAAGGAATAAAACTAGTTTTTTGCAGCGCATCATACCAGCGTTCAGCAATGGAACCACTATACGCCTCTAAGTTCTCCTGAAGTGATGCCTGGCTTGAGTCACTCAACGGGTTTCTTGTCCTTACATCGTATTAAGGTTTGCGTCCGACTCCTGCCATGTTGTATCCTTTCTCCGGCTCGTTAAGAAAAATGTCTTCTTCGCCTTCGGGATGCCAAAGAGGCGCATACACAAGCCCCGGTTCAACCAGTTTGAAATCCTTGAAAAACCCGGCAATTTTATCTTTTGTTCGCGTATCTGCCTTGAATTGTTCGGTCAAGAATTCAAGTCCTTCGAAAGCTTCGGTAGAGCCGTGGGAGATCGCCAAAAAACTTCCCGAGGCCAAATGACCGCTAAATGCGTTAACGATTCCGTAGGCTTCTTCATCATCAAGGATGTAATGGAGCACGGTCAACATGAGCAGACCGATAGGCCGGTTGAAATCAAGAATTTGCTGGGTTTCTGGATGGTTGAGGATGTCTTCCGATTGGCGAACATCAGCCTGGATCGCCGTAACCCCAGGTACGTCTACCAGGATTGATTTGCTGTGTTTGACCGCTACCGGGTCAAGGTCCACGTACACCACCTTGGCTTTGGGATTGATCTTCCCGGCCACATCGTGGACATTTCCCGCGGTGGGGATGCCGGAGCCGAGATCGAGGAATTGGTCAATCCCTTGTTCGCACATATAATTCACCACCCGGCGCAGAAAGGCGCGATTGACATGAGCGGCCAAGCGTATGTTTGGATCTACGGCCAACGCTTGTTCGGCTATTGCGCGATCGGAGGGAAAATTGTGGTGACCTCCCAGTAGATAGTCATAAACTCTGGATGGGCTGGGGATTTCCGGGTTCAGGAAATCGGGTATTTCATTGGAGTCATTCATTAAATCCTTCCTTTCTCTCACCAACGGAGAGAATAACTAGTTTCCCGCAATTTTTGGAGCTTATGCAGGTTATCAAAGTCACATAATATATTATATAGGGAACTGACACAAAAAGCAACTATAATTGCCTAGCTATGGAATCTTCTATGCTATGGAAAATACGTTTTCCCCTCCCTACTCGTCGTTAAAGACAGACGCCCAGGTGAGGGGGGCACCCGGACGTCCATCAACTATTATTATACAGAATTTTAATGATTTGTCAAGGACGAATTTTCGAAAAAATGGGACTCAAATGAATAATGACCGCGGTGAAGATATCTTTACCTCTCGCCACCATGCCATGCTCTTTGGCTGGATCGCTCGTGAAGTGGTCCAGCAGGCAGGGCAAGATAAGGGAGAGCGTGCGATCCGCCAGGGGGTGCGGCGGTATGGTGAGCAGCGGGGCAGGCGCATGGCGCTCCGAGCGCTGGCTGACGGACATGCCCTGGACATGCGCAGTTTTATGCTGTATGGCGAGTGGCGAGACCGGGGAGGCGACTCCCACAAACAGGAGATGACAGACACCACACCCCACGCCAAAGTCCAGATCCACTCTTGTTCCTGGAATACTACCTGGGAGGAGGAGAGCTTGATCCCCTATGGACGGCTCTACTGTCTGGAGGTTGATGAGGCTTTGGTTCGCGGATTCAATTCGGAACTCAAGATCGAAGTCAACGGCGCTTTGAGCGGCGGCGCGCCGTGTTGTGAATTCGTCTTTCACCAGGCCGACCTGACCCCGGATAACCTGCAATGGATGGAGAAACAACGCTCGGACTTGGGCGACAAGGCAGTTATGCCCTGGGCCTACCATCTGGGGCATCTCTATAAAACATTGGGCGAGGTTGTTCATGCTGAGTTGGGCAGGCTTGGAGAGCGATCCATGAAAATGGCGCTGGATGAATTTGGCAAGCGTTTTGGGGATGAGGCCGCGGAAATTGTGGTATCGTATAGCGATGTGAATTTTGACCGGCTGCCGGAGGAGAGATAGTTGGTGAATTGGTCATAGTTTTTGAGTCAATGGATAACGTCGGAACCCATCCCAAAATACACCATTACGCGCAAGGAGACCATGAATGCAAAAGCAAGACATCATTAGCTGGCTGGATGAAAACACCCCTCGTTTTACCCCCATCGCGGACGAAATTTGGACCAATCCAGAGATCGCTTTCCAGGAGTTCAAAGCCTCCAAGCTCCAAGCCGACTTCCTGGAGGGAGAGGGATTCAAGATCACCTGGGACGTTGCAGAAATGAACACTGCCTTCATCGCCGAGTGGGGAGAGGGCAAGCCAATTATCGGATTTGCGGGGGAATATGATGCTTTGCCGGGCCTCTCCCAGAAGAGGCAATCTTCTCAGGAAGCTATAGTGGAGGGAGCGCCGGGCCACGGCTGCGGGCATAACCTGCTGGGCACCGGCTGTATGGCCTCTGCTGCGGCGGTAAAGACCTGGCTGGAGTCCACCGGCACGCCCGGCACTGTGCGCTATTACGGCTGCCCGGCGGAAGAGAGGGGCAGCGGGAAAGGATTCATGGCTCGAGCGGGTGTGTTTGACGACCTGGATGCGGCCTTCAATTTCCATCCCATGTACGCCAACATGGCCGCCAAGGGCAGCATGGTGGCGGTGAACGAACTCAAGTTCCGCTTCCACGGCAAGTCGGCCCATGCGGGGGCTTCGCCCCATTTGGGTCGGTCGGCGTTGGATGCGGTGGAGTTGATGAACGTGGGCGTCAATTACCTGCGGGAGCACGTCACCGAGAAGGTGCGTATGCATTATGTCATCACCAACGGCGGGGAAGCGCCCAACATTGTTCCTCCCAATGCGGAGGTGTGGTATTACATCCGTGCGCCCTTGCTGGCAGAATTGGAAGAGGTCACCAACCGGGTGCGCAAGGTCGCCGAGGGCGCGGCGATGATGACGGAGACCAAAATGGAGGAGATCTTCATCGCGGGCATTTCCAATGTGCTCAACAACCACGCCCTGGCAGATCTGCAATACGAAGCCATGCAGGCAGTCGGGCCGCTTGAATTCACCGAGGAAGAAATCGCCTACGCCCAAGAGATCAATGATAACTACGAAGGAAACGTCCTGGGAGGGCTGGCGAGCGCCTTTGGCCTCTCCCCAGAGGTTTTGAACCTACCCCTCATCAGCGGCAACCTCCCTTCTATGGATGAAGGCCTTGTAATCACCGGCTCAACCGACGTGGGAGATCTGAGTTGGTCTGCGCCGGTGAGCATGTTGACCACCGCCTGCTGGCCTACCGGCGCGCCGGCCCATTCCTGGGGCGTGGTGGCGACGGTGGGAAGCTCTATCGGACATAAGGGGATGATGCACGCGGCCAAGATCATGGCGTTGGCGGCGATGGACATTTATACCGATCCCAAACACCTGGAGGCGATTCGGAAGGAGTTTGACGCGGCGCTGGAGGCGAATCCGTATACGAATCCCATCCCGGAGGAGATCAAGCCGCCGAGGTATGAGAGGGTGGGTGATTAGATAATTAGTGATTAGGGGTTGGGCGGTTGTGGATGCTCTGCCGGAGACGACCCACCGGGTCGTCTCTACGAAAAACATCCTCCGGTGGTGGATAACTCTTGCTGGAGGATGTTTTTCCTTGTTTACCTGTATACGTGTTTCCCTTTCCCTGTTTACCTGTTTCCGTGTTTCCTTGTTTACCTCCCTCCCCCCCTAATCCCGATTGGCTTTGATGAATTTAGGATCAGGAATAAGTGGACTCCGATAGGTCTTATAAAAACGTAACAGCGCTAATCATGTAAGGGCGAAGCAATTTCACTCTTATAAAGAGACTGCCACGCTTCGCTTGTAATGACGGTAATTTCAAGGACTTTCCGAAATCCACTTAACAATTACTGGTTTAAATACTACGCTTTACTACGATTCTGCCCCTCTTGACCCATATGTAAGCTTTGTTGAAGTTTCTCGGCCAATGCTTGTACGAATGGTTCATCGAGGGTCTCTCTGTGCTTGCCTGGTATCTCATGCACTTCAATACCCTCGCCAGTATATTTCTGCCACAATAAATGAGGAATTTGAATATTGCGATGAGTTTGATAAAAGACGATCCGCCCTGAGTAAGTACCGGGTTTGTATTGCAATCCGGCTCCCACATTGGCATGGGAAATAGCAAAAGTACGGAGGGGCTTGGGAATTGGTCGATCAGTTTGCAGGGCTATCGTTATTTGTCTCTGTTTTACCCAGTTTCGGAATTTTCTGTTTATATTTTTTAAATTACCTACAACGAATCCATTCTTTTTTATAAGAGTTTTTCTCATTTTTTTCAGGACTCGCTGAGGCTGCGGGGAAAGAATTCGCCTATTTGGATCAATCATAATCATCACACCAACCTGGCGCTCCATCTTGTGTAGTTGAATCGCCATTTCGAAGGCAATCAGGCAGCCGAACGAGTAACCTCCCAGATAGTAAGGCCCTGTTTTCTCGATAGTCAGAATTTCTTGAACGTAATGGTTGGCTATTTTCTCTATGGAATCAAGAGGTTTTTTTCCATCCTGACCAACTGCGCGCAGGCCATAAAACGGCTGATCTTTTCCCAAATATTTTGCTAATGATGAAAATTTTAGAATATGTCCACCGTATCCATGAACACAGAAGAAAGGTGGTTTTGACCCCATGACTTGGATTCCGACCAATGAACGCCATTCTGATGTTGAATTCTTCGACTCCAAGATTTTCGCTATTTCCGCCACTGTCGGCGCTTGGATGATAGTTATAGTTGGCAGGTCATAATCAAACTTATCATTAATTCGCAAGAATAAATCCACTGCGGCAAATGAGTCGCCACCGAGTTCAAAGAAATTGTCTTTCATGCCAATGGGATGAACACCCAAGGTCTTTTCCCATATTTCCACTAGGTCCTTCTCGTATTGGTTACGCGGAGTCATAAATACTCCA
>CBDUUP010000127.1:0-10694 GCA_965370435.1 uncultured Anaerolineales bacterium | reverse complement strand
TGGTTTGACGCTCTAATGATATCCCATTTACCCATAGCGTCAAGACAGTCAGGGCACAATAGACCCACATATAGGGTGTAGACTCTAGTCACTGAGACTTGGTGTAAAAAAAACATCAACTTCTTTTACGCCCAATCCCTAATTATCTCATCACCTAATCCCTTGTTACCCAATCACCAATTACCTATTTCCTCCCCCATCCGCGGGTATAATTAGCCCCCTAAGCTGCTCTTATAGGAGAACAATTTGCACTCCCCCAATGGCATTCGCGCCATATTCTTCGACCTGGACGGCACATTACGCCACAACCGCCCGGACGCCAACGTATTTTTCACCGATCAGGCTCTCCGCCTGGGCGCTCCCGCGGCGCCGAACATTCATAAAAAAACGATGCGCTGGGCGCATGCCTACTGGGCCAACTCGGACGATTTGCGGGCGGATATTGAGGCCTACGGCCGGGAAGAGACGTTCTGGAAAAACTACACCGGACGCCACCTGAGTTCTATGGGCTGCTCCCCCGAACTGGCTGAAGCGCTCACTCCCCAGATGCAGCGCTATATGGATGAGGATTACCAACCCGAGGACTGTGTGCCTCCCGATGCGCCCCTTACTTTACAGCGTCTCCGGGAAGCAGGTTTCAGGCTGGCGGTGGTCTCCAACCGGACTAATCCTTTTGACGAATACCTCGTCGAACTGGGACTTCGAGACCTGGTTGATTTTATTCTCTCCGCCGGGGAAGTCAACTCCTGGAAACCCGACCCTGGGGTCTTTGAGCGCGCTCTGGAACTGGCGGGAACGCAGCCTGAGGAAACCCTTTATGTAGGGGACAATTACTACGCCGACGTGATCGGCGCGCAGCGGGCCGGTATCCGGCCGGTGCTGATTGACCCGCGGGGCATTTTCCCCGAAGCGGAGTGCCCGGTCATCCACACTTTGAGCGAAATGGTGGACCTCGTGATGGATGGCCAGGGCTAAATGTCCGCTGTGAACCGTTTATCCCGCTCTTTTTTCAACCGCCCTACCCTGGATGTCACCCGCGAACTGTTGGGTG
Source organism: uncultured Anaerolineales bacterium (assembly GCA_965370435.1). Classification (GTDB taxonomy): domain Bacteria; phylum Chloroflexota; class Anaerolineae; order Anaerolineales; family UBA11579; genus CBDUUP01. Next base: position 9,643 of record CBDUUP010000127.1, on the reverse strand, counting down.
TCCGGCTGGTGCGGATGGAGAAAGGGCAGCGGATCGCCGGACTCATCGTCGAGACCGAGGCCTACGTCGGCGAAGAAGATCTGGGATGCCACGCCAAAGCGGGGCGCACCCCCCGCACTGAGGTGATGTACGGACCGCCGGGTCACGCTTACGTGTATTTCACTTACGGCATGCACTGGCTGTTCTGCTGCGTGACCGAGGCCGAAAGCTTCCCGGCGGCGGTTCTGGTGCGCGCCCTGATTCCCACGGAAGGAATGGAAGTCATCGCCCAACGCCGGGCCGGGCGTCCCCGCCCCCAATGGACTGACGGCCCCGCCAAGCTGGCCCAGGCTTTGGGGATCGATGGACGACTCAACAAGGCTGACCTCTGCGCCCCGGATGCCGTAGTCTTCCTGGAAACCGGCCAAACTGTCCCCGATTCCGCCGTGACTACTGGCCCTCGGGTGGGTTTTAATAATGTACCCGAACCCTGGAAGAGCATGCCCTGGAATTTCCAGGCTGCGTTGCCGGAACGGGATTAACTAAATTTGAACCAGCCACCTGACAGTTTTTCAAAGCAAATGTCTACAAACACAACAAACTTAAATACTTCACCACAGAGACACAGAGAACACAGAGTTTTTAAGCTTTTCTCTGTGTTCTCCGCGTCTCCGTGGTGAAATATTTTTAGATTTCACTTAGTTTGATGATCGAAAAAAAGTGTCAGGCAGCTAGAAATTTGCACGTAGCTGTCAAAATCTATCACCGGAGGAACATCCATGAGTCTATTAGAAGGTAAAACCGCCCTTGTTTTCGGGGTCGCCAATAAACGTTCCATCGCCTGGGGCATCACCCGGGCCTTCCACGAGCACGGAGCCAAGATCGGCCTGAGCTACGCCGGAGAGGTACTCAAGCGGCGGGTTGACCCCCTGGCCGAATCCATCGGCTGCACCTTTGTGGAGGAATGTGACGTGGCGGAGGACGAGCAGATCGAACGCGTGGCCGCCAAAGCCAAAGAGGTCTTCGGGGAGGTGGACATCCTGGTTCACGCCATCGGCTTCGCCGACCGCGACGAACTGACCGGCCATTACTACAACACCAGCCGAGCCGGTTTCCACCTGGCGATGGATATCAGCGTATACTCCTTCACCGCCCTGGCCCAGGCCTTCCAGCCGATTTTGCGGCCCGGCGGCTCCTTAATAACCATCACCTACTATGGCTCTGAGAAAGTGGCCCCCAATTACAACGTGATGGGCGTCGCCAAAGCCGCCCTGGAAGCCTCCACCCGCTACCTGGCCAACGACTTCGGCCCCCAGGGGATCCGGGTCAACGCCATCTCTGCCGGGCCGATACGGACCCTGGCCGCGGCGGGCGTCTCCGGCTTCAAGTCCATGCTCCGGGAGTTCGCCAACCTGGCCCCCCTGCGGCAGAACGTGACCGCCGAAGACGTGGGCGACGCCGCTCTCTTCCTGGCCTCGGATCTCTCCTCCCGGATCACCGGGGAGGTGCTCTTTGTTGATTCGGGGTACAATATCATGGCCGCGCCCTCCCCCGAGGCGCTGGCAGGGTCTAAATCTGAGGAGTAATCAGAAAAGTCTATGTTCCGTAGAACCAGCGAACCCGAATCTCAAACCCAGCCCACCCCCACCGGGGTGGAGCGGATCACCTCTGTGCTGGGCGATGGCACCACCTGGAAAGGACGCCTGAGCGGCAGCGGCGGGGTGCGCATCGAGGGCGCCTTCGAGGGGGAGATCGCCCTCAACGGCATGTTGGTGGTGGGCGCAACCGGACGAGTCACCTGCGAACATTTGCAAGCCCACACCGTGATCGTGGCCGGAGCGGTGCGGGGGGACATCACCGCCCAGAAGGTGGAGATCCGCAGCACTGGCCGGGTCTGGGGCGACGTGGTGACCGTCTCCTTCTCCACCGAGGAGGGCGCTTTCCTGCGGGGGCGCATTACGATGGAAGAGGAATTGGAGATCGAACTGGAGCAAGCGGAGGAGACTCCGGCGGAGGAAACTCCGCCCAATGAGGAAACGGAGGCTGAGGAATAGCCCCCAAAAAATAAATGACGACCTCCTGCATTTTAGCAGGAGGTCTTTTATATTCTGGTAGGGCGGACGCAGTCCGCCCTGGGCGCACGTCGGTGCGCCCCTACGAGGATTGGCTCATGGCGCGTATTCCAGTTTGAGGTGGGTATGACATAACAGAGCTGTAATTATTCATCCAAGGCACTAAAATCAGTAGCTTCCCAAAAGCCAAAGACCGGTATATCTTCTGGAAGCATCATCCCCTCATAAATTCCGTTTAACAAGGCTAATGCCTCTTCTTTACTAGCAAAAATATATCCATCCCACACTTTATTCCCTGGCCTGCCTCTAATAATATGATAATTGCTAGTTTTTGGCCAGAAAAAAATGATAACCACCTCTTTACCCATCAATCTAGAAACGAATTGAGTAAACTCCAACACACTCTCTGAGCTAAATATTTCTCCAGCGCTCTCTCCTTCAACTCTCAAATTACTCCTAGCCACCTGACCATTAACCTTAACAATACCTAAAGAAAAAATCCTTGCTTGACTCCCATCTGCCCTTCTTACTTTCGCTGCATTGATTCGAAAGGCCCTGTCCAAATCATAATCAGCATTTATTATCACCTGCCCTTCATAATTAGCCATCACTCCCACCATAAATGCATCATCGCGTTCACTTGGTCCCAAAAACTGTTCATAAAAATCCTCGTGAACATCACTAAATGGACTGGCTTCATCAATCGAGCCTAACTGCCTGTCTGCTACTTGATAAACCCAAGCAGAAAACACCTCAACATCCACTCGGCTCAAGTCAGTAATCCATCGGCTTGTTTCCACATCCCACTTCCACAGTAAAGTATCCCCAGCCCCTCGCACCCTGGTTATCCCTTCTTCTACCATCACTTCAGCATCAATGGGAATTTCCCAAACTCTAGGCTGGTTTTCTGGAAGAATCGCCCATTCGCCTTCAACATACACCCCCACATTTTTCTCGCCAGCCACAATATAGAAATTGCCATTGACCTCTCTTTTTCCCCAATTGCCTTCCCCATATCTTTCGTCAAGTTCGGTTAGCAATTCTTCTGGAATCGCTGCCACTTCCGTCGCGGTCGGCGTTGTTGTTGGTGTTAATGTCGTTGTTAGAGTCAGGGTGGGAGTGGCAGATGGTATTGGAGCAAGCGTCGAAGTGGCGGGTGGTTCGGTGAAAGTCGGCGTGCTCCCACAGGCGGCTAACAGAGCCAGAAACAAAACGCAAAGGATCGCCACACTCAGGTAGCGGGCTTGGCGTTGGGGAAAAGCGTTTGTCCTAGACATAGAAAACTCCTACACAATAGAAGTAGGTGATAGTTTGTCCTCCCCCATTATAGCTTGAAAAATAAAATCAGCGTTTTTCAGTCTAAGCGTAGCGACAATCAGCGCCTCATTCCCCTCTTATCTCGCCGTTTTCTTCTTTTGAAAGCGTGGATCATTCTCCAGGGTCAGGCGCAGGCCCTGGGCCAGGGGGAAGCGGGGCATATAGCCCAATAAATCCCCGGCCCGGGTCAGATCAGCGCACATGCGGGAGACGCCGGGGTCGTTGCGGGGGGTGTAGATCACTTCGGCTTCGCTGTTGGTGATCTCTAGCACCAGGCGGGCCAGGTTGCGTACGCTGGTCTCCGTGCCGCTGCCCACATTGATGGCGCTGCGGTCAACCCCGGGGGCCGTGGCCGAAGCCACCATCGCCTCCACCGCGTCGTCCACGTAGACATAATCGCGGGTCTGGTTGCCGTCGCCGTGAATCACCAGCGAACCGCCCCGCACGGCCTGGTTCAAGAAGTTGGGGATGACCGGCGGATGGGAGGCGGGTAAATGCTGGCCGGGGCCGTAAGCGTTGAACACCCGCAGGGAAACCGTATCAATCCCCCACAGCGCGCCGATGGTATGCACGTAGAATTCGGCGGCCAGCTTGGAGACCGCATAGGGCGAGTGCGGGTTGGGCGGGGCGTCCTCCAGCAAGGGCTGTTCCCCCTGGTCGCCGTAGACCGACCCCGAAGAGATAAAGACCACCCGCCGCACGCCCACGTCGCGCATGGCCTCCATCAGGCTGACGGTTCCGCCTACGTTGACGGCGTTATACTCGCGGGGATAGAGGATCGATTCGGATACCAGCACCCGGGCCGCCAGGTGATAGACGCAGTCCACGTCCTGCATGAGGGTCCACAGCTTGGGGCGGTCGTTGACGTCGCCGCGGGTGAAGAGCACGCTGGGAGACAGCGCTTCCTTGTTCCCCGCGGAGAGGTCGTCCAGCGCCCGCACCTGGTGGCCTTCGTGGACCAATCGGTTGGAGAGCGCGGCGCCCAGAAATCCTGCTGCCCCGGTGATTAGAAAGTTCATTGTTTGCCAGTTCGCATTGTCAGTGAGTCGTCCTTGCGCGCTGGAGATTATAGCATGAGAGGGAGAGAATTGCGGGTTGCGAATTGCAAAGGGAGCATACGCTGCCAGGAAATCAAGATGGTCAAGGAACCCCGCCTGACACTTGACCACCTTGACCATCTTGACCACCTTGAATGATTAAAATACAGTGCTATATTATTAATGCTGGTCAAGGTGGTCAACTTGGTCAAAAAACAAGGTGTTCAGGTTGACCATCTTGGCTTGACTCAACACGAATACACTACGAAACGCCCAGGGAGGGGAAGTAAGAATGTACAGGCACCCCCCAATATAAGTACTTTCTCTACTTTCTTTACATCCTTAAATGCTTTATTAAATATACTAAAGAGAGAAAGATGGGTTAAGAATGTAAAGGATGTAAAGAATGTACTATTCTTACCGCCTGGGAGGATTTCTTAAAGAGCAACGCCTGGTGAAGGCAAAACAAATCAGTCAATCCTATTTTCAAGGTACTCAACAATCCCCGTTTGATATGTGAGTACCTTGATATTCTTGATAACCTTGAACCGATGAATCTATAATTAATATCTCTCAAGGTTATCAAGGTACTCAAGAACCTCACATTTCATAGGGGGTGGCTTGATATCCTTGACCATTTCTCGCCTTACCTAGAAAACCCCCCTTGACAGAATCCCCATTTTGCGCATAATAAGGGCACAATCGAATACCCAATCAAAGGCTATGACAGAGGAAAGTAGGCCGGTGGAAACCGCCAGGGAGGCGCGGGCACAGACTGGAACCCCCGCCCGGCAGAAACCCGCCGAAGTTCCCTCTTAAGCCGCCCAGGGGAACGGTCAGTTTTCGACAGCCGCTTTGCTGCGCTCAACTGACTCTGTAGTCTGGGACGCAGCCTCAGCGTTACCGGAGGAGCCAATCGCCTCGATCCTTGGGGCCGTTGGTGCAACGAGTGGATCGCTATGCGGTCAATTTGGGTGGTACCACGGGTTCATCCTGCCCGTCCCAACGTGGGACGGGTTTTTGTGTGTAAGCGCTGATATTAGGTAATCAGGCAATTTGGCAATTAGGAATAAGGAAGAAACAAGATGTAAGTGAATGGAGAATAGATAGTCGTGGACATATCCTTGGTCGAACCCTCGATCCACTGTCTACTGACGACTGTCTACTGACAACTGTCCACTACTCACTGGTCACTGACCACTGAACTCCCGGAGGCACGCATGCTTGAAAAACTAGAACAAATCAAAAAAGAGGCCCTGGCCGCGCTGGAAGGCGCCGGCGATGAAAAGGCCCTCAACGCCTGGCGGATCGCCCACCTGGGGCGCAGCTCCCCATTGATGATCTCCTTCACCCAGTTGGGCAAACTCAGCAAGGAAGAACGCCCCGCCATGGGACAGCGCGCCAACCAGGTCAAGAAATCCCTAGAGGCTGCCTTAGAGGTGCGCGCTGAGACCATGAAAGAAGCCGCCCTCCAACACTCGCTGGCAACCGAAGGCCTGGACGTCACCCTGCCGGGCCGCGAACTGCCACGCGGGCGGCTGCATCCCATCACCCAGACCCTGCGCAAGATCTACAGCGTCTTCGGCGATATGGGCTTCCAGGTTTATCTGGCCCGGGACGTGGAGACCGACGAGTACAACTTTGAACTGCTCAATATCCCTCCCCACCACCCGGCCCGCGACATGTGGGACACCTTCCACACCACCGCGCCGGGCGTTCTCCTGCGCACCCACACTTCCCCCGGGCAGATCCACGCCATGCGCCAATACCACCCCGAACCGATCCGCGTCATCCTGCCGGGGATGTGCTACCGCTACGAACAGGTGACCGCCCGGGCCGAAATGCAGTTCACCCAGGTGGAGGGGCTGGCCGTGGGGCGAGACATCACCTTCGGCGACCTCAAGGGGACTTTAGCCGATTTCGCCCGCCGAATGTTCGGCCAGGATGTCCGCTCCCGTTTCCGGGCTTCATATTTCCCTTTCACTGAACCCAGCGCGGAGATGGATATTCAGTGCTTCATATGCGGCGGAGAGGGTTGCCGGATATGCCAGCGCACCGGCTGGTTAGAGATCCTGGGCAGCGGTATGGTGCATCCTACCGTTTTGAAGAACGGCGGCTACGACCCCCGCGAGTATTCTGGTTTCGCTTTCGGTATGGGGCCAGAGCGCATCACCATGCTCCGCCACCAGGTAGAAGATATCCGCTATTTCTGGCGCAATGATTTGCGCCTCCTTGAACAATTTTAACTCGTGAATAGAGATTAGTGAATCGATAATAGAGATTGGTGAATCGTGAATGGAGCTCGACAAATGATGAGCGTTCAAGGACTAGAAAAACTCGACGTATGGCGGAAAGCAAAAGACTTTGCTGTAATAATCTATCGTGAGGTACTGCCGTTGTTGCCTTCAGGAGAAAAATGGGGGTTGAATCAGCAGTTGCGCCGAGCGGCACAAAGTATTCCGGCCAATATCGCAGAAGGACACGGAAGATATTACTATCAGGAAAACATTCGCTTTTGCTACATAGCCCGCGGGTCACTGGTTGAGACCATCAGTCATCTTTCTTTGGCCCACGAATTGGAATACATCCCTGATGAACTATTCAAGAAAATTGTCTCTGTAGGAGACGAGCAAGCTCGTCTCATCAACGGATACATCGCATACTTGAAACGCAGCAAGAAAGGCGCAAACGAACCAGGCTCATCCCGTTCAATAAAAGAGCCGCCCGAATTTTACCTCACCGATGATCCAAATTTTCCGCCAGACCCTACCGAATAACAATGACCGAACCTCTAGTCTCCATTCTCTATTCACCATTCACTCTTCTCTATTCTCTATTCTCTATTCACTCTTCTCTATTTTCTAATCATACAGCATAACTCTCGCTTGGAGCGTTCCCATGAAAATACCCTTATCTTGGATAAAAGATTACGTTGACATTGACATCTCTATTGAAGAATTAGTGGACAAGATGACGATGGCTGGTCTTGAGGTGGAAGAAGTCCAATACGTCGGGCTGCCCATGCCTGAAGATGGACAAGAACGCCCCGAGGCCAAAATCTCCGGTCTGGCCTGGGACCCCGAAAAAATCGTGGTCGGGGCGATATTGGAAGTCATGCCCCATCCCAACGCCGACCGGCTGGTGCTCTGCCGCCTGGACGACGGCGAGGGGGAACAGAGCGTGCTCACCGGCGCGTCCAACCTGTTTGAGTTCAAGGGCCAAGGCCCGTTGGAGAAGCCTCTCAAGGTCGCTTACGCGCGGGAGGGCGCCCGAATCTACGATGGGCACAAGTCCGGCCAGGAACTGATGACCCTCAAACGGGCCAAGATCCGCGGGGTGGAGTCCTATTCTATGGCCTGCTCGGAGAAGGAACTGGGCATCTCCGACGAGCACGAGGGCATCATCATCCTGGACGACGAGGCTCCGGTGGGCGCGCCGCTGGCTGACTATATGGGCGACGCGGTGTTCGATATCAAAATCCTGCCCAACGTCGCCCGGAACGCCAACGTCCTGGGCGTGGCCCGGGAGGTGGCCGCCCTGACCGGAGTGGAACTGCGCCCGCCCAGCTACGACTTCCTGGCCGAAGGCCCGTCCATCGAAGGGCAGGCGACCCTGGATATCCGCCAGCCGGAACTCAACCCCCGCTTCGTGCTGGGACTGCTCAAAGGCATCCAGGTCGGGCCAAGCCCCTATTGGGTGCAGCGCCGTCTGCGTCTGGCCGGGATGCGGCCCATCAACAACATCGTGGACGCCACCAACTACGCCATGCTGGAGGTCGGCGAACCCCTGCACGCCTTCGATTACGACATCCTGGTCGAGCGGGCCGGGGGCAAAGCGCCCACCATCCTCACCCGCACCGCCGAACCGGGCGAAACCATCACCACCCTGGACGGCGAGGTCCGCCAACTGGACGATTTCACCGTCCTGGTCTGCGACACCGCGGGGGCCCTCTCCATCGGCGGGGTGATGGGCGGCGCAGAGTCGGAAGTGCATGAAGGCACCCGCAACGTGCTGCTGGAAGGCGCGGCCTGGAACTTCATCAACATCCGCCGGACCCTGGCCGCCCAGCGAATGGAGTCGGAGGCCGCCTACCGCTTCTCGCGGGGCGTACATCCCGCCATGGCCCCCCGCGGGGTGAGCCGCTGCCTGGAGATGATGCGCCAGTGGGCAGGCGGTGTTTTGGCCGAGGGCCTGGTGGACGAATACCCCCTCCCGCCCGAAGACCCCACCGTGGAGATCACCACCGCCGACGTGAAACGCTGGCTGGGCATTGAACTCTCCGCCGAGGAGATGGCCGGTTTCCTGCGCCGCCTGGAATTCACCGTGGAGGTGGACGGGGAAAGCCTGCGCGTCACCGCGCCCGACCACCGCATGGACATCGGCGAGGGCGTCATCGGCATGGCCGACCTGATGGAGGAGATCGCCCGAATCTACGGCTACGACAACATCCCCGAAACCCGGATGAGCGACGACCTGCCGCCCCAGCGCAGCAACCTCCGCTTGGAAGTGGAGGAGCGGGTGCGCGATATCCTGGTCAACCTGGGCTTGCAGGAGGTCATCACCTACCGCCTGACCTCCCCTGAGCAGGAGGCCAAGCGCCTCCCCGCCGAGGCGGCCCCCGACGACAAGCCCTACCTGGGCATCGTCAACCCTATGGTGGCCGACCGCAACGTGATGCGCCACAGCCTGCTGGTCAGCGTCCTGGAGATCGTGGAGCGCAACGCCCGCATCCGGGAACGGATCGCCCTGTTCGAGTTGGGGCCGGTGTTCATGGCCTCGGAGGAGGGCATCCTGCCGGACGAGCTTCAGCGGCTGGTCATCGCGCTGACCGGGCCTCGCAACCCCACCCATTGGCAGGGCGCAGACGCCGGAGCGATGGATTTCTACGACCTGAAAGGCATCCTGGAGTCCACCCTGGGCAGCCTGCACCTGAAAGACCTCCGCTACGAGCCGGTCCAGCATCCCAGCCTGCACCCCTGAAAGAGCGCCCGGGTTCTGCTGGGCGATAAGCAAATCGGCGTGCTGGGCGAACTGCACCCCCTGGTGCGGGCCAACTACGACTTGCCGGAGACCCCTCTGCTGGTCGCCATCCTCGATCTGGATACCCTGCTGGCCGCCGTGCCGCCCATCTACACCACCTCAACCGTACCCTCCCACCCGCCCGTGCTGGAAGACCTGGCCTTCGTGGTGGACGAAGCCTTGCCCGCCGCTCAAGTGGCGTCGATGATCCGGCAAACT
>CBDUUP010000126.1:0-10711 GCA_965370435.1 uncultured Anaerolineales bacterium | reverse complement strand
CATTCAGCCAAGCGACGCGCCCGTGTAAGTCGCTGGCTTTTTGTTGTCCTTTAAAGTGGAGAGGTTCCAGACGACAATGATGGATGCAATGTTGGGGTTTGTATTATCGTTGTTTGTTAGGCTAAATACCAGAGCGCAATTCGCGCCCAACATAATATTCTTAGTTAGGAGCAGTGCATGATCCAGGTTGAAAATTTAACAAAAGATTTTGGACGACGCCGGGCGATTGATGGCATCAGCTTCCAGGCGAGCCAGGGAGAGATCGTGGGCTTCCTGGGCCCCAACGGCGCTGGTAAAACCACCACCATGCGCGTCTTGTGCGGCTACATGCCGCCCACCGATGGCGTAGTTACCATTGCCGGATTCGACGTGGTGGACGATTCGTTGGAAGTGCGCAAGCGGGTAGGCTACCTGCCTGAAACCGTCCCCCTTTACCCGGATATGACGGTTTTCGATTACCTGAAGTACATGGGAAATTTGCGCCAGGTCGAAGATGTGGACGATAGGGTTGAGGATGTGCTCGAAATGGTGCATTTGGAAAACCGCGCCGAGGGCTACATCAGCAATCTGTCCAAGGGTATGCGCCAGCGAGTGGGCATTGCCCAGGCCCTGATACACGAACCGGAGGTCCTCATCCTGGATGAGCCGACCATCGGTCTCGACCCTGCCCAGATCATCGAAGTGCGTAAGTTGATACGGAAGATTGGCGAGGAGCACACTGTGATGCTCTCAACCCATATCCTTACTGAAGCCCAACAGCTTTGTGACCGGGTGATGATCATCAACCACGGCCGCATTGTGGCCGAAGACTCACCCGAACGGCTGCAAGCCCACCTGACCGGAAGCACCCGCGTGTCCCTCAAGGTAGGCGGGGACGACGACGGCCTGGACAAGGTGGTCAAGAAAGTCAAAGGCGTGGCGAATGTATCCAAGACTGGCGCCGGCGTTTTGGAGTTTGAATCAGCCGCCGGGACTGAAGTTCGGCCAGAAGTAGCCCGGGCAGTGGTCAATGCCGGGTTTGAATTGCTCGAAATGAACACCCATGACCTGAGCCTGGAAGACATCTTCTTGGAATTGACCCGCGAAGACCCTTCCCCGCCCTCCATGCGGTAGCATACAGAATCTTTACTGAGGACTACGCTAATACGGAGTTTAAGTTATGAGAAATCTTTGGACCATAGCTGTAAAAGAATACAAAACCTACTTTAGTACGGCTACAGCTTATGTTGTATCGTTCTTCATCCTGCTGGTCGTAGGCGGCCTATTTTACGTGAATGTATATTTCGCGGCTGCCTCGCCAGGGATGTCAGGACAACCCCCCAATGTGCAAGCTATCATCGGCCCCTTGATGTTCATCCTGGTTTTCACTTGCCCGGCTGTCACCATGCGGCTGCTCTCTGAAGAGCAGCGCCTGGGCACCATCGAATTGCTGCTTACCGCCCCGGTCAGAGACTGGGAATTGGTGGTCGGCAAGTGGTTGGGCGGCTTCATGTTTGTGATGACGGTCACTCTGGTGACTATGATCTATCCCATCACCCTGAATTGGATGGTTGACCCCGGGATAGACCAAGGCCTTATGATAGCCGGTTATCTGGGCATCGCTTTGACCACTTCCGCTTTCCTGGGACTGGGAGTAGCAATATCAGCCATGTTCAGCAGCCAGATCGCTTCTTATCTGGTCACCATGCCCTTGTTTGTGGTGCTGTGGTGGATCACGGGAATCTTTTCTCAGGTTGGAGGCCCGGGGGGGAGTAACATTATTCGGACTTTTGACTTTGCCGGGCATTTCTACGAAACTTTCATGCGCGGTGTTGTAGATCTCCGAGACCTGGTATTCTTTGTGAGTGTGACTATCTTCGGCCTCGTATTGGGGTCGGTAATCGTTGAAATGCGGAGGTGGCGTTAGATGAATCCTGAATGGCGTCGTTATGCAACATGGGGGCTGGTTGTCGCAATCGTTGCCGCAATTGCGTCGGTCAGTTTATATATCATCCAGGGCGAGGTGACCCGTGAATTGCAGATCAGCCTCGGCTTGTTGGTGATTGGTCTGGCCGCTTTTGCAGCCCTGGACCCTGACCGGGTGCGTGAGCTTCTGGCAGGCCGACAGGCCCGCTATGGCAGCAACGCTTTGGTATTTTCCCTGGCGATCTTGGGGATATTGTTAATAGCCAATTATTGGGTGATCAATAACCCCCAAAGTTGGGACTTGACCGAGAGAAAAATTCGTTCCCTCTCCGACGAGACCTTAGAGGTCCTGGAGGGTTTGCCAGAGCCGGTCTCTGTGATGGGTTTCTTTTCACTGATAGATCCTAGTAAAAATTCCAGCAGCATTGATGATGCTCAAACGTTGTTTGAAGATTATCAATACAAAAGCAATGGAATGTTCACCTTTGAGTTCATAGACCCAGACCAAAATCCGGTTCTGACCAATCTCCATGATATTACCTTTTATGGCCCTGTGGTCGTAACTATGGGCGATCGCCAGGAAAAAATAAACTTCCCCAGCGAGGATGAACTCACCGGGGCCATCATCCGTTTGATGAGCCAGGAAGATGTGATTGTGTATTTCCTGACCGGACACGACGAGTATAGCCTTACACAGAGCGGCGCTCAAGCTTATACACGCGCAAAAGCAGCCCTGGAGCGGAAGAATTACACTGTGAAATCGCTCAATCTGTTGGTGGAGGGCGGTATCCCGGTGGATGCTAATGTTATCGTCATTGCCGGCCCCAAGAAACAGTTGAGCGAGGCTGAAGTTGCCATGTTGGCTGATTTCGTAGCCGGCGGCGGCGCTTTGGTGGTGATGTCCGAAGCGCCTGTAAAAACTGACTTCGGCGAGGAGGCCGACCCTCTGGCCGAATACCTGACCGAGAATTGGGGGATTATCCTGGGAAAGGATTTGATCGTAGATGAATTTTCTGATGATCTCTTCATCGCCTATGCCGGTCAATATGACCCCGGACACCCCATTACCGAGAAGCTGTCTAATTTGATGACTGCTTATCCAACCGCGCATACCTTACAACTCAGTGAGGAGCCGGTTACCAACGTCCTCGCTACCGAGATCGTCTTCACTGGCCCCCAAGCCTGGGGCGAGACCAATCCTATATTGTGGGAAAACCCCGAAAATATAGGCAATGACGAAGATTCACCCAGCGAAGAGGAAGATGTGATGGGTCCGGTCACTTTGGTTATCGCAGCGGAAGATTTAGTCACCAAAGGCCGGGTAGTTGTGTTTGGCGATGCAGAATTTGCCCTGGATCAATACTATAATTTCTTTGGTAATCCCGACATCCTCATCAACAGCATTGACTGGGCGACTTCTCAGGAAGTCCTCATCAACATAACTCCCAAGAGCGACATTCCCCGCATCATGCTGCCTCCTGGAAGATACACCATGGGCTTCCTTCTATTCGGATCGGTGTTCCTGATACCGGGGCTGACCCTGGTGGCCGGGATCGTGGTTTACGTATTACGACGAAGGCGAGGATAGAGCCAATGTTACGAAAGAACACACGCGTTTTATTGATCGTTTTAGGAGGGGTGTTGGTCCTGTTCTTCTACTTGCAGCGCACTCCACTGGTAGACCCAACTGCGAACCCCACCATGGCATTTCCAACCTCGCCTCCCCAGGAGTATCTTTTCGATATCCAACCTGAGGAAGTTGTCAATATCACGGTTCGGGATTCTAAGCAGAGCCAAGAGGTTGTTATGGCCTGGGACGAGGAAGACGAATCCTGGATGCTGGAAGCGCCGGTGGTGCCTTTAGAAGACACCAACTTCGAGCAGATCACGTCTATGCTGGCTCAAATCTTATCCTTGCAGATCACCAGTACCTTGGAAGACCCTCCTGATACGGCCTTGATTGGATTGAAGTACCCCCAATATGTCATCACCCTCACGCTGCGCAATGGTACCCAGCAGACGCTGAACGTAGGCGATGCCACGCCGGTCGGCAGTGGGTATTACGTCCGCCTGGGAGATGGCGACATCGTGGTGGTGAATAAGTTTGGATTGGATTTTGTGTTAGGTATGGTGGAAGATCCTCCGGTATTTCCCACCCCTACGCTTTCGCCAACGGCAACCTTCAGGCCGCCCTCCGTGACCGAAGAGGAATACGAGCGCGCCACGGAAGCAGCCGCAAAAACCCAAACCGCGGAGCCTGACCCGACAGCTACCCTAACTCCGACTCCATAAACATCCGCGACCTTATCGTTAGGATAACGTAGAGTCTATTGAGAAGATATATCTATGGCGATCTTTTCAAAGAACCTGGATTTTGGGTGTTGCATTTAATCAGAAAAAAGTGTATTCTGGTAAGTGACGAATGTGCTTTTTTATGACCATAGAGGTAAATTAATATAAATTGAAAATGATTGACGAAAAAATATTAGACAAGATGGAGAATACAGAGTTCTCGTCGGTGGCTCGTTTGATTGAACTTGGGCGGCAGAAATCATACGTGACGATTGACGATATCTTGAATTTCTTCCCCGAGGCTGAGCGGGACGTTGACCAACTTGAGGAAGCTTTTGCCGCGCTGTTGAGCGCCGGAATCCCTTACGTTGACGATCCTAGCACTATCGAAGCCACCGATGAAGAACTGGACGCCGAAGAAGAAGAAGCCGAAGAGTTAGCCAAGAAAGAGATAGCCCTAGACGATAACTATCTCTCCAACATTGACACCGATGATATGATCGGCTTGTATCTGAAAGAGGTGGGCCGGGTTCCTCTGCTGACCGCCGAACAGGAAGTGGATCTGGCTCAAAGGATTGAGCTCGGCCGCGAATCTCGGGAAGAACTTGCCAGAGGGGTCGCCAAAAAAGATGATCGCTTGAATCTTCGCAGTTTCATTGAAGATGGTTGGGCGGCCCGTGAACACTTGATCACTGCCAATTCCCGGTTGGTGATCAGCGTGGCCAAGAAGTATATGGGACGAGGCGTGCCTTTCCAGGACTTGATCCAGGAGGGCAACATCGGTTTGATCCGCGCGGCCAAGAAATTTGACTACCGGCGAGGCCATAAGTTCAGCACCTATGCGACCTGGTGGATCCGCCAGGCTGTGACCCGGGCGATAGCCGACCAGGGCCGCACGATCCGGGTTCCCGTCCACATGGGCGACCAGATCAACAAACTGCTCCGCATCCAGCACCAGCTAACCCAGCGATTAGGCCGCGACCCCTCGGTGGAGGAGTTGGCTGGAGCGTTGGACGTCCCGCCCAAGAAGGTTGAGCACATGATCCAGGTGGCCCGTCGCCCGCTCTCCCTGGAGACTCCCACCGACGATGAAGAAGACTCGGTATTGGGTGATTTCATTCAGGACCGGGAAGCCCCCGCCCCGGATGACTCTGCGGTTTATAATCTTCTCAAAGAGCACCTCGACGAAGTGTTGAACGGGCTGCCGCCCCGCGAAGTGCGCATCTTGCAGCTTCGCTATGGGCTGTTGGACGGGCAGGCTTACACCCTGGAGGAAGTTGGCCGCAAGATGGGCGTGACCCGCGAGCGGGTTCGACAGATCGAAGCCCAGGCCTTGAGCCGCCTGCGCCACCCGGCCATCCGCCGCAAACTGCGGGCCTATTTGGGTGAGTGATCCTTCGCGTTTGGCAAGACAATAAGAATCATCCCGAGAGTTTTTCCTCGGGATTTTTTTTTATAGCGATAGTGAAAGAGAAATCCAGATCAGGTATTCATTGCTATGGAGACAACCGAACTAACTCAAGAAAAGCGCCATAATCCGGCCGTCATCGCTTTGTGTTTTAGCATGGCGACAGTAGCGTTAGGGGCTATCCTCTTGCATCCTGCTCTGGGGTATGATTGGATTCATAGTTTCGGTCCGGCGGGAAGGGACTGGCTGCATCCCTATGAGCATGTCTTTCATAACCCGCCCTGGGTGGCATTTTTCTTATGGCCGATAGCGGCGTTGCCCTTGCAGTTGGGTGTATACGTTAACCTGATAATCATGGTGACGGTTGTGGTGTTCTTTATCCGAATGGAAGGCGGCAACTGGCTATCCGTATTGGTCACGATTCTTTCGCCTCCTTTTTACCATCTTTTTTGGATGGGCAATATCGAGTGGATACCGATGTTGGGGGCGTTGATTGGCGGTGGATGGGGAGTTCCTTTGATGTTAGCGAAACCCCAGGTGATGGGTTTGATCCCTTTTTTATTTTTCAAAAGAGCTGAATATCGGTGGCGCTTCTGGCTTCCTATGGCGGGTGTGATATTGATATCCTTCATGGTGTGGGGTTTATGGCCGTTTAGTATTCCACAGCTTCCTGAAAAAGTGGACACCTGGAATTGGAATGTCTTTCCCTGGGGCGTTCCTTTTGGCATCTGGTTCGCTTACTTGGCCTGGAAGAGGGATGCTTTGCGTTGGGGGCTGCTGGCAACCTTGCTCCTGGCGCCTTATTTTGGGCCTGGTTCTTTGGTTCCTTTGGTGGCAGCCTGGAGCGCAAAGTATCCCAGGGCGGTCGGCGCGGCGATTGCTTTCGTATGGATGGGGATTGGCTGGGTGTTGTATCTCTCAAGGTAAAAAGGTATTCGAGGCTTACATTTCATCAATGGCATGAGAAAACCTGAACCATTTGATCTGGTATAACCGGCAAACTTGCATAGATATGGTTAAGAAAATACTTAAAAGCAATTGGCCCTTGTGGGTTTCGCTGGGGCTGGCGGCCGGGTTGAAGATCTGGTTGATCGCAGTTGAGGCGGTTCCCTTCAACGGCGACGAGGCTGTGGTGGCCTTGATGGCCCGTCACATCAATCAGGGCGCGCGTCCGGTATTCTTCTACGGACAGGCTTATATGGGCAGCTTGGATGCCTGGCTGCTGGCGGGCGCTTTTCGAGTTTTTGGCGAGGGGGTGTTGGCTATTAGAGTAACCCAATCGGTTCTATTCCTATTGTATTTGACGACCCTATGGTTTATGGGCTGCCGTTGGTTCACTGACCGCCGCGTCGCCGGGGTTGCGGTGATGCTGGCGGCTGTGCCTACGGTGTTAGCAACGACCTATTCTACTCTCACTCTGGGCGGCTATGGCGAGATCGTCCTGTTGGGCAGCTTGATCCTATGGCTTGGATACGAGGTCACCTATGGCAAGCACATCCAGACCGGGTGGGTCTGGCTGGGGCTGGGATTGGCGGGCGGGTTGGCGTTTTGGACTTTGGGTTTGGCCGGTGTGTACTTGTTGCCGGTCGGCCTGATAGGGCTGAGGAAATTCAACCGGGGCTTGATCCCTAAGTACTTGCTGGCCGGGCTTGGATTTTTCTTCGCCAGCAGCCCCTGGTGGATTTATAACTTCACTCATCAAGGCGAGGCCGTGTCGGTGCTGTTCACCTCCAATATGCCCGCTTCCAATCTGGTTGAACGTCTGGTCGGAATGTTTGCGCTGGGATTGACCTCTTTCCTGGGGTGGCGGGCGCCCTGGTCGGCGGATTTCGCCCCCGCCCTCATGCTGCTGTTGTGGCTGATGATCTATCTGGCCGCGCTGATGTACCTGATCCGAAACCGAAACGTTGAATCGTTGAAGTTCGCTCCGGGCGTCCAGCCGCTGATGTTGACCTTCGTGCTTGTGTTTCTGGGCGCGGTCAGCCTATCTCAATTCGGGATTGACCCCACCGGCCGTTATTATTTGCCCATGTACCTACCGCTCTATTTCGTGCTGGCTATTTTTATCACCGCCGCCTGGAGGAGAAGAAATATATATGGTTTTGGGCTGATGGCCGTCTTGATCCTTTTCAACGGCGCCTTGACCTGGAAAGCGGCGGTCTCTCCCGATAAACTCACCACCCAATTCGATCCCATTTCGCGCTTCGATAATTCTCATGACGCGGCGTTGATGTCCTTCCTGGAGGAACACGGAGAGACCCGAGGGTACACCAATCCCTGGGTCGGTTACCGGCTGGCTTTCCTCTCCCAGGAGAGGTTGATTTTCGTCGCCAAGCTGCCATATAAAGCAGACCTTAGCTACACTCCCCTGGACAATCGTATTCCCGCTTACGATCAGGCGGTGGCTGCCAGTCAGCAAGTGGCCTTTATCACCACTAAGCATCCCCAGTTAGATGATCTCATCCGTCAGGGGTTGAGGGACGAAGGCATCACCTTCTCCGAGACCCAGATTGGCGAATTCCACATTTTTTATGAGTTGTCGGAGGCGATCACACCGGAAGATCTGAGCATTATTGATTAGGGTGCAGGTTGCATGTAGGCAAGTTGCAAGTGGGCAAGTGACAAGCATGTCGGCAATTAGGAATATGATAAAAAAACCCTTGTTTACCTGTATACTTGTTTCCCTGTTTCCCTGTTTCCCTGTTTCCGTGTTTCCCTGTCTACCCACTCAATTTCAAGTGTATACTTAGAACCATGCTCGCCCCAATGCTTCCCTCTGAGAATCGACGATGATGAATACCCGGCGTCTGGTCAAGTGGATAACCTTCCTGGCTGTCTTCGCGATGGCGTGCCAGGTTTCGATGGATACGGATAGCTGGTGGCACCTTCGGGCGGGGGAGTCTATCATCGAGAACCGCCAGATCCTGACCGCCGACCCTTTTTCCTTCACCCGCTTGGGGGAACCCTGGTTGTATCCTGGATGGCTGGTGCAGGTCCCCATGGTTCTGGTGTTCAACGCGCTGGGGCCGGGAGGCTTGAACTTGTGGACGGCAGTATTCGTCACCCTGGCCTTCTGGTTCGTGTACCGGGCCATGCCAGGGGATGCGTTCACCAAAGCCTTTGTCATTATTCTGGCGGCGGCGGCCTCAGCGGTCTACTGGGCGGCGCGGCCTTATTTGGTGACGTTTTTGTTGAGCGCGGTCTTCATTTCCATCTTGGAGGACTACGCCCATCGCCGGATTGACCGCTTATGGTGGCTCCCGGTCTTGATGGTGGTATGGGCGAATAGTCACGGAGGGTTCATCACCGGTTTTATCCTGTGGGGATGCTATGGTTTGGGGGAGGGGGTGGCTTGGTTAAAGAATGGGGTCAGTCTGGAGAACGGCAAACTTCGTTTTGCGTATAGCCGTGAATGGTTCCAGAGCGGATTGCGGGGGCCGGTGGGACGTTTGCTTTTGGTGGGTGTGTTGATGGCCCTCGCGGTGACTTTGAATCCTGCCGGGCCGGGCATGCTGCTGTATCCATTCAAAACGGTTGGCATAAGTACGCTGAGAGATTTTATTCAGGAATGGCAGTCGCCCGATTTCCACAATATCCAAATGCAGCCTTTCTTATGGCTTATTCTGATCGCTTTGGGGGTTTTGGGCCTCTCCCGGCGCCGTCTGGCGCTCACCGATTTTCTTTTAGTGGCGATCTTCCTTTATCTGAGTATGGATGCGGCCCGAAACATTGCCTTGTTTGCCCTGGTTATTCCGCCTGTGCTGACGCGCCATCTGACGCCTATCCTCAGCCATCTGGGAGATCGCCTGAAATTACCTCCGGCTGTGGCGTCGGTAGAGAAAATCCCTCCGCTCCAAAACGCTTTGAATTGGGGATTGTTGGCAATCCTCGGACTGGCCGCCGCGGCTAGACTGGCCCTCGCCTTTCCCGTCAAGGTGAATGCTGAGACCTTCATCCAGACATTTCCGGTCGGCGCGGTGGACTATATTCTGGCGGAACAGCCGCCGGGCCGGATGCTGAATTCCTATAATTGGGGCGGCTATTTGCTGTGGAACTTGCGCCAGTATCCTGTTTTTGTGGATGGACGCACCGACCTCTACGGCGATGAGATCATCCGGCAGTGGCATCTGGTGGTTCGGGGAGGGGAGGGGTGGCAGGAGGTACTCGACCGCTGGGACATAAACCTGATCCTTATTGAGAAAAGTTGGCCGGTGGTAGACCTCCTTGAACGTGAGGGTTGGCAATTATTATTTGAAGATGAACTCTCTGTGGTTTATGGCCGATAATAGACATTGCTTTGAAAAGGTTCAATACCACTTGAAAGTTTAATTTCATCGCCTCAACCCTGGTAGTTATTGCCTTCTGGGGTTAAACTTCATGGTGTGAGAAAATTATCCGCAGATTGCGGCGAAAATATCAATCGCTGAAATCTTCTGCCTAGAGATGTTATGTCCGAAACCAAAACTAAAGATCGCACACAAAATGCTAAAGCCACCCGTGGCAAAGGGCTGTTGGAACCGTTTCTGGCCCGCCTGCGGGCGCGTAAGGCCAACCGTCTGATCCCCGAACACCTGCGTCAGGGGCGCGTCCTGGACATCGGTTGTGGTTCCTTTCCCTACTTTCTTTCCCACACTTCATTCAAAGAGAAATTTGCGATTGACCAACTTCCGCCCAGCGAAACTCACCCTGACATCCACTGGCATACCCTGGATTTGAACGCCGCCCCCCAAATTCCTTTTGAGGACGATTACTTCACCGTGATCACCATGCTGGCTGTGGTTGAACATCTCAATCCGAACAGCCTGGTCAAACTATTTCAAGAAGCGCATCGAGTTTTACAACCCGGCGGGAGAGTCATCATCACCACTCCGGCAGCCTGGTCTGACATTTTGCTGCATTGGATGGCTCGCCTGGGGCTGGTCAGCAGTGAAGAGATCGAGGAACACGTCTACGCCTACACGCTGCCTCTCCTGGGATGGTATTTTGGCAAAGCTGGCTTCGAGATGGATAAAATTAAATTTGGTTATTTCGAAATGATGCTGAACATGTGGGCGGCAGCCGAACGATGAACGACGGAAGGCTATAGCCAATTGAATCCATCCCAAC
>CBDUUP010000125.1:0-10747 GCA_965370435.1 uncultured Anaerolineales bacterium | reverse complement strand
CCCTACATTATCAACATTTTGCTTATCTTAGCTTATGTGCCTTCGTGGTTATGTTTTTTTGGACAAACACTGAACACACTATTCCCCCAATTGGGATGGCTCCAGCGGTCTAAATCTACTTATCAACGTGAGGTAAACGTTCTCCCCCCGCAACAACAACCACATGGGCAGCCCTTCACCGCTAGATACCCAGCCAGGTCCGGGCCACATCATCATTGAAGAACACGACCACCCTTTCATCGCTCTCTTTTTCGACTGCCGAATACTTATGGCCCAGGATAAAGGTTTTCTCCTCATTTGCTACCAGGGCCAACCTGGTTGCGCTGAGTTTCCTCGGGCCGGATGCCAGTTCTTGGGCAATGACCGGAAGATCCTCTTCCGTTATCTGGTTATCAGATATCTGTTTGACATTAAAAAAGGCGTCGTGCCGCTCCCGGAGATTAGCGTCGGCCTTCAACTCCTTCACCAAGAACAGTACACTTTCAAGCGAAAGCACGCCCGTTGCGCGAGCGACCACGAGGGTTCCGTCTCTCTCAAGTTTGTAGTCGATAGGCATATCGCATCTCCTAGCCTAAATTTGAATCAGTCAAAACGATCTGCATAGAACACAGTTATTCTATTATAGTATGAAACCAGGTTTGGAAACCTTTCACTATTGCCAAGATAGAGTATTGCTCACCAAAGTCCTGATGCTTTCTAGCTCTCCTCCTTCACCATAAGCATAGGCGCGCCCCAGACCATGAAGGCGATAAGCGCTACCGGCCCAAGGAGGCCAATATTTTCAGGAACACCTCAACCATCTGGGGGTCAAATTTTATTGCGCTCTGCTCTTGGATATACTTGATCGTTTTCTCACGCGACCAAGCGTTTCGATAGGGGCGATCTGACATCAACGCATCCCAATTATCCACGAGTGCAAATATCCTGGCAAGTAGGGGGATCTCTTCATCCTGCAACCCCTGTGGATACCCGGTCCCATCCCAATTTTCATGGTGAGAATAGGGGATGGATAAAGCATTTTGTAAATAATCAATACCTTTTAGCAATTCAAATGCGTAAGCAGGATGCTTTTCAATTATTGCTCGTTCTTCCGGGGATAATGGGCCAGGTTTATTGAGGATTTCATCGGGAATACCCATTTTTCCAATGTCATGGAGTAATGCGCCATAGAATATATTTCTGATCTCATCTTCATCCAGAAAAAGTTTTCTGCCAAGTTCTATCGATAAATCTGTCACCCTGCGGCTGTGTCCCTCAGTTTCCTTGTCTCTCAGGACAAGCGCTTGCGCCCACCCTTCCAGCGTGGTTTCATAGGCTACTTCTAGTTCCCTATTTAATTTCTTTACCTCCAACTCAGATTGATGGCGCCTTTCAGCTTCTTCTCGGAAAAGGGAATTGGATAGTTTGAGATTCCGCAAAGTTCTGGTGATTAAAAATGCTACCCCTGGATATATTATTATTTGGGCCACAATTGTCCAACGAATATCAGGAATTTTGGGTTCGGTTAAATAGATCCCTTGCAATTCCATGACCCCAACGATTACACTGGTCAAGATACTCAGTGTAGTAACCAGGATCACGGATCGTCGTCCATGCAAGATGCCAACATAGACAATAAGATATATCATGCTAGCCATATATGCAGGCGCACGGAGTCCATTTTCAAAAAAAATCATGATAGTCGTAATAAATATCCAGTTTACGCCTACCAAAAAATTCGAAACCAACTCCGCTTTACCCCTTCTCACTGCTCCACGAGATACGAGCAGGAAAATTATCATAGCTATTACTGTTAGAATTTGTGGGGAATCAACGCCGCGCTCTATCAACCCTGGAATCAGATAAATAAGTAAAAGCAAAATCCCTAAATTTATCAGGGAATTAATTATATTTTCCTGATATGAATTTTCATCTCGTGGGTCGAAAGGGATATCGATTGCACGTATGAGTCGATTCCACATGGTCTTCATCATTGCTCCAGGCACATGAATATTGGGCATTCATCTGCTATTTATTTTCAATGATAATGTCAATTTTATGGATTGACAACCATAAAAACATTGGAATTATTGAGAGTTTGATTTGACAAAAGCTCAGATACTATTTTAGCTATCCTTCTTCACCATGAGCAAGGGCGCGCCCCAGATCATGAAGGCGATCAGGACCACCGGCCCCAGGAACCCAACCCATGCCCCGGCGATGTCCGAAATATAAGGCCCAATGGCGACCAACTCACCCGCGGTCTCAGATACCGCCGCCAGCGCGAGGTAAGATACGCCGAGAATGACGAGGTCCTCACGAACAATATGAAACCCTCCCGCCAGAAGACCCAGGACGATGAGGACTTGGGCGGCCCAATCCCCCAGGTCCACGAATACAGTCGCCATAGCCAAGACCAGGCCGATGAAGAAAGACCACATGCCGATAATTTTGGTATTCATTTTTCATTTCTCCTTTTGGGTGAAAAAGTCTACTTAGCCGCCTAGTTGCGAGACAACTCATCCAGGCTGCACTTTCCGAGATGAAATTTTACCAGCTCCATATTTCTGGCCCTATTCGTTCTTGGCGCTTTCCTGGTCTGCGGGCCAGGGCTTTCTCATGGGCCTGCTTAGGCCGGCAGCCACGTAGGTCGGTATTACATTTTAGCTCTCGGCAGATCGTGCTTTGATCTACTCCTACGATCTCGGCGATTTTTGGGGGTGGCTGATTTGCTTGCCTCAACGCCTTTATCTAGTATCTTTGTGCTGAGGTAAGTTGTTGGTGGGCCATAATTGCTCCTTTGACTGCTAGGTCTTGGAGGTTATGCTGCTTCAACTTACATCTTTTGATCTCTTCAAAGTGTCGCAATTTCGACTTGAATCTAAGCCCTCATATCTGGGAAGAAAACAACCCAATTCCCCCACCGATAGTGGGCCCGGTAGGGATCGAACCTACAACCGACCGGTTATGAGCCGGGCGCTCTGCCATTGAGCTACGGGCCCTTTTCAGTGGGCAGTGATCAGTGGGCAGTGGTCAGCGTTTTTACTGACCACTATCCACTGACCACTATTCATGAGCGGGCGACCGGGATCGAACCGGTGAATGTCAGCTTGGAAGGCTGATGCCTTACCACTTGGCGACGCCCGCGTTTTCTCTTTATTGACCGCTATACTTTGGTATTTTATTCACCTTGAACCACAGTGGCCAAAGCCTTAATTGAGAAACAACATAACAATTCTAATTGATAACCGGGACAAGCGCAAGAGATACATTTAAATCCTTGCCCACAACATCTTTCCTGGCTCAGTAAGGAATGCCTTTTCAGCCTGGGCTTCACTGGAAACGCGAATGTAAATGGCGGCGCGCTGGATCATGCTTGAAGAGTTTAGCATAATAAACTAAATACTAATGGACCGATGACTGACCAAAAGAACGAGAAAATTATTAGATAATAGGTACCCCGTTCAAATCTATTTGCCCAGAGATGCATTTTATTGACATTATCACGGGCTTCAATGACATCTGAATCGGCTTCGTGAATATTAAAGAATACCACTAAATCGTCTGATCTATCTTCATTGGTCCGTAGAGCCCTGAATGATGTAAGTGCGGACAAATAAATTAGGTAATATGAATCATCTAGCATTGTAAAATCACCTAACCTCATGTGTGCAATTACTCCCAC
Source organism: uncultured Anaerolineales bacterium (assembly GCA_965370435.1). Taxonomy (GTDB): domain Bacteria; phylum Chloroflexota; class Anaerolineae; order Anaerolineales; family UBA11579; genus CBDUUP01. Next base: position 7,083 of record CBDUUP010000125.1, on the reverse strand, counting down.
TAAAATTGTGATCACCCAAGGTAGGCTAATTAATATTTTTTCAACATTGGAGAAAGTTTCACCAAACATCGAATCCAGGAAAGGCGAAATATTGATAAAGCCATAACCAGCAAGAGCAACAAACCACACCAATCTTGATTTTGATGAATTATTGCTTTCAGTGGTTATTCTATGATCTTCCCGAAAATCCGAAATAAAGCTATCCATCGCTTCTTTTGCATCCATAGTGTGTATCCTTTGGCTGTCCTATGATCTCGTTTTATAAGCCACATTCAGTAGATTCGCCGCTTTCTGCCTGAGCTTCGCTGGATACTCGGACGTAAATTCCGGCTTATCGTTTAATCATCGAAATGGGGCGGCCTAACGCCTGGGTGCAATCTCTTTGCCTCCTCACGAGTTAGACGCTCATAATTTTTTGCATCTACGCTTGACCATTCCCATTCGCAAGCGAGACAAACCAATCGGTTTTCACTTTTCCTTCGCCACCTGGGAGCGTGTGATCGTACTTTGCACTTTGCCATATCTCTATCTCCTAAACACATAAGGCACATGAAGTAGTCTTGTCGCCTTCTTCTTTGCTTCCTTTGGTCTGCGATCATACCGGGTCGTAGTCTGTACGTTGCTATGTCCGGCCAGTTGCGCCACGATGCTTATATCTGCCCCTAATTCTAGCATATCATAGACAATCATCCATCGAATCTCATGGAGATTTGCATAACTCCCATAATTACTGTACAATACCTATAGAGTGTACTTATGTCTGAAAAGAAATCTGATGAACCAATAAAAACACCCCTCAATTGACGAAAAAAGATGATTGCTGTACACTGAGTATAATATTATATTCAAGTGCTGGAATTCATGTCCTGACCAGGAGATGCCCCAGAATGATTTTTGGGGAAATGTAAAGGAAGCGGAGTTTCATTATGGATAATCGCGATCCGAATTCTATTGACAATGGAAGCCAAACCCCTGAAGAACAGGAATTGGAGAAGAAGAGAACTGCATATAATTCCTTAGAGGATGATTTGTCCCAGAGGGAAATGGAGTTAGCTACCCTTGTAGCCGAATTGCGGTCATTTGAAATCCTATACTTAAAAATTGTTGGAGTGCGCCTAGCTGAACTGGATGAGATAAATGCTCAAATTGCAGAAGCCCTATCGCGGCAAGTGCCAACAGATGCCAGGGTGCAACAGGAAGCCGGGGAGGCTCGTTCACAGGCTAGGGAGTCTAGGCGGGCAACAGATTCAGCAAAGGAGGAGCCTGAATCAAAAACTCGATTCGAGCCTTCTGATGACCTGAAAAGCTTATATCGCGAAGTAGCCAAGCGCATTCATCCCGACCTGACAACCGATGAAGAAGAACGCTCCCGTCGGGAAGAATTAATGAAGCAAGCTAATCAGGCTTATCAGGAGGGGAATGAAGACAAACTGCGCTCAATACTTGATGAATGGGAAAGCAGCCCAGAAAGCATTGCGGGCGAGGGTGTCGGCGCAGAATTAGTTCGAATAATTCGCAAGATTTCCCAAGTTGAGAGTCGTATTGCTGCCATTATGACTGAAATCACCCAGTATGCTGAAAGTCAACTTTTCACATTGAAAGAGAAAGTTGAAACGGCTGAGGCCGATGGGCATCACTTGTTAGAGCAGATGGCCGAAGAATTAGATAGGCAAATCATTGGAAGCAAAGAGCGACTAGCTCAAATATTAAATCTAGAGCGAGAATAAATGGATAACAAGAAAGAGGGGCGCACGGATAACCGTCTTATACCCGTAGGCGAGAGGGACTTAATTACGACCTCTTCTAGCTTAGTGAAAAGGGGATTGGGCCTCTTATCTTTTCTGCCAAAGAATATCCTTGTGTTGAATGACGATATAAGAATATTGAAAAACTTCAAAAGAATAATTGAGGGAGATAACCATCGGTGTGATATTTTTACAAACAGCCAGGATGCTTTGGATTCTCTTCGCGGTGGACAAACTGACATCTTCATTCAAGATGTTGGCAGAGAGGATATAAACGGGTTAGAATTTTACTGGATAATGAAATCTGAAAAAACGTTGCGTGAAATTCCGATAATTATTGCTTCTTCCTGGAGACCTAATGTAAGCATAAAGAAAACTAAAAAAGATTTGCCTGTTAACAAGCCATTAAATAAAATTATAGCAATTTTCAGCTTGGAATACACAAATGACGATTTGTCCAGCCATCAAAAGATACTTAACTCGGTGGCTGAAATTAAAAATGGAAATGAGATATTGGTGGAAGCCCTATTGGAGTTTCCTTTCAGCCCGCTTAGCCTAATGGCTTGGATTAGACACATCTTGAAAGCTAGAAACACCTCAGACCTGATACCTTACCTATAGAGAGCGATGCTGCTAATCTTCGAGCTGCTTTTTTTTGATAACCTCCGAGGGCGATAACCTTTGGCTCAGTTGTGTTTGCCCAGGAGATTATGGAGAACCTGGAGGCCGCGCTGGAACAGATCGGCGGTATTTATTCGGCATCGGAGGGAGAAGAATAAACATCAAAATAGGACCGGGGGTCAAGTATATTTTCCGCAATCCGCCAGTGAAGGTATAATAACGAATAACAAACCAGCCCCGTCTCTCGGAGCCACCTATGAAGAAATTCCTATTGCTTACCTTCACCCTACTGTCAGGCATTGCCCTGCTCTTCGCCCCCGGCGCAACCCAGGCCCAGGGGAGCGACCCCCTCGCCATCCTGCTGACCGCCGACGGCCCCCTCACCCCCGCCATGCTGCAATACCTGGAGCGGGGCATCGCCATCGCCGAACAGAAGAACGCCGAAGTCATCATCCTCCAGCTCGACACCCCCGGCGGCAGCACCGATCTGATGGACAGCATCGTGCAGGCCATCCGCGCCAGCCGAGCGCCAGTGGTCGTTTACGTCGCGCCCCGAGGGGCCATCGCCGGAAGCGCCGGGACCGTCATCACCCTGGCGGGCCACGCCGCCGCCATGGCCCCAGAGACCGCCATCGGCGCGGCCAGCCCGGTCGGCGGGCAAGGGGAGGACATCGGCGGCACCCTGGAATCCAAGATCAAAGAGATCATCAAAGCGCAGGTGCGCTCCCTGGCCGCCAACCGCCCCCCCGAAGCCATCGCCCTGGCCGAAGACACCATCGAGAACGCCACAGCCGTCACCTCCCTCGAAGCCCTCGAAATCGGCCTGATTGACTTCATCGCCAACGATATAGACGATCTGCTGCAGCAATTAGACGGCTTCACCGTCAAGGTCAATGACCGGGACTGGACCCTCAACACAACCTCCGCCGTCGTCACCCCCGTCAACATCACCTTCATCGAGCAGTTGCTCTCCATCCTCACCAACCCCAACATCGTCTTCCTGCTGCTGACCGTCGGCGTTCAGGCCATCCTGATCGAGATCGGAAGCCCCGGCGGGTGGGTGGCGGGGGTCGTCGGGGTGGTCTCTCTGGCGTTGGCTACCTACGGTCTGGGTTTTCTGCCGGTCAACTGGTTCGGCTTGATCTTCGTCGGATTGGCTTTCGCCCTCTTCTTCCTGGAGGTCAAAGCCCACACCCTGGGCGCGCTGACCATGACCGGGGTGGTCTCCTTCGTCATCGGCGCCCTGGTGCTGTTCAACTCGCCCAACACGCCCGACTTCCAGCGCGTCTCGCTGCCCTTGGTCATCATCACCTCCCTCATCACCGCGGCGATGTTCTTGACCCTGGTGGCCTTCGCCTTGCGCGCTCAGCGCACCCCCGTCGCCACAGGACAGGAAGCCCTGATCGGGCGCACCGGCATCGCTCGAAGCGAGATCGTCACTGACCGCACTGGCCTAGTACACCTGGGCGGCGAATCCTGGACCGCCGAACTGGCCGAAGGCGAAGACGACATCGCCGAAGGCCAGCGCGTGGAAGTCGTGGAGGTAGAAGGCGTGCGTTTACGGGTGAAGAAAAAGAAATAGCTTCAGTCATTCTTTCTCACCCTACATCCCTCGGTTTTCAATCAATCCATGTGAGGGTGAATTGACGTGCGCCCTCGCTGTTCCACCCTAACCGAAAAAGAGAAGTCCAAATGCCCTTATACACTCCCCAAGAACGTCAGAAAATCCTGGATCTCCTCATCGCCGCTCTCCAGACCGATAACCGGATTACGGGAGCTATCCTAGTCGGTTCCGGCTCAGTAGGCTTCGACGATGAATATTCAGATATTGACATGGCTATCATCGTGGCCGCCGAAGACGACGTAGATCCTGTCTCCCAGGAATGGCTGGCGCGTTTCGAGGAACTACTGCCTGTCGCTCATCATTTCATCTTTTCACGCGCTCCCAACGTCTATCTCTACGGATTCATGCTGGAGAATTTCCTAGAACTGGATATCAGCTTCCAATCCATTAGCGACTTATCTGCCCGGCGTGAACGTTGGAAGGTCGCCTTCGACCGCACCGGGAAAATCGAGCCTTTCATGCAGGCAAGCTGGGCCAACCGCACCGAGCCAGACCTGCGGGAAACCTACTTCCGGTGGCTCAACTCCATCTGGCATTACGTCCTCCACATAGGGCTTTGTGTAAAACGCGGACATCTCTGGCGGGCGCGGCACTACCTCGAACAACTGCGCGACCGCACTGTCGAATTGGCCGGATTGAACAATGGATTGAACACCAGCAACTTCCGGCAGGTAGACCAAATGCCGGATGATTTCCGCATTGCCCTACAAGAGACGCTGGTTTCCGAACTGGAATCGGATGAAATATTGCGCGCTCTCCGCGCGGCAACGAGATGTTTCTTCAAGCAGGCTCATGCGTTAGACGAGAAGTTAGATTTTGATTATTCCAGCAGCTTGGCGGCCAAAATGGAAGATTACCTGAGAATTCTTCCATCCACATAGGTTCGATTCGCTGGGGGGCCTCGTCTTTTCCCATCGCCTTAGAATATCCTTAGAATAGGAAATTTTCTCCTTCCGGCGCAGTATAATGACCTGGCTATGAGAAAGACCTCAAGGGTTCGCAAAGTAATATTGGCGACTGCCGCGCTCCTGGGCATTTGCCTATTGCTGGCGGGGTGCTACTACGTGATATGGCCCCGGCTGCGCCCCCAGCCTCGATCCACCACTCGAACGCTGTTTGAGGGCGTCACCTACTACCGTGAGGTGCGAACCGAACCGCGCCCAATGGTGATCCACGTGCTCAAGGTTACGGTGAACACCGGGGGGATCGAATTCCTTGTCACCCCCGGCGACCCGGACGCCGAACTCCCCCTCTCAGCCCGCACCACCTCCGAATTTCTCCAGGATTTCGACCTGCAGATAGCCGTCAACGGGGACGGGTTCTCGCCCTGGCATTCCTACGGGGTCTTTGATTACTACCCCCACTCTGGTGACCCGGTGGACGTGATCGGGTTTGCGGCCTCCCGCGGCGAGGTCTACTCCCAGGACACCGACAACCAACCCACCTTCTACATTTCCAATAGCAACCGCATCAGTCTAACCCCAACCAACAAGACCTATAACGCCATCTCCGGCAACCTGCTGTTAGTGAAAAACGGTAATTCCACCTATGACCCCGGCGGGAGTCTCCACCCCCGCACCGCCCTGGCCTTTGACCAGAATAGACGCTTCCTCATCATCGTGGTCGTGGACGGACGCCAGCCGGGCTACAGTGAAGGCGCCACGCTGGCCGAACTGGCCGACATCCTCATCTCCTACGGCGCCCACACCGCCATCAACCTGGACGGGGGCGGTTCGTCCGCCCTGGTGATGGAAGGCGCGCTGGGCCAGGCCGTGCAGCTCAACTCGCCTTATGACAAACGCGTCTTTGGAAGGGAAAGGCCAGTGGGGAATCACCTAGGGATATATGCGAATCCATCCAGCGACGAATAAGTAAATCCCTGTCCCAATCCACTGCCAACACCCCATAAATAGGATAGAATATAGCCATTATTCTATCCCCACCCTATCCGTAGGGGCGCAGCAATGCTGCGTCCCTACGGACCGCTGCACAATGAACTGACCGCTCCACCCGCGCCATGATCCCCAACCAACCCAGAGGAGACCCAGCCGATGGACATTGACCTCGAACTCTACCGGCAAGAAGTTCGTATTTCCAACGACCCCCTGATCCGGCTCTCGGCGATCGACATCGCCCCGGAACATCCCCAGCGCACCCTGGTATTCATCCACGGCTTCGGGGGCCAGGCCAGCCAGTGGCAGAACCAGCTCAAGAAATTCAGCTTCAACAACCGCGTCATCGCCCTGGACCTGCGCGGCCACGGCCTCTCCGACGCGCCCGCCTCCCAATACACCATGGCCGAGACCCAGGCTGACCTGGAAGCCGCGCTTGAATTGCTCAACGTGCCGGAGAAATTCATCCTCGTGGGGCATTCCTACGGCGGCTCCATTGTGACCGAATACGCCGTCAACCACCCGGAGCGGGTCGAACGGTTGATCCTCATCGGCACCGCTGGGGAAATCCACTTGGCTCCCTATTACCGCTTTCTGCTCGCGCTGCCGTATTCCGTGCTGCGCGCCTTTGGCCCCTTCGTCCGCAACTGGGTCCAAGCCCCGCCCACGGTGATGAAATCCTTCTATATGAACAACCTCCTCAATTGGAAAGGATGGGATCTGTTCCGCCAATTGACCATGCCCACCCTGGTCATCCGCGGCAACCGTGACCGGGTTTTTAGAAAGGCAGTGTTTGAAGAGGTAGCCCGCAGCATCCCGGCCAGCGAAGAGGTCAACGTGGGCGCTTCCGGGCACATGGTCATGCTGGAACGCCGCCAGGCCGTCAACCGGGCCATCGAACGCTTCCTGGAAGCCAGCCCGCGCTCCTGGCGCGAAGCCAGCACCGAAACCGGCACCGCGGCTCGTGCCGGGCTGATCGAGTCCCGCCCCTGGCTCTCCCACTACGAAGAAAACGTCCCCTACACCATCCCCCTCCCCAACATCCCCTTCCACCAGTTGCTGCGCTCCGCCGTGCGGCGCTTCCCTCTGCGAACCGCGCTCAACTTTGAGGGCAAGCGCATGACTTACCGCCGCCTGAACCAGGAAGTCAACCGCTTCGCCAACGCCCTGCGCTCGCTGGGCTGTGATAAAGGCGACCGGG
>CBDUUP010000124.1:0-10806 GCA_965370435.1 uncultured Anaerolineales bacterium | reverse complement strand
GAGCGTCTCATTGCCGCAGATATTTCTGAGATCACTATCTGGGACCCGGAACAAAAACACCTCATCCCCTACCGCCTGACCGGCCTGGAGGGAGTGGATCGCAGACTTGAAGAAGCCGCCAACCGCTACTACGAAGGCGATGGCTACTCAGGCCATTTGATCGCCAACCGCGAGCCGCTCTTGGTCTCATCGGTGGATGACTTCCGAGAGGTCCGCCCCGCCGCAGATCGGCGAGCCTACCCCTTCAATTCCTACATCGGCGTTCCCATGCTGGTCGCCGGGGAACTGGTCGGCACCATAGAACTGGCCGCCCAGACCGCCGGGGGCTTCACCGAAGAAGACCTCAACACCCTCCGAGTCGTCTCCCGGCAGGCCGCCATCGCCATCTACAACTCCAACATCTTCCGGGAAGAGCAGGAACGGGTAGCCGAACTCATCGGTCTGGCGAAACTCGCCGAAGTCATCGGCACCCTGCCCGACCCGAAGGAATTATTCCAACGCCTGGTATCGGGCATCGCCCCGCTGCTGGATGTCGAGATCCTGGGTTTCCTGATCTACAATGAAGACCGCCAACGGCTGGAAGGCCAGGCCCCCTTCCTCGGCATGCCCGAACAATTCGTCGAGCTCTATATCGCCCCCATCCCGCCGGGCAGCGCGGCCGAAGAACTCTGGCTCTCCCAAGAACCCATTCAAGCCCTGGATATTTCCGACAGCCCCGAATTGGAGACTCTTGAATTGAGTCACCTGGCGCTGGCCGCGGGGATCACCAGCGCCATCATGGTGCCTCTCACCTCCGGCGGGCGCAGTCTGGGCTATTTGCAGGCGGCCAATAAAAGAGATGGTATCCCATTCAACGACGACGACCTGCGCCTGATGGCGATCACCGCCGGGCAAGCCGCCCCCATCATCGAAAACGTCGCCCTCATCCAGGATTCCCGGCGGCGCACCCAGCGCTCCGAAGCCCTGCGCCGGATCGCCAGCCTGGCCGCTTCTGAGGCCACCCTGGAAGAGATCCTCAAATTCTCCTTCCCTGAAATGGCCCGCTTCGTAGGCGCCGACATCGGCGGCATCTTCCTGTTCGAAGAAGACCTGGGCGAACTGCACTTGCAAAAAGACTCCCTTTTCGGCATCTCTCCCGAAATCGGCGAGGCCCTCAGCCGAATCGCTATCAACACCCCGGATTTCCGCCAGTCCGTCACCGGAAGCCAACGCCCCTTCCTCACCGGCAACCTGGCGGAAGAGGAAGAACGCCTGTCCATCTACCTGCCCCTGGCTGAAAACCTGAGCGAATACCCCTCTATTGTGAGCGTGCCCCTGATGGTTCGCGACCAGGGCATCGGGGAGATATTCTTGGGCAACCAGAAGTTCGGCTTCTTCAACCAGACCGACGTACAGTTCATCGCCACCGTCGCCGGACAATTGGCCGGGGCCATCGAACGTTCATCTCTGTATACCCAGACCGACGAAAGCTTGCGCCGCCGAGTCGATCAGCTAACCGCCCTCACCCGTATCGGCCGGGAACTGAACACCACCCTGGAAATAGAACACCTCCTGGAGCGAGTCTACAACGAAGCCCTGCGCACCACCCAGGCAGACTCAGGGACCATCATTATCTTTGAATTTGGAGAAGAAGCCGCCGAACAGCGCAAGGTCATGCTCCAGGTGGGAGAATCGCCTCAGGGCGAACTCCACCCCCTGGAATCGGCGGTCCTGGAAGAAGGCGAAACCCTCCTCATCGAAGACTTTGCCAACAGCGACTACCAACCCGCCCAGGAAAACACCCGCTCGGCCCTGGTGGTCCCCATCGCCTACCAGGGAGAAATAGTCGGCCTCATCCACCTGCACGCCAGCGAACCGGGGCACTTCGACGAAGTCGCCCAGGAGATCACCCAGGCCCTGGCCGTCCAGGCCGCCATCGCCCTGGGCAACACCCAGCGCTACCAGGAGCAGATCCAACGCGGCGAGATGCTCCACCGGCGGGTGGAAGCCCTCAACAAGCTCTTGGAGACCTCCAAAACCTTGCAGCTAGACCAGCCGCTGGAAGAGTCTATGGAGACCATCGCCTATGGGATCCAGGAAGCCACCCCCTTCGACGTGGTCATGCTCAATGTCTATGACGTACAAAACCAAACCATCCAGCAGGTTGCGGGGGCCGGGCTGCCATTGGATGTACTGCAAGAGCTGAACGACCAGCAACTGCCCTGGCAGGCGGTCCAATCCATGCTCCTGCCGGAATTCCGCCTCAGCAGTTCCTATTTCTTCCCCCACGACCAGGAACAAGTGCCGGTGATGTTCCCCCAGGTCGGCGCCGCCCCCTCCCAAAACGGCGACGGCAGTTGGCATCCCGGCGACATCCTGATCGTGCCCTTGATAGACGCCCAAGAACAGCCTCTGGGACTGATCCGAGTCCAATCCCCGCGGGATGGCGAGCGGCCCGACCGCCTAACCCTGGAGACCCTGGAGATATTCGCCTCCCAGGCGGCTCTCATTATCGAGAGTTCCCACAAGCTCCACGAACTCAAATCCGAGGTGGACGTGCTGGAAGGACAGGTGGCCCGCACTGCGAAAGCCGGCCACACCGCCCAAGACCACCTCCCCGCCCTGCTGCACAAAGACCTGGAGCAAATGATCTCCATCCGGCGGCTGAACGAACGCTCCCGCCGCATCCGGCTGGGCATGGACATCGCCGAGATCGTCAACCGCCAGCCCGACCGCTCGGCAGTCTTGCTGGCTCTGGGACACGAGATGGTTACCCGCATGGAGTTGGACCTGGCCCTGGTGGCCGAACCGACCAGCGGGGGCGGGCCGCGCCTGATGCACACCCTGGGGACCCTCCCCGAAGGCGCCAATCCCCAGGTGCTGCTGGGCCAGCGCAACCCCCTGCGCCATAGTTTGCAATCCGGCAGCGCCATATTGGTCTCCAACCTGGAAGAGGACAGCCAATGGCGCGGCGCCCCTCTGCTCAACACCCTGGAAGCCAAAGGCTTCATCTGCCTTCCCATCTTCTCCGGCAACGGCGTCCCTGAAGCCGCCGTGCTGGCCATCAGCAACACCCCCATCTCCCCCTTCACCGACGAGGACGAACAGATCTACAGTCTGATGGCCCGCCAGGTGACCATCGCCCTGCAAAACCTGAATCTGCTCACCGAAACCCGCCGCCGCCTGCGAGAAGTTGACCTGCTGCTCGATTTCAGCCGCCAACTCGGCAGCCTGAACCCCACTGAGATCATGAACACCCTGGTGGACAGCGCCCTGCGGGTCATCGCCAACGCCCACGCCGGGATGGTCGCCCTCTGGGATGGCGAACAAAAGTTGCTCATCCCCCAGGCCGCGGCCGGATACACCGAGAACGAACAAGTGCTCCAGATCAACTACCAGGCCGGAGAAGCCCTGCCGGGATTAGTGTTCGTCACCGGACAACTCACCCGGGTTGACGAAGTGGACTTCGCCCAGCAATACAACCTCACCTCTGAGAACCTGATGCGCTACCGTCAGGCCACCGGCGGGAGAATGCCGGTTTCCAGCATGTTGGTACCCATCCAGGCCGGAGAGACGGTCCTGGGCGTGCTCAACCTGGACAACTTCAACACCACCGGCGCTTTCACCGAAGAAGACAGCGCCCTGATCACCTCCCTGACCCAGCAGACCGCCCTGACCCTGGACAACGCCCGTCTCTTCCAGGCCGCCGAGCAGCGAGCCAAGCAACTCCAGGCCCTGACCGACGTGGCCGCCATGATCACCTCCAGTCTGGAATCAGACGCCCTCATCTCTTTATTATTGGACCAATTGCAAAGCGTCGTCCCCTTTGATACCGGCACCCTCTGGCTGCGCCAGGAGAACGAACTCACGGTTCGGGCCGCCTCCGGCTTCGAAGACAGCGACCAGCGCATCGGCCTCTCGGTTCTCATGGAAGACAGCCAACTGCTCAGCGAGATGATCACCACCGGGGAAGCCATCTTCATCCCCAATATCTTGAACGATCCCCGCTTCCCCGCCCAGACCGAACACCGCTATAACACCTGGCTGGGCATCCCCCTCATCGCCAAAGGGGAGGTGGTGGGAGTCATCGCCCTGGAGAAAACCGAACCCAACTTCTATCTCCCCGAACACATCCAATCCGCAGCCACATTCGCCGGGCAGGCCGCCGTCGCCCTGGAAAACGCCAACCTCTACGAAGAAAGCGTCAGCCGGGCCGCCGAACTCGACCAACGCACCCAACGGCTGGCCCTCTTCAACCGCCTCTCCAGCGAATTCTCCGCCTCCCTGGATCCGGCCCACATCCTCAATTTCACCACCCAGGAACTGCGCATCGCCACCCAATGCACCCACGTCTCGGCGGTCTTGTTCGACCGGGATGGAGAAGCCCGCCTCTGGGCCGAAACGCCCCAAATAACCCAGGACTATCCGGTCAAACTGTCTGAAGCCCCGCTCTTTGAGCACATGCGCGAGACTCTGGGCACTTTCAGGACCGAAAACATCAACCAGGAAGACCTCCTGGTCCCGCTGCACGGCTTCTTCACCGAAAGGGATTCGGTCTCCATACTGGCCCTCCCCCTGGTCATCGCCACCGACCTGCACGGCATCATCTTCCTGCATTCCAACCGGAAAACCCGCTTCGGCGCCAGCGAAGTCGAAATGGCCTTGACCATCAGCAACCAGGCCGCCATCGCGGTGGAGAACGCCCGCCTGTTCGAAGAGACCCGCCAACTCACCGAAGACCTCGAAGAACGAGTCGCCGAACGCACCACCCAACTGGCCCACGAACACCAGCGCACCCGCACCCTCCTGCGAGTCATCACCGAGTTATCCGCCAGCCTGGACATGGACCAGGTGCTCAACCGCTCCCTTAGTTTGCTCAACGAAACCCTGAACGCCGAACAGAGCACCATCCTCTTGATCCGCCCCGGACAGGATACCCTGCTCTACCGGGCCGGGCTGGGATACACCGACCCCCCGCCCCTGGGCGGACGACCCTCCCCCTTCAAGGCCGGCGAGGGTCTGGCCGGATGGGCCATCAACAACCGCCAGGCGGTCACCATTGCCGACCTGGAAACTGACTCCCGCTGGGTCAACGCTGGCGGAGAAGAAGACCAACACCGCAGCGCCATGGTCGCCCCCCTCACCGTCGGCCAGGAAGTGCTGGGTGTGCTTCTGCTCTTCCACCGGGAAGTTGACCAGTTCGCCGATGACCAGCTCGACCTGGTCCAAGCCGCGGCCAACCAGATCGCCGTTGCCATCAACAACGCCGAACTCTACCGCCTGATCCGCGACCAGGCCGAAGACCTGGGCACCATGCTGCGCACCCAGCAAATAGATTTCAGCCGCTCGCAGGCCATCCTCGAATCAATCGCCGACGGGGTTCTCTTCACCGACGCCAGCAGTGAGATCACCCTCTTGAATTCATCCGCTGAAAAGATCCTGGGGCTGAACCGAGACCTGGTGCTGGGCAATACACTCGAACACTTCAGCGGCATTTTCGGCAGGGCGGCCAAATCCTGGATGACCACCATCCAGCGTTGGTCCGAAGACCCCGCCAGCCACCAGCCCGGTGACATATTCGCCGAGCAGATCACCCTCGAAGATGGCCGGGTGGTCTCCATCAACCTGGCCCTGGTGGGAACTCAGGAAGAATTCATGGGGACCGTGTCCATCTTCCGCGACATCACCCACCAGGTAGAAGTGGACCGGCTCAAATCTGAGTTCGTCGCCACCGTCAGCCACGAGCTGCGCACTCCCATGACGCCCATCAAAGGCTACGTCGAATTCCTGCTCATGGGCGGGGCAGGCGAGATCAACGAACAACAAAAACACTTCCTGGACGTGGTCAAAAACAACGTGGACCGGCTGGCTGTGCTGGTCAACGACCTGCTGGACATCTCCCGCATCGAGGCCGGGAAAGCGGCCTTCACCATGCAGCCGGTTGATCTGCGGGAGACCATAGACAGCGTAGTCGAAGATATATTGCGACGGTCCCAGGAAGAAGAAAAACCCATGGTCGTTGAACTGGATGTCGAACCAGACCTCCCCCGAATACTCGGCGACCTGGAGCGAGTCCACCAGATCATCAACAACCTGGTGGAAAACGCCTACATCTACACCCTCCCCGACGGCCGCATCACCATCAGCGCAACCCTCAACGACCATGATGTTCTCGTTGAGGTGTCCGACACCGGAATCGGCGTCCACCCCGAAGACCACGACCAGATCTTCGAACGTTTCTACCGGGGCGAGGACCCGCTGGTGCTGGCATCTGCCGGAACTGGGCTGGGTCTGCCCATCGTCAAGCAGTTGATCGAAATGCACCAGGGAAAAATTTGGATGGCAAGCGCCGGAGTCCCTGGAGAAGGAAGCAAATTCTCTTTCACCCTCCCGGTTTACACCGCCGAGAAAGAGGCCGAGGTATAAGTATGGCAAGAATCTTAATCGCAGAAGACGAACGAGACATCCGTGAGTTGATCAAGTTCACCCTGAATTTCGCCGGGCACGAGGTTATCGTCACCGCCAACGGCGAAGAGGCTTACGAAACCGCCAAGATAGAGATTCCCGACATCATCTTGATGGACGTGCGCATGCCCCGCATGACCGGATACGAAGCCTGCAAACTCATCAAAGCCGATGACGCGATCAAACACATCCCCGTCGTCTTCCTCTCCGCCAAAGGCCAGGAATCGGAAGTGCAAACCGGACTGGAAGTTGGCGCCGCGGAATATATCCTGAAACCATTTGCACCCGCCCAACTGACCGCCCGAGTCAGCAGCATCCTGGCCCAATACGGTCACTAGAAACCCCCATGTGCAGGTTCTGAGGCAAACCTAACCACAGGCTACCCAATGCAAAGAAGCAATCCAAACACTCCCCCCATACCCCTTCGTAAGGTTCGAGGCCTTGAGCGATGAGCGCCATCATCCTCAATAACGAAATCGTCCATTACGAAGTGCTGGGGCGCGGCCGCCCGCTGATCTTCCTGCATGGCTGGGTCGGTTCATGGCGGTATTGGATACCGACCATGCAGGCCGCCGCGGCCTCCTTCCGCGCCTACGCCCTCGACCTCTGGGGATTCGGCGACTCCGCCAAGAGCGCCTCCAAATACACCCTGGTCCAGCAAACCGAACTGCTGGAGAACTTCATGGAAGAGATGGGAATGGCCAAGATCGCTCTGGTAGGCCACGGACTGGGCGCGCTGGTCGCCCTGCTCTACGCCGACCGCCACCCCGACACCGTTGACCGCCTGATGGCGATCGGTTTCCCGCTCCAAGAGAATGGCTTCAGCAGCCGTCTGCGCTCCTTGCCGCCCGCCGAACTGGCCGACTGGTTGTTGAGCCGAAATTCGACCACCGAAGCCGCCCACGTAGAAGCGCCCAAGGCTGACCCCCAGGCCATTATCGTATCATTGGACGATTTGAAAGAGAGCAACCTGCGCAGCGTCACCTACGGCCTGGACACACCCAGCCTGCTGGTCTACGGCCAGAACGACCCGGCCGTCATCACCCCCACCCTGGAGGGCGACGACGCCCTGCCCAAGAACGCCCATCACGTCACCTTCGAAGGGTCGGGCCACTTCCCCATGCTGGACGAACCCAACAAATTCAACCGCCTGCTGGCCGACTTCCTGGCCCTAGAGTCCGGCTCCAGCCCGCGCCAACTTCAACTCAAGGAGGAGTGGAAACGCCGGGTGCGCTGACCGGCAGCCAACTCCACGCCTCTTATTACTTTGCATTCGGGGTAATTCAAGTAAAGGAGAGAATGGCCTCATGCCCCCAAGAAAACGTGGTCTTGTCATTGCGTTTCTCATCCCCCTCATCCTGGGAGCATGCAGCAATTCCTCCACCCCTACCCCTGCTCTCACCCTAACACCCACCCCAAGCGGCCCAACCACAACCACCCCCACAGCCATTCAAAAGACTCCGCTCAGCGCCACCTCCACGCTCACCCTTACCCTCACATCCACGCTCTCCCTCACCGAAACCCCAGGCTGCGACCAGGCCGAGTTGGTAGAATCGGTCACCATCCCCGACAACACCGAGATGGCCCCCGGCGCGGCCTTCACCAAAATCTGGCGCTTGCTGAACACCGGAGACTGCCCCTGGAATTCAGAGTACAACCTCGTTCTGGTCAGCGGCGAAGGGATGGGCGCGGCAACCCAACCGGTAACCACCGGCGCGGTGTGGCCGGGCCAGATGGTTGACGTTTCGGTGCGCATGACCGCCCCCCTCTCAACCGGCGCCCACCAGGGCAACTGGAAGCTGCGCAATGCTTCCGGGGAGATATTTGGGGTCGCCAACACCTCTAACCAGGCGTTCTGGGTGCGCATCCTCATCGTCCCGCAGGGCGGCATCTTCTTCGACTTCCTGGCCCACGCCAGCGAAGCCTTATGGGTCTCCGGGGCGGGCAATCTCACCTTCGCCGATACCAGCCGTGACCAGGATGGATATGCCCGGCTGCTCGACCGGGTCGCCCTGGAAAATGGCCGCACCTCCAGCGTGATCCTGGCAACCCATCCTCAAAAGGTGTCCAACGGCGTCATCTCGGGCCGCTTCCCGCTCTACATCGTGCAGCCCGGCGATAAATTCATCGCCCTCCTGGGATTCCTGGCTGAATCAGACGGCTCTTGCGGAGCGGGTGAGGTTGAATTCCAATTGAACTACCGGGAAGAAATCGGCCCCGCCCAGACCCTGGGCAGTTGGGAAAAATCCTGCGACGGCAGCCTTATGTTCGTCGAGGTAAACCTTTCCCATTTGGCGGGCAAAACCATCCACCTCATCTTGGCGGTGAAAGCCATAGGCCCCGCCACCCAGGATTGGGCGATCTGGTCCTCGCCGCGCATAGAAGGGTAGCGCTTATTGCCTAAAACCTTCCGCAGGTTGTTACTTCAACAACATCCGCCCGATTTTGTCAGGTATTTCTCTGATACTGGCTATTCTCGGCCAAACCTGCGGGAGGTTGGTATTTCGGTTTTATAATATAGCCTATCGTGCAACTTTGTCCTCTAAGTGATATTTGACCCTACGGGATTATCCTGACCTCATGAACAAAAAATATCGCCATCCCAAACCATCAACTCATCCCAGGCGGATATTGCCTCTCGCGGCTGTTCTGTTCCTGGGGACGCTCTGGCTGAATGCCTGCACGCCCGACGATTCCACCATCCAAACCCTGGTTGCGCAGGGCGACCACCCGATCCTGACCTCCGCCGCCCGGACCGTCTCTGCCCTGCTCACCGAGGGCGCCTATACCCAGACAGCCCTCCCCCCCTCGCCAACCTACACCCGCATTCCCACCCGAACCGTCACGCCCAGCCCGCCCCCCACCGCCTCCCTCACCCCCACCGCCCACACCCCCTACCCAACTCTGGGGGCTATCACCCCCTCTCCGACCACAACCTCCACCATCACCCCCACCATCAATTCAACCTGCAATCATGCCAGCTTCGTGGAAGACATCAACATCCCCGACGGAACCCTGATCTCACCCGAAGAGACCTTTGTCAAAGTTTGGCGGCTGAAAAACACCGGCACCTGCGCCTGGACCACCGAATACCAGGCAGTCTTTCAAAGTGGCGCCCAAATGGAAGGCCGGGACGCCTTCGTTTTTTCCGACCGGGACATCCAACCCGGTGAAACTGTAGACATCCTGGTGGAACTGGTCGCCCCCGATACACCCGGCGAATACAAGGGATACTGGATACTGCGCGACAGCGGAGGCAACGTGTTTGGCCTATTCAACGATAACACCGCTTTTTACGTCGAAATCGTGGTAGAAGAGGACGCAACCCACACCGCCGAACAGTCCCATCTGGCAGAGGAGAGCGGCTCAATTCGCGCAGACGCCATCATTCGCACAGGCATTGACGTTGGCGACGACGTGGAAAACAACGAGGCCCAGGTGTTCCTCAGTTTCGATATCTCCAGCATCCCCGAAGATGCGATCCTCACCTACGTGAGCTTTGATTTCAGCGGCGATTACGAAGCCACCGGCGACCCCTTCACCGACCTGGGCTGCCTGCGCGCCTACCTGCACGATTATGGCGATCTGGACGTAGGTGATTTTTATCTCGATATCGCCATCAACCCCATAATGACCTGGTGCCTGGAGGATCACCTCACCGCCCCGGTGGTCACCGCCACCACCCTGCTGACCCTGCAAGAGAGCCTGGGCGACGACCGCCTCCAGATGCGGCTTCAATTCAACCAAATCCCCACCGACGACGATAACGAAGTAGACCTGGTGCGCTTCCGAGAGATCATCCTCACCGTCAGCTACACCCTGCCGGAAGAATAAGGGATGAAATATGAAGGCAACCAGGTGATTAGGTAATCAGGCAACAAGGTAAGTAGTCCTTACAGCCAACTACTAAACTACCCAACTACCCAACTACACGACCACTCAGACCACTGAGATCACTAAGACCAGTCAGACCAATTAGACCAATCTCCCATTTGCCGGAAAGCAGACCATAGAGTACAATCAGGGAGGAAGGAGAAAGTTCATGCCAAAATATCTTTTCCGTTTGCTCATCATTGGATTGTTTTTGATGGCCTTTCTGGGCGCCTGCAACCTGCCGGCCCCCAATGCCGCCCCCACCTTGTCTTCAGGCAGCGCCGCCCAAACCTCCGCCGCCGAAACAGTCTCCGCCGTGCTGCGCGAACTGCCCACCGCGACCTACACTTCCGTGCCAGGGTCAACCGACGCGGCTGAGGGTTCCGCTACAATTACGTTCACGCCCGATAGCGATGCCACCGCCACCCAGACCCTCCCCGACGACGCCACCTTCGTCCAACCGCCAAGCTATGGTTAAGCATCCAAAGA
>CBDUUP010000123.1:0-10825 GCA_965370435.1 uncultured Anaerolineales bacterium | reverse complement strand
ATTACATGACAAAGTAGATGTCATTTCAATAGATTTAAAGCTTTCCAACAAGCGACCTTTATTTGCGTCAATAGAAGAGAAATATAGAGGTCTCTCCATCTTGGACGAAGCAGATAAACGAGGTATTCCATTAGTCGTTATAACAATATATGAGAGATTGGCACCCGCAGAGCTTTATCACAAATATTCCAATCTAAAGCGGATAATCTATAAAGACGAGTGGGATCCTAGGCGTTTCCAACAATTTCTTCAGCATCACGTCATCGATTCATATCCAGATTTGCCAGAAATAAAATACGTAGAACTCTGGGAAGCTGTCCAAAGTATTTTGCGAAATTACTATAATTCGCCTAAAGATCTTCATAAAGGCGAGCCAATTAAACGGTTAGTGGAATCTATCAAGTGTTCGCCAAAATCTCTTGCTGAAACCCTGCGGCGGGTAACAAGAGAAACTATTGATGTTCTCACTGACCAAGCAGAGCGTGAAGAACTTTTTTTCCAGCCAAAGGAAATCAAAACTCGATTCAAAGAACCAGGTTCACTGACGAAGTCTTTACTCAATCATATCCGAGCAAACTATAAAAAGAAACTCGATAAGAAAAACCGGATTCCTCCTTCAGATCATCAACCCTTTAATGATCTATTCCCATTAAAGTCTGATCGTTTTATCTGGTGGCTTTTCCTAAATGGCCTTTATATTCAAGGGGGAAGTAAATCTGAAATCCCCGAAGCGCTTGGGGACACATTTCACGTAAAAAGAAACAGCAGTCGTTATTATCAAATGCGAGACGCTGCGCTGAATGAACTAACTGACGAAATTGATAACCGGCGCAACGAGTGGCTACCCAAATTATTGAAGTAATCTTGATTCTTCTTTTCCCTAGGAATAGGAGAACCCATTTATCAAACCATCAAAGGATTTTCACCATCCACTCATCCCTGGGTTCATTATAACTTAGTTCAAAAATACTGTCGGTTGTCGACAGCACCCGGAAGCGGCGTCCATCTGGAAGCTGCCAGTCCGCCAATATTGTGGACACCTCCAGGCGGTTGCCTTTCCAGCGGAAGGCAACCGGACGTTCGGCGTACTTGTAACCGGAATGGCATTCGACCAAATCATTCATAATGCGTGGAACGTGGTAACGTTTAAACGTTGAACGTTCAAACGTTAAAGGGTGACTTGGGAGTCATCTCCCTGGTTGATGATATGGGGATGTCCTTTGACCTGTGCTTTGCGGCCGATGAGGGAGGCGGATAGGACTGCGTCGGTGACTTCGACTTCGTCCTCCAGGACGGAATCTCGGATCAGGCTGCGGGTGATGCGGCAGCCCGCGCCTACCGAGACGTGCGGTCCGATGACCGACTCTTTGATCTCGGCGGTGGGATGGATGAAGACGGGGGGAAGGACAAGGACGTCTTCTCTCTCGGCGGCTTCTTCGCTGTTGCCGCGGCCGTTATCGAGGAGGTAGCGGTTGGTCTCCAGGACGGTTTCGGGGAGGCCGGCATCCATCCAGATATCGACGGTCTCGACTCGCATGGGGACGCCGCGGGCCAGCAGGAGGTTGACTGCGTCGGCCAGGTAGTATTCACCTTTGGTCTGGATGTCCTTCTCCATTTGTTCTTCGATGGCGGAGAGCAGGTCTTCGGCCTGGGGGAAATAATAGAAACCCACCAGGGCGAGGTTGTTGGTGAGGTCGTCGGGTTTTTCTATCAGGCGGGTGACGCGGCCGGACTCGTCCGTCTCGGCGACGCCGAAGCGGGTGGGGTCTTCGACTTCCTTGACCCAGGCGACGGCTTCTTCGGGTTTCTGGGTGATGACGGAGAGGTCGGCTTCGATGAGGGTGTCTACGAAGATCATCATCATGGGGCCGGTGAGATGCTGGCGGGCCAGGTAGAGGGCGTGGGACTGGCCGCGGCGCTCGGCTTGCTGCACGTAGTGGGCGGTGAGGGAGGGGTAATGCTCTTGCACGTAGGCTTCCACTTGCTCGCCCAGGTAGCCGACGATGAAGATCAACTCGACGTTTTCGGGGTCGGGGAGGGTGGAGAAGATGTCGAGGACGTGTCCGAGGACGGATTTCCCGGCTGTGGTGACCAGGGGTTTGGGCTTGCTCCAGGTGTGGGGGCGAAGGCGGGTGCCCAGTCCGGCCATGGGGATGACGATTTTTAGGGTTTGTTCGGTCAAGGGTGACTCCTATTCGAGAAAAGAATCAATGGTGATTAATTTTACCAGCCTTATTGGTTTATTCCCACAGGTTCCAAACCTGCGGGGGGTTTATCGTCATACCTTCCGACAGACCAGCAACCCCTTCCCCACGGGTACGACCAGGGAGTCGAGGCGGGGGTCGATTTCTATCCGGTCGAGGAGGGCTTGGAGATCGTGGCGGTGGCTGATGGCGTTGTCGGCCACCAGGAGGCCGCCGCTGACTAAATTGGGGACCACCAGGTCGTAGATCTCGGCGTACAGTTCTTTCTCCAGGTCCACGAAGCAGAAAGCGACCTCGGCATAGCCGCCCAGGTGTTCTCTGGCATCGCCGGACACTAACTCAACCAGCGCCTCCACCCCGGCGAGGCGGAAGGTCTCTTGAGCGAGGGCTATTTTTTCAGGGAGCAATTCGAAGGTGGTCAGTTTGCCGCCGCGGACTTCGCAGGCGCGGGTGATCCACAGGGCGGAGTACCCGGCGCTGGTTCCAACTTCCAGCATCGTGCTCGGCGGGGCGTTGGCAGCCAGCAGAGCCAGAAATTTGCCCGACTCGGGCGGGATCTGGCGCATACGCTGCATGCGGGGGGTGCCGTCGGTGCGGTCGCGGGCGTCGCGGGCTTCCAACGCTTTCATGCGGGACAGGAGAGGTTGAGGGAGGTTGTGGAACATGGGGGATTGGTCTGAGTGGTCTAAGTTGTCTGAGTGGTCTGAGTGGTCGTTTTGACTACTGAGACGACTTAGACTCTTTAGACCACTGAGACTCCTAGGAATGTCCGAGGACGGGGTGGGGTTGGTAGGGTTCTTCGAGGCGGGTGATCTCTTCGGGGGAGAGTTTGATTTCGACGGCTTTGACGGCTTGTTCGAGGTGGTCCATTTTGCTGGCGCCGACGATGGGGCTGGTGATGCCGGGTTTGTGGAGCATCCAGGCCAGGGCGATCTGGGCGGGGGTCTGGCCCTGGCCTTCGGCGACCTCGGCCACCCGGTCAACGACTTCAAAGTCGGCGTCCTGGTAGTACATGTGGTGGGCGAAGCCGTCGGCCTTGGCGCGGAGGGTGTCGCCGTATTCTTCTTTGGTGCGGTTGCCCGCCAGGAAGCCCCGGGCCAGGGGACTCCAGGGGATGAGGCCGACGCCCTGGTCAATGCAGAGAGGGATCATCTCCCGCTCCTCTTCGCGGTAGACTAGGTTGTAGTGGTTCTGCATGGAGACGAAGCGGGTCCAGTTTTTCAGGTCGGCCAGGTAGAGCGACTGGGCGAACTGCCAGGCGAACATGCTGGAGGCGCCGATGTAGCGCACCATGCCGGATTTGACCAGGTCGTGGAGGGCTTCCAGGGTCTCTTCGATGGGGGTGTTATGGTCGTAGCGGTGGATCTGGTAGAGGTCGATGTAGTCGGTTCCCAGGCGGGTCAGGGAGTCTTCTACGGCCTGCATGATGTGGCCGCGGGAGAGGCCGCCCTGGTTGGGTTTCTGGTTGAAGGGGAAGAAGACTTTGGTGGCGATGACGACTTCCTCCCGGCGGGCGAAGTCGCGGAGGGCGCGGCCGGTGACTTCTTCGCTGACGCCGCGGGAGTACATGTTGGCGGTGTCGAAGAAGTTGATGCCCAACTCCAAAGCCCGCTGGATGAAGGGGCGGCTCTCCTCTTCGTCGAGGACCCAGTCCCGCCAGCGGGAGGAGCCGTAGGTCATCATGCCCAGGCAGATGCGGGAGACTTTGAGGCCGGTGCGGCCGAGGTTGGTGTATTGCATTTGATACCTCCAAATCAATCAACTTTAGTTTTTCGAATGAATTCAATGTTCTTAACCCCTGCGTTGATATATTGTCTTCCACGTAAAAATTGTTCCAGCATTCGGCAAGGAGACAAATGGCTCACTTCAACAAATAGGCATCTAGAGAGATTCGGTTCTCACCTTTCTTTCTGTTTAAATTAAAATCATTATTGTCTTGAGAGATATTGACATGCCAATACAATCTATTCGATTTAACAGTCGTATGCATACCATCTAACAAATTTTTATATTCATCGAAAGGAATAAGAATGATATTTTCTTCGTCTCCGCATCCAAATGCTACATATCCCGTACTAGCTCCCTCGAGAAATTCTTTTTGATGCGAGTGAAATGCAAACCAATAGGTGTTCCTGCCACCACGGAAGTACGTCTTTGATACAGCACATATTACAGATATTGTTTGATCTGCTGTTGAATAGGTTGTTCGCGACCGTTTGATAAAAGATTTCTCCAAATATTTTTCAATTCTAGATATACAAGCTTCATTAAAAGCCATTGGTTTAATTGTAGGCGACTCATCCTTATCTTCTTCCTCAACAATATCTTCAGGTCTTACTTCTTCTGTGGCAGTAAAGACAATATCTATTATTTCATCTAATTTCGTAAATTCACGTGGGATTAGAAGCGCATAAATACGTTGAATTGTCTCCGTTTCTTCAACCTCTTCCTTGAGTTTTAGTAACCCAATAAGGGCATCGAGACTAATGAGTCGTACATCCCAAGCATGCCTTGATCCCCTGATTTGAGCTTCGAGTCCACCTGTATCATCTCTTCCTACTACAATAAGTATAGAAGATTTTTCTTCAACAATTTCACCCTTAGATACTAATTTTTTTCTATATCCAGCAATGCTATCTAGTTTTATTCGGTATGCATCAGTTGTCTTTACTTCAACTACCAGTGCATGGCCTTCTGGATATCGCCAAATACCATCAAAGCCCACCAATTCAGATCTCCCTCTATAGCGTCCATCGGTCACATCAAATCCCAACCTTCTACCGATTTGGTTAACTATGTCCTGTAAAGCAAACCCTGATCCACCAAAGGATGAGGTGATACATTGGCTCATATATTTGCTGAGAAAACTAGAAGGAACATGGTACAAGAAATCACGGAACTCAAGTGATGCTTGGCTTCCATCGCGAAGATCGCCCTCTCCAGCAAAGGATATTATTTGTTGAACCTGCTTATCTTCCAATTGATCCCGAGATGTTGTCCAAATCTCAACAAGTGACATAGCTCATCCTCTTTATTTGTTTAATTGCGTTATTTATTTTCAAGTTCAAGCAACATTCATTCCATCACCATAATCAATTATACATCCCTCTTTGAAACAGATGTCCGCAAATGGGGGCGGACGGCTGTCCGCCCCTACGAGGTTATGGCGCGTCCAGGCCGGTGCGGCCTAGGTTGGTGTATTGCATGGCGGTTACCTCTTTAGGTAGTTTTATCGGTCTTCATTGTAATGGATATTCTTCATCCCGCCAGACCACTTGGATGCCGGGGTCAGTTATTCAAGACCAAACCATTTTTTCCACTTGACGGCATTCTCGCCATTTGGTTCGATACCGTTGGTTCTTGAGTTAACAAACTTTTGAAATTGCATACACTCTGGCCCCGGAAAACCCAACATGCTCCAGCGATCTATGAAGTCTATGAAATTGTGTCCCAAAACTGTGCCATGAAAGTCACAACCTCCGTGATCCAGATAGACAACGGGGGAACCATCAACCTTGAGGTCTAGAGCTAACATATCCCCGTTAGCAATGCTCTCGAAGGCGAGTTTGTCATGCCAGACGCGGTCATAAGGATCGTCCACATTAGGAAAGACGTGCTTAATCCAACCTTGGCGATTTTTTTCAAGGTCAATCAGCCATGCAAGGTCCCAATTTAATTCGCCTCTGAATATTCCGCTAAAAGGATCGGGCGGGTACAGGTCATCAGGCAATGACCATCTCAACTCAACACGGGCAGAAAAATTAATCAATACTTCCTTGAAACTAGTCGGGAGCGGCTGCCCGAGTTCGGTCTCTACCGCCTCAACCTGTTCGGTCGTCGCAGGTTCGTGAATGATAATTCTTTCACACTCGCCGTTCTTCTGCTCGCAAGCCTGTAAGGCTGCATTGAATCTCTCTCGCCAATTGATCCATTCCTTTTGCATAGCGATCCTCTAGTTCAGTCTGGATAAGGGCTCAATATTCGTTCAGTTCAATATCATTGTAATGGATATTCTTCATCTCTCCAAACGACCTGAATGCCGCGGTCGTCGAGGATTTTGAAGATCTCTTCTTTTCTGCCTGGGGTCTTGGGTGACTTGGGATACACGACGGCGGGGATCACGTCGAAGTGTTCGAGTTCGGCTTCGATGTAACGCCAGAGCTGATTGGCGTGGCGGAGGGCGTTGGGGCGGACGCGGCGGGGTTTCATGGCGTCCCAGTCGCTGGCTTTGATCTCGGTGACGACAGTGAAACCTTGTTCGGGGTCAACGAGTTTGATGTCTATGCGGCCGCGTTTGCCCTGGTGGATGGTTTGGGCTTCGAATTCGGCGGATTGGTTATAGGGGCCGGTCCATTGGGAGCGTTCGCGTTGTTCGAATTGGCGGCCGCGGGAGATTTGACTTTTGAATTTCTTTTTCTTTTTGGTCATTGGAGGAGGGCCGTTCCAAGCGTATAGGCCAGTCAGCGCGGGGCGGGGACAAGCTCCGCCCCTACGAGGGGGATGGCGCGTCCGGGTCGGTGCGGCCGAGGTTGGTGTATTGCATGGTGGTTACCTCTTTGGTGAGTTTAGATGAATTGACCCCATGATAACCGAAAACTGTTAATTATGGAAATGTTGAGCAGAAGTCCAAATCCTCGCAACACACTGCCAGAACAGACTAATCCAACTCCATCAGATCTAAAAATGCCTCCGTAACCTGGGGGTCGAAATGGGTGCCGGTTTGCTCGCGGATGTGCTCGCGCACCTTCTCTTCCGACCACGCATCGCGATAGGGCCGGTCGGATCGCAGCGCATCCCACACGTCAATGATGGCGAAGATACGCGCCGCCAGAGGGATCTGCTCTCCCTTCAACCCCTGCGGGTAGCCGGTTCCGTCCCACTTTTCGTGGTGGCTAAAGGGAATGTCCAGGGCCGGCTTTAGGTAGGCGATAGGGGATAACCATTGGTGAGCGATTACGGGGTGATTGCGCATGATCTCCCACTCCTCCGGCGTGAGTTTGCCCGGCTTCTGCAGGATAGCGTCGGGAATAACCAGCTTACCGATATCGTGCAGCAGGGCGCCGCGGTAGTAGTGGATCAGTTCTTCTTCCGGCGCTCCCACAGTTTTGGCCAGACGGACGGTCATATCCGTGACGCGTTGGGTATGGCCTTCGGTCTCCTCATCGCGCATTTCCAGCGCGCTCACCCATCCTTCTAGGGTAGCATCATAGGCCGCTTCCAGCTCGGTTTTCGCGGATTGCAGGCCGTCAAACAGTTCGGCGTTGTTGATGGCAATGGCCGCCTGCCCGGCCAGGGTCTCGAGATAAGCCATCCACTCCGGGTCTGAATCGAGCGAAGCGCGATGAAATACCTCCAGGACACCCAGTAGTTGGCCTTTGGCGATCAACGGCACTGCATGGTAAGCGACAAATTCCTCCTCGGCAAGGAAGTTCCTAAAGGTTGGGGAGATATCGGATTCAACTTCGCGCAGGTCAGAGATACTGATGATGCGTCGTTCCAGGGCTGAGAGACCGGCAAAACTCTCTCCCAGCCGGAGGCGGAGGGTTCGGACTTCATCTAAAGCGCGGAAACCCCGCCCGGCTGCAAAGGTTAACCGATTGAGCGGGTCAACGAGCAATATCGCAGCGGCGTCCACGGCTAGTTGGCCGATAACCTGGTCCAGGATCACATCGAGGGTGAGACGCAAGTCAAGGCTGGAGGTGATGGCAATATCAATGCTGTGCAAAGCTGAAAGACGCTCCAGTTGGCATTGAATGTGTTCCCTGGCTCGCTTACGCTCAATTGTGTCGCCAACTCGTTTCGCTAGTGCATTGATGAGGTTTCTCTCATCCTTGAGGAAAGGCCCCTCGTCGCTTTCCGGTCTTTCTTCCAGGTAACTGACTTCTAAAGCGCCAATTATATCCCCCCGCAAGACGATGTCGCTGGCTTGAATCCAGGCAGTTTCGGCGAAGTTTTCGGTGTTGAATACCTGTTCTTCCAACTTAAGACGCGCACAGGTTATATCTGGATATTGCCAACCAGGGGGAATGAGATCAACGACTCCCTGAAACATTTCTTCTGGCGAAATGTCTTCATCCTGAACGAGGCTAGAGACGCTATACAGGCAATTGAGTTCTTTTATTCGTTCACCCAGGTCATGGGCGTGTTTTCGCAGGGCTTCATCCGCCCGCACTCGCTGGGTGATGTTTTGGATGGTGCCCAGGGAGCGTATTGGGTTTCCATCTTCATCGTATTCAGTCTCACATTTCTCATTGACATATTTCAATGTGCCGTCACGGAGTTGAAGCCGGTGGATAATGTCAT
Source organism: uncultured Anaerolineales bacterium (assembly GCA_965370435.1). Lineage (GTDB taxonomy): Bacteria > Chloroflexota > Anaerolineae > Anaerolineales > UBA11579 > CBDUUP01. The sequence goes on along the minus strand of CBDUUP010000123.1, from coordinate 2,318 downwards.
AAATTGTCTTGTTATTCACCGAATCCGTGTATGCCTGGTTCACAAATTCTCTATCATCGGGATGGATGGCTTCCAAAAATGCTTCGTAGGTTGCGTCAAACTCCTGGGGTTCTAAGCCGAAAATACGGTATATCTCATCGGACCAATATAGGGCGTTCGTTATCAGGTCTAATTCCCAATGCCCCAATTGTGCCCTGTGTTCGGCTTTTTTTAGCCTTCTTTCGCTCTCCTTTAGGGTTGTTTCTGCTTCTTTCCGTTGGGTGATATCACGAATAATACTTTGAATGAGGGATGGGTTGCCCTCTGGATCATAGATTAAAGAAACCTTTAACTCGGCAGGGAACTCAACGCCATCTTTGGTCCGAAAAATGCGCTCATAGAGCGGAAGTGTCTCCCCAGCTTTTAATCTTTCGAGAACATTCATGGAATCCGGATATTCATAGGGCACTACAAAATCTTCCACCGTCATGCCAACCAATTCCTTCATCGAATAGCCAAACATTTCAGCAGCCTTCGGATTGGCCGCAAGATGTACCCCATCTAAACTCAGAAGAATGACCGCATCATTGGAATATTCAAATAAGGCGCGATATTCCTGCTCGCTCTTCCTGAGCGCTTCTTCGGCCAGCTTACCCTCGCTAATATCAGTAAAGACAGCAATGCTGCCCGCAAATTGTCCTTCATCATACCTGGGGCCGCTGCCAACCCGCACAGAGAACCGAGTTTCATTTTTTCTGGTGAGGATCAGCTCGTAGTGATCACTCTCTCCTCTGGCGCGCCGATCCTCCGCTCCATCAACAATCTCGTACTGATCAGGCGGCACGATAGCCTTCCAGTGCTGGCCAATCAATTCCTCCGGCGAGTATCCCAGCAGAGCTGATGTAGCCGGGTTGATGAAGATAATGATTCCTTCAACGTCCATCACGATAATCCCTTCCAACATGTTTTGAACGATGCCTTCGTTGAAATTTTTCAAATGCCGGATTTCGTCGTAGGCTTGCTTACGCTCGGTGATGTCGGTGGCAATGTGAATGACTTGGGATAGTTGATCTGATTCATTAAATATCGGTGTGCAGGAGATCATAAAAGTACCGCCCAAAGTTTCTACTACCATATCAGCGATTTCAACTTGCTTCGAGGTCTCCAATTTCTTCATTGGACACCCTTCAGGAGGTTGATCGGTGCCATGATAAATCTCGTAGCACTTTTTGCCTTCTAACTCCTTCGCGGGGATACCGATTCTCTCAACGACAGCCCGGTTGACTGAAATAACACGGGATTGTGGGTCGAGGATCATCGTTTGCTGACCAATGGCGTTAAAGAGGTCTTCGCCCCGTATAATCTCAAGATGTGGTTTTTCTTCCCCTCGCTTGCGCCCAGATTCTGAGGCTTCCAACGTGGAAAGTTGTTGACGCAGTTCCAGGATTTCGTTAATCAGTTGTTTTTTTGTTTTCTTCTCTAATTTCATATTGACTTTCCTCCCTTCTCAAAGTTCGATGGGTTGGTTAGGGTCTTGAAGCCAGTGTGACGAAGGGGTAATCAAGTTGGATTACGGCAAGAAGCATAAACTAAGTATGGACCTCCTCATACGCTTATAACGCATTTTCAGGTAATAATAGTGTACAACAAATCTATTCCCTTTTGCATTACAAAATTCGTGCAATTTTGAACGAACGGCTCTTTTTCTTTCTTAGGTCATATTTCACCAAAGGGTCGATTCTCGCGGTCATCCAGCTTTCGACGCCACAATCGTCCAATCCATCAGCGCCACTGTCCCGAACGGGATTCCAACATCAAAGGCCAGTTTGGCCCCTACGGTCTCAAAGACCCCGACCTTATCAACAATGAGGCATGAAGCATAAAGCACCGCCATCTGAAAGCTTTCTCTCACAGAGATACTTTCTGCGCCTCTTTTTGAGGGCGCATTTCCTCACAGTCTTGTACCTATATATATACCTTTTTATATAAGAATTCTTCTAATTCAAAAGTCATGAATTTATTCTCAAGCCTATAAACGGACAAGGAGTCTTCGGTAAATACACTCCCTCTACCGAGCCAAGTTATTTAGGTTGTTCTTTTCCAAAAAGGAAGGGTGGACGATTGTCCGCCCCATGCGCATCAATTTAAGGGCATTTTGTAATTCAAGCCAAGATGATTATCAATAATACATCCGATTTTATCATTCTGAACGACCGGAGGGAGTGAAGAATCCTTGTGAAGTTGTCTTTTTCAGGAGCATGATAGGGATTCTTCGTCGCTCCGCTCCTCAGAATGACAAATAAGTGCTGTTTTGGATACTCCAGTACACCTCACAAGCA
>CBDUUP010000122.1:0-10928 GCA_965370435.1 uncultured Anaerolineales bacterium | reverse complement strand
GGTGGCCCACTTTTTGTGTTTTTGGGTGGGGGTTTTTCGGGGGGGTTTTTTCCTTCCCCCGAAAAACCCCTCGACTCCTTTGATTCGGGGAATTCTTTTGATAGAATATCCAGTGAATAAGTTCTTCGCCGTCTCATCGCCCCTGTCAACTTGAAAATAAAGGAGTTGTCCCATGAATACTTCTCTGCTCTGGCTGGTTCTTTTGATCGCCGTCCTGGATTGGGTAGCCGACGCCAACGGCTGGCGTGCTCTAGAATATTTGGTCAAGCCGGGGACCATCGCCGCTCTGCTGGCCTGGATGTGGCAGGCCAGCCGGTTTTACGGCCCGCTGCGCTGGTTCGCCCTGGGATTGGCCTTCTCCCTGGTGGGGGACGTTCTCCTCATCTTGCCTGCCGATATGTTCATCTTCGGGTTGATCGCTTTCTTGCTCGCCCATCTAGCCTACGTGGCCGGATTCAACACCCAAATGCCGCCGTTGAAGGCGACCAGCTTGGCCCTGGCGTTGGGCGTCGGAACCATCACTGCGTTAGTTTTCCGGGAGATCAACGCAGGGTTGACCGCTCAAGGGAGTGATGATCTACGATTGCCGGTGCTGATCTACACCATCGTTATCGCGGTGATGCTTCTCTCCGCGCTGCTGACCTGGGTGCGCCCGGAGTGGGACCGCCGGGCCGCGTTGATGGTCAGTGTCGGGGCGGCCCTCTTTTTTCTCTCCGATACGCTGCTGGCCTACAACAAATTTGTCTCCCCGTTGTCGTGGAGTCTGACGGTCATCATCACTTACCATATTGGACAGGCTGGGCTGGCGATGGGCGCGGTGATGCACTTCAGGAGAGAGTTCGATTAAATGAAGAGTATGCGCTTATTCGAACCCCGGCCCGCTGAGGAGTCCCCTCTCAAGCTGATTGACCTCGACTCCTCGCAGCCCGGGCCGGGACAAGTGCGGCTGCGGGTGAGGGTTTGCGGGGTATGCCACACCGACCTGCACACCGTGGAGGGCGACATCCACCCGCCCAAATTGCCGGTGACGCCTGGACATCAGGCGGTCGGGGTGGTGGAGGCGTTGGGGGAGGGGGTGGAGAATTTGGCTCTCGGCGACCGGGTGGGGGTTCCCTGGCTGCACCAGGCTTGCGGCGAGTGCGAGGCCTGCCGCCGCGGAGAGGAGAATCTATGCGCCCAGGCGCGCTTCACCGGATTCCATCAGGATGGCGGTTTCGCCGAATCCATGCTGGCCGAAGCCCGATTCACGCTGCCTCTGCCGGAGGGGATCAGCGATGAGCAAGCCGCGCCCCTGCTGTGCGCCGGCATTATCGGCTACCGCTCGCTCCGCAAGGCGGATTTGCAGCCGGGCGAACGCCTGGGGCTGTTCGGGTTTGGGGCCAGCGCGCACCTGGCGATCCAGGCGGCCCGGCATTGGGGATGCGAGGTGTACGTCTTCACCCGCTCGAAGGCCCACCGCCAGCACGCCGCCCAACTGGGCGCGGCCTGGGTGGGCGGCGCGGAAGAAAGCCCTCCCCGCTTCCTGGACCGGGCGGTGATCTTCGCCCCGGCGGGGAGCATCGTCCCCTTGGCCCTGGAAAAGCTGCGTCCCGGCGGCACTCTGGCGATCAACGCCATCCACATGTCGCCCATCCCGGAGATGCCTTACGCCCTCCTTTACGGCGAGCGCACCCTGCGCAGCGTGGCGAACGCGACTTATCAAGACGGGGTGGAATTCCTCCAATTGGCTGCGGATATCCCTATCCAGGCCACGGTGACGATGTATTCCATGGAGGAGGCCAATCGAGCTTTGCAAGACTTGAAGCACAGCCGTATCAATGGGGAGGCGGTGTTGCGGATTGCGGAGTAGGCACGTAGGAAATTATAAAAATTTGTGGTATTTAGATTTTGTTTAACTGAGGTGTAAAAATGCAAAAATTTCAATTCATGCAAGTAGACGCTTTCACCGACCGCCCCCTGGGAGGCAACCCCTGCGCAATCCTGTTCGATACCGACGACCTCGACGACGAGACCATGCTGTCCATCGCCCGGGAGATGAATCTCTCGGAGACCTCCTTCGTGCGCCGGTCTGAAGTGGCTGACTATGGGGTGCGCTATTTCACTCCTGCGGAGGAGATTCCCCTGGCGGGGCATCCCACCATCGCCACAGTTTACGCCTTGATCGACGCTGGACGCCTGGCATTGACCGGCGACCTGACCCAGATCACTCTGGAAATGCAGGTGGGAGTTATTCCGGTGGAGATCCACGCCGAAGAAGGCGAGGTCCAGCGCATCGTTATGACCCAGAAAAAACCTCAGTTCATGGCGACCTACCTGGCCTCGGAGGTAATGCCCGTCTTTGGGCTGGCCGAAGAGGATGCGCTGCCGGGCGTTCCCATTCAGACGGTGAGCACAGGCACGCCGCAGTTGATGATCCCTGTTCAAAGTATGGAGGCCTTGCGCCGCGCCCAAGTGGATGTCCCCGCCTACAGCGCTTTACGGGCTGCGAGTGATTTCTTCAGCCCTCATCTTTTCTGTCTGGAAGGTATCACCGAAGCGGGACAAACCTTCGCCCGTCACTTTGGCGTCCCACCGGATACGCCCGAAGACCCCTTCACCGGCTCGGCCACGGGCGGGATGGCCGCTTATCTTTGGCGCTACGGGTTGATTGATTCGCCCCAGTTCATCGCCGAGCAAGGCCACTGGATGCAGCGGCCCGGCCAGGCGACGGTCGAGGTGGTCGGCCCGCCGGAGGACATCGAAACCGTGAAGGTGGGCGGCGGCGCGGCGACGGTCGTCCGGGGCGAATTGGTGATCTAGTGGCCCGAAGGATCGAGGTCGTTCCGCATGACCCGAACTGGGCCGACCTGTACCGGGAAGAAGCAGGGAAACTTGCCGCCATCTTTGGAGAGGCCGCGGTTGGCATCCACCACGTCGGCAGCACCGCTGTTCCCGGCCTCAATGCCAAGCCAGTCATAGATGTCTTGGTTGAGGTTGACGACCTGGAGAAAGTCGAGGGTTTCAATGGCCCAATGATCGAGCTGGGATACGAATCCAAAGGAGAGCACGGCATCCCTAAGAGACGATATTTCTCCAAAGATACCGCCGGGGTTCGCACCCACCACGTTCACGTATTCCAGAGCGGACATCTTGATATTCAACGGATGCTGAACTTCCGAGATTATCTGTCTGCCCACCCGGATGATGTCCGCGCCTACCAGCGCTTGAAAGAGGCGTTAGCCAAGAAGTTCCCAGAGGACATAGTGAGTTATACGGAAGGGAAAAGCGAATTTATTCGGGGCATTGACCAAAAAGCTAAGGCGTGGCGAGAGACCTTGTCATAATTACATCCCCTTGAATCCAAACCTCCCGCAGGTTGGGAACCTGCGGGAGGTTACTTTAATTCTGCCATTCACCTCCCCATCAACACACGCCTAAACTGCTCGGCATACTTGAAAGAGGTGCCCTCGGCGCGCTGCTGGAGGAACTGGCGGATGCGTTCGGCCAGCTTCTCCGGTTCGCTGATCTGGCTGCGGTGCTCACAGATGGCAGCGATCTTCTGTTCGATGGTGTCGGTCACGTCCACGGTCATGTTGGGTTCGTTGCTGCCGGAGAGGAAGATGTCCAGCACCTTGTGGGGCTGCAAGCCCTCCTGTTCATGCTCCGGGAAGTTGAGGCGGTCTCGCGCCAGAGGGAAAACTGCATCTAACGCGGCGTCGCCCACGGCGCGGTGGTCGGGATGGGTGATGCGGGTGTTGCGCAGGATACGAGCCGTGGGATCGTGGGTGATGACCACCTCCGGGCGGTGGATGCGGATCTGGCGCGCCAGGTCGCGGCGCAGATCGGGGGTGTTGTAGACCTCGCCGTCGGGGTGGCCCAGGAAGACCACCTCGACCACGCCCAATACCTGGGCGGCGGCGTTTTGCTCCTCCTGGCGGGTCTGCACCAGCTTTTCAATGGTCATATCGGGGTCGCTGCTGCCCTTGCTGCCATCGGTGACGATGACGCAAGTGACCTGCGCGCCCTGCTTGGCCCACCTGGCGATCAGCCCTCCGGCGTGAAACTCAGGGTCGTCGGGATGGGCGGAGATGACCAGGACGCGTTCCGGTTGGGGGAAATTGTTTTCCATGAGGTTTTAACGGTAAAGGGGATAATTGGTTAAATCAATGTGAGGCAACGTTGACCTCAAGGGTCTCAAACGACCGAAGGCCGTAAGACCCTTGGGGTCTCTTGGTAAGGGATTTGTGCGCGCGGGTGATAAGCGGCTAAATCACCCGGCTTCTGCGAGGGATGAAGTTGCGAACCAGCAGCCCAACACCCCACAGGATGAGGAGTATCGGCCACCAATCACCCAGGATCTCAGGCCCTCCCAGGTAGGTTGCGGCAATGGAGAACATCACCGCGCTGATAAAGATCAGCCAAAGGCCGCCGCTCAATTCCCTGCGCAGCCTGCCCTTTAACAGACCCGCCAGAATGGTCCCGACGCCGGTGAACCCGGGGATCAACGCCCAGACGTAAGCCCAGCTTTCCCAGTCGCCGGTGGCATTCTGGTAGAAAAGGATCCCGCCGACGCCGCCGACGACGGCTGCCGAGACTGCCATATCCGGTTGCCCCGCCAGGGCGATGAGTAATTGAAGCAGGCCGATCCCAATAATGATCATCGGCCAGTCAACGTAATCATCGTACCAATTCTCCAGGCCAGGCACGAACTGCTTGGCCAGGTAAAACCCGCCGACGAGTACCAGAATAATGCCGATAACAAAACCGCCGCGCCGTCTGCGTTTCATAACAGCCTCCTCAAGAAGTCTAGTGATTGTTTCCAATCTTGGATTTCATGGTCTTATTATCCCACAGTCTTGGCGAAAGGATTATCAAACAAGGCCATGAATCCGGCAGGTAAAAAACTTTACCACCAAGACGCCAAGACACAAAGAAAAACAAAAAAAACTTAGTGTCTTGGCGCATTTATGTCTTGGTGTTAAAAAGATAGAAACTGTTTTGGTGAGTGGCTTGGGTAGGCTGCTTTGCCCAGAAACTTTACCCTAAAAAGGAAACTTTCTATTAGATGCTCCTATGTATTTTCTTCGTTCAGTTCAGGGGTGTCTTTTGAATTTCTCAAATAGCGGTCGCGGAAGACGCCTGCCACACCGAGCAGCACCAGGGCCGCGCCGCCCAAGGTCCATCCGGTGATAGGCTCGCTCAGGATCAGCCAGCCCAAGAACACAGCCAGGACGGGGTTGACGTAGGCGTAGGTCATCACGATACTGATGGGCAGCAGGCGCAGGGCTGACACGAAAGAGGTGAAGGCCAGCAGCGAGCCGAAGACGATCAAATACCCCAGCGCCATCCAGGCCTCGGGGGTGGGATTGGGGCGCGGCTCTCCGACCAGCAGCACGATGACGGCGAAGCCCAACGCGCCAAAGATCTGTTGGTAGCCGGAACTTACTTGAGGGGATAATGAGACCGGTTTCCTCTGCTGTAAGATCGTGCCAGCTCCCCAACTCAGGGAAGCCAGCAGCAAGCCAATCACCGGAATGAGGTCGCTTTGGCCGCCAGCCTCCAACACCGGCGCGGTCAGCAGGATGATGCCCCCAAATCCGATGACGAGGGACAACACCAGGGTGCGAGAGGGCCAGCGGCGGTCGAGGATAGACTCCATCAAGGCGACCCACATGGGCATGGAGGCTATCAGCAAAGAGGTGTACCCCGAGTCGACCCGCTGCTCGGCCCACATCACCATGCCGTTGCCTCCCAACCACAGCAGCAAGCCGGAGATGAACAGGGTGGTGAACTCGGCGCGGGTGGGGCGCAGGCGTTTCCCCATCAACTTGGCCCAGAGTAGAAGGATTCCCCCGGCGACGGCCACCCGCATCAATCCCATGGTGAAGGGCGGGAAGCCAGACCCCTCCCGAACGCCTATGCGGATGGCAAGGTAGGTGCTGCTCCAGACGGTGTAGACCACGATCAGATGAAATATCCCCGCCCAGGTGACGTTCCCGGATGGGGATGCAGCTTCATTGTTGGATGGCTTGGTTGTCAAGTGATTTATCCTTTTTCAGGTTCTATGTATAAGACTCGCTGGCGTGGATTTTGTAAAAGATTGGGAGGCTGGTGATAGATAATTCGATAATAGAGAATAGAGATTAAGTCACGTCTCCTGACGGCTGCGGTGAACTAGGAGGACGCCGGCCAACACGGTCGCGCCGCCCATCGCCTGCCAGCCGGATAGGGTCTCATCCAATAACAGCCATGCCAGCGCGGCGGTCACCGCGGGCTGGCCCAGCATGGTCGGAGCGACCAGGGAGGCGGGGAGATGTCCCTGGGCATAGTTGACCGCCATCCAGCCCAGAGCCTGCACGAAAATGCCCATTACGATGAAGAGAAGGTACACCCGCGGGGTGTAGCCGGTGAGCGGCAGGTGGAAGACCAAACTAAGCGCCAGGAGTCCCAACGCCGAACTGGCCGTCGATATCCAGAAGAAGGCCAACTGGGACAGCGATTGGCGCGACTTCTGGGCGAACAAGAAAAAGCCTCCGTAAAAGAAGGCGGCCAGCAAGCCGAATAATGATCCCATCCCAAAGGAGGCGGCCCGCAGGGAGTCCAGCCCCAGGATGACGGCAGTCCCCATCATCGCTATAAGCAATCCGATCCAGAAGCGGGGGTTGGGCTTTTCGCGGAAGAAGACCAGCGCGCCCAACCCGACCCACAGCGGGGCAGTGTTGGCGAGCAGGGTGGGATTGGTGACCCCGCCGAGCATGACGCCGGTAGACCAAAAGGCCATGTCGGCGGCGAAGAACAGCCCGCCCAAGACCGCCAGCCAAACGCCTTGCCGGGGTAGGGCGGGGGTGGTTTTCGCCTGACGGTAGAACGGCCAGGTCATCACCGCGGCCCCAATCGCCATCCGGTAGAAGCTGGACACCAACCCGGGCGCATCCGCCCAGCGAATGAAGAGAGCCGAAAAGCCCAGGCTGAGGATTCCCACACCCAGGGCCAGGTAGCTGGAAAGGGGAGCATTGGACTCAGGCATGGGGCATAGTATACGACTGTTTGGGATTTTGGGTAGGGGATTGGAGCGGGGATGCTCAATGAATGATAGAATGCTCAATCGAAGAGCATATTGCATAGAGTATTGAATATGCAATATGTCTTGTAATACAGAAAGACCTGACAGGTTAGGACGACTAAAAGTCGGACGACCAAAGGTCGTCCTAACCTGTCAGGTCTGCTCAGTAAGTATCAAAATCCAATTTTTCTTAATCGGCCCCCTACACCTGAAACTCACCATTCTTGTAGAACAGCTCCCCATCCACCAATATTTCCGAGTCGGTGCGCATGTCGCAGATGAAATCCCAGTGGATGGCGGACTCGTTCTTGCTGCCAGTTTCGGGGTAACCGGCGCCCACCGCCAGGTGGATGGTGCCGCCGATCTTCTCATCGAAGAGGATGCTCTTGGTGAAGCGGTCAATGCCGTAGTTGGTGCCCACGGCGAACTCGCCCAGGTAGCGGGCGCCCTCGTCGCTGTCCAGCATGGTGAGGAGGAAGTTCTGGTTCTTTTCGGCCTCGGCCTTCACAACCTTGCCTTCTTCAAACTCCAACCGAACCCCCTCCACCTCTCGCCCGCCGCTGATGGCGGGATAGGTGAACTTGATCCAGCCGTTGACCGAGTCCTCCACCGGGCCGGTGAAGATCTCGCCGCTGGGCATGTTCTTCTTGCCGTCGGAGTTGATGAAGGTGCGGTCTTTGATAGAAAGGGTCAGGTCCACCTCAGGGCCGCGCACTTCAACTTTATCCTTGCCCACCAGCCAGTCCACCATCTTCTGCTGTTCGTCGTGGACTTTCAACCATTCAGCCACCGGGTCATCCTGGTCGGCGAAAGTGGCCTTATAGACGAAGTCCTCGTACTCGCGCAGGCTCATCTCGGCGTCCTGGGCGTAAGCCTGGCAGGGATACTGGGTCCCCGTCCAGCGCAGGCTGCCCTCGGCGGAGCGTTTCATGAAGGTCTTGAATAATTTACTGTAGGCCTGGCTGGAGAGGCGCTGTTTGGCCGGGTCCACGCCGGTGAGGGCTCGGGTGTTGGAACTGCCCATGATGCTGATGCGGGCGTCAACTTCTTCCATCAGCAGTTTCGAGACCGGCGACACCCACTGCAACTGCTCATCGCTCGATTCAGACAAGGCGATCTCTTGCAGGTCGCCGTCGCCGAGCAGGGTGGTCGTATGGCCGCCAGCCTTGAGAACCTGGCGCACCACTTCGCGCACCAGAGGCAGGGAAGCGACCGTGCCGTTGACCAGCACCCAGTCTCCGGGTTGGATAGCGACAGAATAATTAACCAATATATTTGCCAGATTTACCATTCGGGGGTCGGGCATCGTTCATCTCCTTGAAATTGTTATTTGCGTGCAATTATATACCCACATTCCCTGAGGCGAGGTTCAATCTAGAGGCTAACGCTCAACTCGAATGTAAGGGCCGCCGCCGAAGATTATCAGGGTGTCATCCTCATTTACCTTGACCTGAATTTCATATTGGCTGCCCTCAAAATCGCCATGCGTGTGATGCATCTTGAGGGTAATGATGTTTCCCTCAGTTTTGAGGATCACATAATATCCTCGGGTGCTGATATCGTTGTTAAAACAGCAGGACGTAAAAACAAAGGTGCCCTGGTCAAAGGTCCACTCGGAGAGATTGTTTTTTTCTGCAACCATTAGGTACAGATGTTCATTATCGTGATACCAGGTGCCCTGGATCAATTTATCACTCGGATTCCGGCATCCGGCCAGGATCACGGGGAGCAGAATGAGAAGCAGGACGAAAAGACGGTTGGTTTTTAATTTCATGGTTGTTCTCCAAACAGGGAGCATGGGATGGCGTTATTCGATCCGGGTGTAGGTGCCGCGCTGAATTCTTAGCGTGCCGGCTTCCCGGTCAATAATGACCGAGATCTCGCGCTTGGTGGTGAGTGAAGTGCCTTTTATATCGTAAAGCTCGAGCCGCATCGTGTCGCCATCGCTCTCCAGTACACGGTAGCGTCCCATTTCCTCATCTTTCGTGAAGGTGTTGTCGAAAATGTAATAGTAACGGCCATCTTCAAAAGCCCAGCGGTTATAGACGTGCACAGAGCCAGACCGGGGAGCGCTGTACAACTGATTGGTGAGTTTGATGATCTCTGCGCTGGGTTCCCAGGTGCCCTGAATGAATTCCTCATTGGGATCTTTGGCGCAGCCTGACAAAGACATGGCGAGCGCCAACAGGATGAATAGGGAGAAAAGTTTGGATCGGGTTTGCATGGCAATTTCCTGGGCAATGTAGTGGGGCAATGATGGTCTCAACGTTGGGTGACGGGTTTGATCGTTCCCAAGCGGATAGCGCCATCTAACCACCATAATCAGTTTTGCTAGTTGCGTCTATAGTATATACTCCCTCCCGGCCCTGAAAGTTCATCGCTTCATTTTGTCTCAGACAGCCTACCGTACAAGGAATCGGACGGAAGGCTAGAATTGATCTTCATTTCCCCAAAGGGTATTGCCCGAATTCCTCCACTGCGTCCACCATAGCCAGGATATTCTCCGGGGGTACTTCCTGGGTGATGGTATGGACCGCGGCCAACAAATAGCCGCCGCCCGAGCCGAGGCTCTGGATGACCCGGCGCACCTCCTGGCGCACCTGGTCTGGGCTGCCAAAGGGGAGGATACGTTGGGTGTCAATGCCCCCACAAAAACAGAGCGCATCCCCATAGCGCCGTTTGAGTTCAGCCAGGTTGGACATCTTCCCGGCGGAGGTCTGGATGGGGTTGAGGATGTCCACCCCGATCTCGACCAGGTCGTCCAGCAGAGGGAAAACGTCGCCGTCGGTGTGGAAAAAGACTTTGGCCTGGGTGTGGTCTTTGATGAAGGCGACGTAATCAGCGTGGATGGGTTTGAGAAGCTCCCGGTACATTTTCGGCGACATGAGCAGGCTGTTCTGAGCGCCCAGGTCGTCGCCGATTGCGATAATGTCCAGGTTGTCGTCGAGTTCCCGGAGAAAGTGGCTCAGGTGAGTGATGCATAAACCGGCGATCTTCCGCAGCAGTTCAACCGCAAAATCTGGATTGAGCGCCATACTGCGCAGGAAGTTATCCATGCCTTGCAACTGCATGGCCCGTTCCATAGGGAAAAGCAGCCAGGGCGTCGCCATAATGGCATATTGGTTCTCTTCCGCCAGGCGGGCGGCTTGGTTTTTAAGATGGGCGAACCGGCTGGGATCGTCCATGTCCGGCCAATGGGGGTAGGCGTCAATCTCGGCCAATTCTTTAGCTTCCGCCAGAGGATGGATGGCGGGATAAAACACCCCTGGAGCAGCCTCCGGCTGCCCGACTCCCCAATCATCCAGGTAAGGGCTGTGAGGAGGGCGGCTCCGGTTTCGGGCATAGGTTTGAGCCGGGAAGCGGTCGTGGAGGCTGCGTACGTCGCTGTGCAAGCGGCACAGCGCTTCTTCGTCCAGGTTGGCGGCGCCCAGTTCGGGCCAATCGTAGAGAAAGCGGTCTTGGGCTTCAATCCCCAGATGCTTTTTGAGGTTCCGGTAAGCGGGCATGGAGATGCCGGTCGCGTTGTTGGCCCCGATGATGATCGGCACGCGGTCAGGCTCCTGGTGATCGAGGGCAGTCAAGACGCGTTGGCGGGGTGTCATCGGAGGCATGGTAAATCTCTGTTGAATATACGTGTGGATTGATTGTAATCATCCATCATTTTTTGTCAAGTCCAATTGGGTCTGTACGCAGGCAAAAGATGTCAGGGAGAAGCGCACAGTATTTTCAGACCTCTGGTGTATAATGTGATCAACGAGGCGAAAAGTCTTCATAAAAAATCTGACCTATGTGTCCGAAAACCTTTGAACTGGTACAGTGTTGATGAATAAACAACTATATAGTAAAGATGAACTATTATGAAACCAAAAACAAAAGAAGCCTTAGA
>CBDUUP010000121.1:0-10985 GCA_965370435.1 uncultured Anaerolineales bacterium | reverse complement strand
TTCTCAGCGTTGACTCTGCGCTCTCTGCGTCTCCGCGGTGAAAAGTTTGCAATGAACATTCATTTCGATGATCTCTTTTGAAAACTGTACGGTGGCTAGATCATTAATATTGCTTATGCCGTTTATAAGACCCCAGCGCTTCCAAAAAAGGCGCAGTTTCATTGAGGTGGTCAATCGCACGGATGCACACATCCGAGTCAATATGTCCGACAAAATCAATATAGAATAAATACTCCCAGGGTTTTCCAGCAATGGGACGCGATTCGATCTTGGTCAGGTCAATGTCTCGTAATGCAAACACACTCAGCGCATTAAAAAGAGAACCGGGCTTATTAGGCAAACTGAAAACGATGGAGGTTTTAAATTCATCTACGCCATCATAATCCCCCGATTGAGGGCCTTTGCTGAGAGCCAGAAAGCGAGTGAAGTTTGCGGGGTTGTCTTCCATATTTTCTCTAAGAACTTGAAGACCATACACGCTTGCCGCGTGGCTTGACGCAAGAGCGGCGGCTTCCCTATCTTCATTTTCCTTGATCCAGCGGGCGCTCCCGGCCGTGTCCCGTTCTGCAATTGCAGCGAGATCAAGTTTGGTGATATTGGCTTCGCATTGGGCCAGCGCCTGGGGATGCGAATGCACCCGTTGGATTTCTTTAAGTTCAACCCCCGGCAGCGCCAGCAGGCAGTGGTTTACCCTCAAATGGTATTCTCCCGTGATCTTGAGATCATAACGCATCATCAGATCGTAGTTGCGGTGGATGCTGCCTGCCAGCGAGTTTTCAATCGGGACCAGGCCATAGTTCGCTTCATCCACGGTTACCGCATGGAATACTTTCTCAAAAGTTTCACAAGGCAGCGTTGAGGCCTCTTCACCGAAATGCGAATAGGCAGCCGCTTCGCTGTAAGCGCCGGGTTCCCCTTGAAAAGCGACCATAGTTTCACCCATCATTGAATTTTTACCGGTCATATGCCGATTGTCGACTCCTTGATCGCATTATTTATTCTAGCTGCCTGACACTTTTTATAGCATCTTGAAACCTATCGGAAATTCTCAAAATTATTTATCATAGAGACGCAGAGTTTTTAGATTTTTTTGTTTCTCTCTCTAAGCGAAGCGACGTACTCTGTGTCTCTGTGGTGAAATGTTTTTAATAGTTCCTTACTTCAATTGGAAATTTCCTATGATCTTCCTCGTCATTTCCTCAGTAGAAACCGGCTCATCCTCATGCGCGGCGATATCGGCGGTTCGGACGCCAGCGTTCAAAGTGATGTCAACCGCTTTTTCCAAAGCTCCAGCTTCTTCATTCAGCCCCAGGGAATGGCGAAGTAAAAGCGCGGTGGATAATATAGTCCCAATCGGATTGGCGACCCCTCTACCGGCGATATCGGGCGCTGAACCGTGGATTGGCTCATACAGCCCCAGCGGGCAGCCGAGTGAATTTTTAGCGCTGCCCAGCGAAGCGGAGGGCATATTGCCCATTGACCCGGTCAGCACGGAGGCCTCATCGGTGAGGATGTCGCCGAACAAGTTGGCGGTTACGAGCACGTCAAAGTCGCTTGGCCTGGTCAAGAGGTGCATCGCAGCTGCATCCACCAGCAAATGCTCAAGCGTGACGGCCGGATAGTCCTCCGCAACCCTGGATACCGTTTCCCGCCAAAGCCGGGATGTTTCCAGCACGTTGGCTTTGTCTATTGAAGTGACTTTCTTTTTCCTCTGCTGCGCCAGGGAAAAAGCGAGTTGGGCTGCGCGTTCAATTTCGCTGGTCTTGTAGACCATCGTATCCACCGCCTGAGTTTCCCCATCCACATCTTGGCGATGCCGGGGCTGCCCAAAATAAATCCCCCCGGTCAGCTCGCGCACCACCAGCATATCCACGCCTTCTAAATATTCTTGTTTCAGGGGAGAGGCCGATACCAGTTCCGGGTGGGGCTGGACCGGGCGCAAGTTGGCGAAGAGGTCAAGATTTTTGCGCAGGCCCAATAACCCTTGTTCGGGCCGCACCTTTGCGGAGGGGTCGTCCCATTTCGGCCCGCCCACTGCGCCCAGCAAGATCGCGTCCGCCTCTCGGCAGGCTTTGAGCGTGTTTTCGGGTAAGGGATCGCCATATTCATCTATCGCGCAGCCGCCTATCAAAAAAGTCTCCATTTCAAATTGATGCCCAAAAACTTCCCCCACAGTTTTCAGCAGTTCAGCCGCCGCCTTTACGACCTCCGGCCCGATGCCGTCGCCGGGAAGCAACGTGATTTTCGCCTTCATGCTAACCTCAATCCATATTCAACGCTATCTACCAACGCCTGCCAACTGGCCTCAATGATGTTGGCGCTGGCCCCAACCGTGCTCCATCGTTGGTGTCCGTTCTGGGTATCTATCAATACGCGGGTTATCGCCGCGGTGCCATTGGACCCGTCAATGATCCGAACCTTATAATCGGCCAACTGGAATTCAGCCAGCCGCGGGTAGATGGGCAGCAGACCCTTTCGGAGCGCGGTATCTAACGCGTTCACCGGGCCATTCCCTTCGGCTATGGTGTGGATCACTTCACCGTTCACTATGATCTTGACCATCGCTTCGGCAAAGGTGCCCCGGCCCTTGCGGTGCTCTACATTGGCCGAGAAATCGATCAACTCGAATGGCGGTTCGTATCCTTCTTGACTGCGATGCAGCATCAAGGCCACCGATGCCTCCGCCGATTCAAAAGAGAAGCCCCGCGATTCTAAAGTTTTGATCTCATTGAGGATTTTGCTCAACACAGCTTTATCATCAACCTTTATATTGAATTCCTGCGCTTTGCTTAGCAGATTGCCGCGCCCTGATAACTCCGAGACCACCGTCCGCATTTTGTTCCCCACCAGGTCGGGTTCAATATGCTGGTAGCTGGCGCTGTTGCGGCGCATCGCCGCAACGTGGATGCCTCCTTTATGGGCGAACGCGCTGTTCCCCACAAAAGGCTGCTGTTCGTCAGCGGCCAGGTTGGCGACCTCTGCGACGAAGTGAGAGACATCATACAGGTCTCCCAGCTTGCCATCGGGGAGGCAGGTCATGTCCAACTTAAGTTCCAAATCAGGGATGATGCTGCAAAGGTTAGCGTTCCCGCACCGTTCGCCATAGCCATTGATCGTGCCTTGCACCTGAACCGCGCCTTCCAAGACCGCTGCCAGCGTATTGGCCACCGCGCATTCGCCATCGTTGTGCGCATGGATGCCAAGCCGCGCACCGGGGAGCGCATCCTGGACTTCCCTGACGATCTTGGACACCTCATTGGGCAGCGATCCGCCGTTAGTGTCGCACAACACCAGGCTGTCTGCGCCTCCCTTGTCGGCAGCCCTTAGTGTTTCTAGCGAATATTCCGGGTCATCTTTATACCCGTCAAAAAAGTGTTCGGCGTCATAGATCACTTCGCGCTGGTGGTCTTTAAGATGCCGGAGGCTTTCTTCAATGATGCGCAGGTTTTCTTCCAGGGTGGTTTGAAGCACGTCGGTGATATGGAGCGTCCAGGTTTTTCCCACCACGGTGCAAACCGGCGTATTGGCCTCCAGCAAAGCCTGGATATTCGTATCTTCTTTCGCCTCCGACCCCGCCCGGCATGTGGAGCCAAAGGCCGCAATTTTGGCATGCTTCAAGTCCAACTCATCCAGCCGCTGGAAAAATTCAGCATCCTTCGGATTCGACCCCGGCCACCCGCCCTCAATATAGGCCACGCCCAAATTGTCCAGCCGCTGGGCGATCCGCAGCTTATCGTCGCAAGACAAGGAAATCCCTTCCCGCTGGGTTCCGTCCCGCAAAGTCGTATCGTATATCAAGATGGGTAAGCTCATAACTATCTCCGAAACATATATCGTATTACCGAAACTACTTGCCTGAAACCTTGCAAAAAATCTCAAAAATATTTACCGCCGAGATATGGAGTACGCTGCTGCGCTAGGGGAGATTTGCAGAGTTTTTAATATATTTTCGTTTTTCTCTGCGAATCTCAGCGCTCTCTGCGTCTCTGCGGTGAAAAGCTCGTAATAAGCATCCATTTCGACGGATGTGTATTAACTAATGATGCCAGCCTCAATTTCTTGGGCTTCGAACTCCCGGATCTGATCCTCAAAAGACATAATGTACCCGAACTGGTCAATGCCTTGCAGTAAACATTTTTTGGCGAATCCATCTATTGGAAATTCAAAAACCGTATGGTTCGGCAGGGTGACAGTTTGGTCTTCCAGATTAATTTTCAACTTAGCCTCTTGGGCTCCTTCAACCAGGTCAAGTAGAGATTGGTGAGTTTCTTTATCCACCTGGATAGGGAGAAGCCCGTTTTTCAAGGCATTGTTGTTGAAGATGTCGGCGAAGGAAGTACTGATGATGGCTCGGATTCCCCATCCAACCAAAGCCCAGGGCGCATGCTCGCGAGAAGACCCGCAGCCAAAATTATCTCCCGCCAGCAGGATTTTCGCATCCTGATACGCCGGTTGGTTGAACACAAAATCAGCTTTGGGTTCGCCGTCATGCTGATACCGCCAATCCGCGAAAAGCCCATCCACCACGCTTTCCTTATCAATGGCCGACAAAAACCGCGCCGGGATGATTTGATCGGTATCAATATTGTCGTGGGGCAGGGGAATGATCTTTGAAGTCAGCGTCGTAAAAGAGGCCATAATTTATTCTCGTTCACTCATGAGTGTTCTAGCGTCCGTGACCGCCCCGTTCACCGCCGATGCCGCCGCCGTGAGGGGGGAGGCCAAGAAGGTTCGTCCGCCCTTTCCCTGCCGCCCTTCGAAATTCCGGTTGCTGGCGCTGACCGCGTATTGGCCCGGTTCCAGGTGGTCTCCATTCATCGCGATACACATCGAACAGCCCGGCTCCCGCCAATCCGCGCCCGCTTCTTTGAAAATCCGGTCCAACCCCTCTGATTCCGCCTGCCGTTTAACCTCTTGCGACCCCGGCACAACCAGCATCCTCACCCCCTCGGCCACTTTTCTTCCCTCCATCACCGAGGCTGCCAGACGGAGGTCTGATATACGACCATTCGCACAGCTTCCCAGGAACACGACATCTATCGGAAGGCCGATGATCTTTTGGCCGGGGCGGAGGCCCATATACGCCAGAGCTTTTTCGGTGGCCTTGCGCTCCTCCAGAGTTCCAGCTTCGGCCGGGTCCGGGATTTGCCCCGTGATTTCCATCCCCATGCCGGGATTGGTTCCGTATGTGATCATGGGGGCTAGGTCAGAGACATCCAGAACCACCTGGGAGTCGTACTCGGCCCCCTCATCGCTGGGGAGCTTTTTCCAATAGGCAACCGCTCGATCCCAGGCCTCTTCTTTGGGGGCGTATTCTTTCCCGCTCAAATACTCGATGGTGGTATCATCGGGAGCGATCATCCCCGCTCTCGCGCCCCCCTCGATGGACATATTGCAGATGGTCATCCGCTCTTCAATACTGAGCTTGCTTATCGCCGTCCCTGTATATTCGAAAACGTGCCCGGTCCCGCCCCCAATCCCGATCTTCGCGATCAGGGCCAAAATAATGTCTTTGGCGGAAACGCCCGCTTCAAGACTTCCATTGATCTGGACCTGGCAAGTTTTGGGTTTATATTGCAGCAGGCATTGAGCGCCCAGCACGTGTTCCACTTCACTGGTGCCGATCCCAAAGGCCAAGGCCCCCAGCGCGCCATGCGTTGACGTGTGGCTGTCTCCACACACCACCGTTTTTCCAGGCTGGATCATCCCCGATTCAGGCGCGATCACGTGCACGATCCCGTTCCTGGGCGAACCCATCTCGTATAGCTCTATCCCAAAGGCTTCACAGTTTTGTTTGAGTTTCTCTAGCTGCGCGTTCGCCTGGGGATCCAGGACCGGCAAGGATATGCCGGTCGTAGGCGTTGAATGATCCATCGTCGCAACCGTCTTGTCCGGCCGACGAACCGATAACCCGCGCTCGTACAACCCCGCAAACGCCTGCGGCGAAGTGACCTCGTGGATCAAGTGCAGGTCAACGTAAAGGACCGCCGGCGCGCCGTTCTCCTCCACCACCACGTGGCGTTCCCATATTTTTTCAAACAACGTTTTCGGTTGCTGCATCATTCTTCTTCTTGTTCCTAATAGCTGCCTGACACTTTAATAATTAATCGTCGAAAGAAGTAGCCATCCTCAAGAGGTCACCACAGATTCGAAAAAGTTTTCGAATATTTTTTGTTTTTCTCTGTGCTCTCTGTGTCTCTGTGGTGAAATGTTTTATAGAATCATTCATTTCAACCATCTCTTATTGTTTAATTCAGCTTGCCAGAACCGCCTCAGCTTCTTCTTCCACTTCAGCATAAAGGCCGCTGGCAACCAACAATTTATTCAAAGCCGCCAGATAAGCCTTCGCGCTGGCGACAATAATATCGGTGTCTACGCCGTGGCCTCCAAATGTCCGCGCCTGCCCCTGGTTGTTCAGGGGAGACTTGCGCCGTGGGATGGAACCATTCTCCGCCTTCAATCGCACCGACACTTCCCCAATCGCGTCAATGCCTTCCGTGATGGCGTTGACGTTGTATTCCACCAACACGTTGGGTATCTGGATGATCGCATCCATAGCGCTGAAGGAAGCATCCACCGGGCCGGTTCCAACGGCAGCATGTACGTGCAGCTCTCCATCCGGGCCGATTAACCGCACCGTCGCGGTCGGCATCCCCATGGTTCCACAGGTGACTTGCAGCCCATCCAAACTATAGATTTCCTTCGGCTGGGAGATTTGATCCGCCACGATAGCTTCCAGGTCTGCATCGGTGATCTTTTTCTTCCTGTCGGCCAATTCCTTGAACCGTTTGAAGGTGCGGTCAAGCTCTTCTTGGGTCAATTGATAGCCGATCTCTGCCAGGTGGGCTTTGAACGCGTGGCGGCCGGAATGCTTCCCCAGAACCAACTTGGAATGGCTCTGGCCGACCATAGCAGGCTGCATGATCTCGTAGGTGTTTTGGTGTTTGAGCATCCCGTCCTGATGGATTCCCGCTTCGTGGGCAAAAGCATTGGCCCCTACAATGGCCTTGTTGGGCTGCACCGGAATCCCCGTTTTAGTGGAGACCATCCGGCTGGTTCGAGTGATCAATGTCGTGTCGATCCCGGTCTCAAGTTCAAAAACCTTCCGCCGAGTCCGAATCGCCATGACCACCTCTTCCAACGAAGTGTTCCCCGCTCTTTCGCCGATCCCGTTCATGGTCACTTCCGCCTGACGCGCCCCGGCCATAATCCCCGCCAATGTGTTCGCCGTCGCCATACCCAGGTCGTCATGGCAGTGAACCGAAACCACAACCTCCTCAACCCCCGGCGTATGTTCGATGATGCCCGCGATCAAGGCCCCGAACTCATTGGGCGTAGTGTATCCAACCGTGTCAGGGATATTGATCGTCGTCGCCCCGGCTTTGATCGCTTCCCCCAGGACCAGATACAGAAATTCCGGGTCGCTGCGCCCGGCGTCTTCGGGCGAAAACTCAACGTCCTCGCAGTAGGTTTTCGCGTATGCGACCATTTCCTTCACCCGTTCAACGACCTCTTCCGGGTCCATTTTCAATTTGAATTCCATGTGGACTGGGGAGGTAGCCAGGAAGGTGTGAATCCGGGGCTTGGCCGCATACTGAACCGCTTCCCAGGCCGCATCAATATCCTTTTTATTGGCCCGCGCCAACCCGCAAATTATTGGCAGGTTATCAGTCGCGCCGCCGTTTCCCGAAGGGAGGTTGCCCACTTCTTTGGCGATCTCCCTTACGCCTTCCAGGTCATCAGGAGAGGCAGCCGGGAATCCCGCTTCGATGACGTCAACGCCCAGGCTTGCCAGCATCCGGGCGATCTCCAATTTTTCAGCCGAAGTCAACGTCGCGCCGGGAGATTGCTCGCCGTCCCTCAGGGTGGTGTCAAAGATCATTACGTGTTGGTTTTGCATGATATTCACTCTCCCGGTTTAATCGTTACTGGATTGATGAAGGGCATCAGGGCACGCAATTCCGCCCCCACTCGCTCTAGCTTTTGGTCTTGCTCGCGGTGGCGGACCTCATCGAACCATTTTCGGCCGTTCTTGTTTTCTTCGATCCAACCCTGGGCATAGCTCCCATCTTGGATGTTGTCCAAGAGCAGTCTCATCGCACCCTTGGTTTCCTCGGTGACGATCTTGGGGCCGCCGGTATAATCTCCATGCTCCGCCGTATCGGACACCGAATAACGCATGTAGTTCAATCCGCCCCGGTACATCAGGTCAACGATCAACTTCAGTTCGTGCAGGCATTCAAAATAGGCTAATTCGGGTTGGTACCCGGCTTTCACCAGGGTCTCAAACCCCGCCTTGACCAATTCCGAAACCCCGCCGCACAAAACCGCTTGCTCTCCAAATAGATCGGTCTCCGTTTCCTCTGCAAAGGTGGTTTCAAGCACCGCCGCCCGGGTTGACCCCAGGGCATGGGCGTAGGAAATCGCCAGTTCTTTGGCTTGACCGCTGGCGTCTTGGTGGACCGCCAGCAGGGAGGGAGCGCCTCCGCCTTCTTGATATAGCTCGCGGACTCTGTGGCCCGGCGCTTTTGGCGCCACCATGCTCACGTCCACCTCTTCCGGCGGCTTGATCGTCCCGTATCGGATGTTGAACCCATGCGCGAACATCAAAGTCTTGCCCTCACCCAGGTGTGGCAAGATATGTTCCTCGTAAATTGTGGGCTGGGCCGTGTCTGGAGCCAGCATCATAATGACATCCGCCCACTTCGCCGCCGCCTCAATAGCGCTCACCTCCAGGCCCTCTTTCTCCGCTTTGGCCTGAGATTTGCTGCCGGGGCGCAATCCAACTCTCACATCTACGCCGCTGTCCTTCAAGTTAAGCGCATGGGCGTGGCCTTGCGACCCGTATCCAATGACGGCCACCTTTTTCGATTGGATCAACTCCGGGTTTGCATCTGCCGCAAAATAAATTGTTGCCATATTCGTTTCCTTTTATTTTTAACTTCTTGACAGTTTCATCAAAAATATATCGAATGAAGTAACTTTCATAAAGTGTTCACCTCAGAGACTCTGATAACGTCGCTGCGCTTAGAGAGATTCGCAAAGTTTTTTGAAATGTTTTTGTTTTTCTCTCTAAGCGCAGCGACGCTCTCTGTGTCTCTGTGGTGAAAAGTTTGAAATAAACTTTCATTTCGAAGATCTCTTTTATCAGACAGCTAGTTATTATTGGATTTATTATGTCCATTTGCGCCGGGCGTATGCCGTATACCGGGAGATTCACCTCTCAGCATGGCGACTTGCCCCGTGCGCACCATCTCCAATATTTCCATGGGGCGCAGCAATTCAACCAGGCCTTCGATTTTATCTTCGGTTCCGGTGATTTCGACGATCACCGAATCAGGGGCCACGTCCACGATCTTCGCCCGGAAGATATTTGCCAGGTTCGCAATTTCGGTCCGCCGTTCGGGCGTGGACTTCACCTTTATCAGTGCCAGATCGCGGGTTACCGCCGGTTGGTTGGTCACATCTTGCACGTCCAGCACGTTGACCAGCTTATAGAGGTTGGCTTCCACTTTGCGAGTGTCCACGTCCGGGTTCTCCAGCACGATGGTCATGCGGGAGATGTCTGGATTTTCGGTCCGGCCCACGTTCAGCGATTCAATGTTGAAGTTGCGCCGCCTGAATAAGGAGGCCACTCGATTGAGCACGCCGGGTTTATTCTCTACTTTTGCGATCAGTGTGTTTTGCATCACTTTCTCCTTTATCGTCCTTGACTACTCCGCGGACGCTTTCTGCTTGGTGATTGGACGGCGCATCATTTCATCCAGGGCCGCTCCGGCCGGGACCATGGGGAAAACCGAGTCTTCCTTTTCAACCAGATATTCGATCAACACCGGCCCGGGGGTGTTGCGGGCAAATTCGATTGCCGCGACCACATCTTTCCGCTCCGAAACCCGTTTGCCTGGGATTCCGTAGGCTTCGGCCAACTTCATGAAATCTGGGCCGGTCAGGGGCGTGGCGGCGTAGCGCTTATCGAAGAAGAATTCCTGCCATTGCCGCACCATGCCCAGGAAATTATTGTTCAAGATCAGGATTTTTATATTGGCCCCTTCCTGTACCGCGGTTGCCAGTTCTTGCAGCGACATCTGAAAACTGCCGTCCCCGTCTATGGTCCAGATCTCTTTATCCGGGTGTGCGAACCAGGCCCCAATGGCGGAAGGCATCCCAAAGCCCATGGTTCCCGCCCCGCCGGATGTGATGAGCCGGTAGGGTTGGTCAAAGTTATAATATTGTGCAGCCCACATTTGATGCTGGCCTACCCCTGTGGTCACGATAGCGTCGCCGCCGGTGTGCTCCCAGAAATCCCGGATCACGTGGGCGGCGTGTAATTTCTCCTCATCCGGCCAGGATAAGATGTCGCGCGCCTCACTCTCCCCCCGCCATTGGGAAATTTGGTCCAGCCATTCCTCATGGTCGCCGGGTTCAATCATTGGGGTCAGGTCGTCCAAGACTGTTTTTAGATCCCCGATCAGAGCCACGTCAACCTTCACATTCTTATGCACCTCGGAGGGATCAATTTCAATATGGATCTTCCGCGCCCGGGGCGCGTACGTGCGTATGGTTCCCGTCACCCGGTCATCGAACCGCATCCCGAACGCCAGCAGTAGGTCTGCATTTTGAATGGCTTGATTGCAGTAGGCGTTGCCGTGCATCCCCATCATCCCCAGGCTGTAGGGATGCGATTCGGGCAATGCGCCCAGGCCCAGCAGCGTCATCCCCACCGGGGTTTGCGTTTTCTCGCAGAATTCTCGTAATTGATCCATCCCCCCCGACATCAAGACGCCATGCCCCGCCAAGATCACCGGGCGTTTTGCATTGGCTATTAATTTAACTGCCTCCTCAAGGTCGGCAGAGTCGGCATGAGTGGGCGGCTGGTACCCCGGCAAAGTGATGTCCTCCGGGTATTCAAATTCGACCTCTTCAAGCTGCGCATTTTTGCATATATCGATCAATACCGGCCCTGGCCGCCCGCTGCGCGCGATGAA
>CBDUUP010000120.1:0-11144 GCA_965370435.1 uncultured Anaerolineales bacterium | reverse complement strand
CACTATAATTATCTCGAAAGGATCACAACAACATGAAAACCCTGCTGCAAAGTGAGACCAAGAAAGTAACCATTGACGCTGAAGGGCCGATCACCATTATCGGCGAAAAGATCAACCCCACCGGGCGCAAGAAGCTCGCCGCGGCTCTCAAGGAAGGAGACTTTGATTATGTGAGACGAATGGCAGTTCGGCAGGTTGGCAACGGCGCCAACGTGCTGGATGTCAACGTGGGAGTTCCGGGTGTGGACGAGGTGGCTTTGCTTTCCCAGGTGGTGCAAATCGTCGCCTCGGAAGTGGAAACCCCCATCTGCCTAGACTCCGCCGACCCCGCCGCTCTCGCCGCGGCCGTGAAGGTCACGCCCGGCAGACCCTTGATTAATTCGGTGACCGGGGAGGAAGCCTCCTTGAATGCGGTGCTTCCCATCGTGAAAGACCGGGATGCAGCCGTCATCGGTTTGGTCATGGATGACGACGGGATCCCCAAGGACGCCGAGGCACGCATGGCCGTCGCCGGAAAGATTATTGAACGCGCCGCCAAGCTGGGAATCCCCCCTGAGGACATAATTATTGATCCCTTGGTGATGACGGTGGGCGCGGATGCTAACGCCGCCACCATCACCTTGCGCACCATTCAATTGGTTCGGCAGGAATTCGGAGTGAATATTAATCTGGGAGCCAGCAACGTTTCCTTTGGATTGCCCAACCGGCATATTATCAACGAAGCCTTTCTGGCTTTGGCTGCTGGGGTCGGCGCCTCCTGCGTAATATCGGATCCTAAGAAACACACCCTGATGATCCGGGCTATTGACTTATTGCTCGGTCACGACGACTATGGCTCTCGCTACATCAAACACTACCGCAAGTTAGCCAAGGAATCCAAATAGACTATGGAAGTTCTCCGTGAGTGGGATCTGGAAGTAGATGCTGACCAGGTCCTTCGAGGGCAGGGCGCAGACCCGGCGGTCATCCGCCAACGCTCGCCCAAACTGGTAGAGATCGCTGAGCGTGCGCTCGAAGAGGGATTATCCCTGGTCAAGCCTGTCACGCTTTATCACCGCGTAAAGGTTGAAAGCGTTCTGCATGAGCGCATCCAATTGGAGGGTGGGCAGGAACTAAAAAGCCCTCTGTTGGCGAAGCATCTCCCTGCGGCCTCGGAGGTGGTGATCATCCTTTGCACGGTTGGCGATGATCTGGAAAGCAAGGTTTCAAAGATCATGGCCTCGGACCCCTCCTACGCCCTGGCGTTGGATGGCGTGGGATCGGCGACAGTTGAAGTCTTGGCCAACGCCGTCTGCCGTAAATTCGAGCTGGAGGCCCAGGCCAATGGACTGGAAACCAGCATCCCCCTGAGTCCCGGCATGTTGGATTGGCCCGTCGAAGTAGGCCAGCCCCAGGTTTTCAACCTCTTGAACGCCGAAGAGGTCGGAGTCCGCCTCACCCCGGCCTGGGTGATGCTCCCGCGCAAATCCCTGACCATGATCCTGGGCGTTGGGGAGAAGATGGCCCAAGCCGGCGTCCCCTGCGATTATTGCAGCATGCGCGAAACCTGCAAATATCAAGACCATTATGCCTGAGAGTTCTCTCTCACCGAAAAAAAAGATAGCGATAAATTTCGAGCCTGTCGGACGGCGTGTTAACGTCGAGGCAGGCTCGACGCTTCTCTCTGCCGCCCAGTCGGCTGGGGTGGGGCTGATCTCAATTTGTGGGGGCGACGGGACTTGCGATGGCTGTCGGGTGCGCCTGGTCTCTGGAGAATTATCCCCGCACTCTCTCGCGGAAAAGGAATCCCTCAACCCGGAGGAACGCGCCAGCGGTCTCCGCCTCGCTTGCCAGGCCAAAGTTCTGACCGATGCGCTCATCAGCCTGCCGCCCGAATCACTTACCTCTCCACAACGTCTTCAGCTCGAGGGGCTAGATATATCCGTAAAACCAAACCCTAGCGTACTCCCCATTGAAGTGAAGATACCTCCGCCCACCTTGCATGACTTGCGTGCGGACACGACTCGGTTGATTGATGCCCTCAACGAGCAGGAGATTCAATCTCCCTCATTAGGCTACCCGATTCTCACCGACCTCTCCATGCGGCTGCGAGAACTGGATTGGTCGGCTCGTATAGCTTGCCGGGGAGATCAAGTTGTCGAGATACTTCCCTTGGATACCGGTCTCCTGGGTCTCGCCGTTGACATCGGGACTACCAAACTCGCCGCCTACCTCGTAGACCTGACCAGCGGAAAGACCCTCTCCAGCCGGGGCGCGATGAACCCCCAGTTAAGTTATGGAGAGGACGTCGTCAGCCGGATCGTTTACGCTGATCGGGAATCGAACGGGCGGGCAGTTCTGCAAGAAAAACTGGTGGAGACGCTCAATAAATTGATCCAGGAATTAACCGCCGCTGCTGGAGTATCCCCTCGCCAGATCGTAGATGCCGTCATCGTCGGGAATACGGCTATGAGTCACCTTTTTGCAGGCCTCCCGGTCCATCAATTGGGCGCCTCGCCTTACGTTCCTGCGGTGAGCGAATCCCTCGATGTCCCCGCCTATGATCTCTCCCTATCCATAGCCCGTGATGCGCAAATCTACCTCCCACCTGTCATCGCTGGATTTGTCGGGGCCGACCACCTCGCCATGCTTCTGGCCGCCGGGATCCACCAAACTGACAAGACCGTCATCGCTCTCGATATCGGCACCAACACTGAGATTTCTCTGGCGGCCAATGGGAAGCTGTTCACCTGCTCCTGCGCTTCCGGCCCGGCTTTCGAGGGCGCCCATATCAAGCACGGCATGCGCGCCGCGCCAGGCGCGATTGAACGGGTACAAATCTTGGGGGAGGAGATTCAACTGTACACCATTGACGAGCAACCTCCGGTCGGCATTTGCGGCTCCGGAATCCTCGACGCCGTCGCCGAACTGCTGGAGGCAGGCGCAATAAACCCAAATGGCAGCATGGCAAAAGATCACCCCCTCGTTCGTACCAAGGAAAACGAAACTTATGTCGTTCTGGTAGAATCGGAAGATAGCGGGACTGGCCGCGAAGTTATCGTGTCTCTAAAAGACATCCGAGAGATCCAATTGGCAAAAGCCGCCATCCGCTCCGGAATCGAACTTCTTCTTATGGAGGCTGGCTTGGCCCATGAAGACCTGGACGAATTCATTATCGCCGGTGCGTTTGGCACTTACCTCAGCACCCAGAGCGCCGTGCGAGTGGGCATGTTCCCCGATTTGCATCCTGATCGTTTCCGTCAAATCGGCAACGCCGCCGGAATTGGCGCAAAGATGATGCTCGCCTCGACAGATTACAGGCGCATGGCAATTAATTTGATTGAGCGTATTCAGTATATCGAACTATCCGCTCACCCCCAATTCGAAGAACGATTCCTCCAGGCGACCCAATTCTAAAGCGTTTTTCAATTTTTTACACCAAAACAAAAAGGCACAAAGTCGCCAAGTTTTTTTCTTAGTGACTTCGTGCCATTGGGGTAAAACCTTTAGCTATTTACAAGGTAACGCTTATCTTCTCCGCCTCCCGATCAGCCGCCTCAAGAATCCGGTCTAACTCCACCAAGACCTCTTGGGGAAGAGGCTCAGGGTGATGGGTTTCATTGATTCGGTTGAACTCCTCTATAGCGACCTCACGGGGACTTTTTTCACCCTCGCCGGAGCCTTTCTGTAGCAAATAGGGGGAAAGTTGGAAATCCCGAATATGCTGCCGGGTGTGCTTTTGCCGTAAAAAGTGCGAATGCGGCCCCACCGCTTTGATGACATCCAAAGCCATGTCGGCCTCATTGAACTCGAAAAGGTGCATCTGGTTGTACGCTTCCAGGCAAATCTCATGGTCGAGGATGATCTGTTCCGGGTAGAGCAGCATTGAGCCTTCCAACATCCCCATATAACCGCACACATCGCCCCCCATTAAAGGTGTCTTGACTGCGCCCATCCCCGCTTTGAAGCCCGATTCCCATCCGATATCGGAAGCATCGCTGCTGACGCTGCCGCCGCCCAGGCTGGGCACGTTCCAGGCGTGGGCCATCTGCGCCGCTATCCAGGTTGTGGGTAGCGATACGTCGCTGATATAGCCTCCCGTGCGGGGGTGCATCAGCGAGATGAGATTCGAATGGAATACCGGCGCGCCGGGGTAGGCTAATTGCATGAGTACCATAGCGCTGACCACTTCCGCGTCCCCGGTGACCAACGCGCCTAGAGGAGTGGCCGGGGCGGTGGATCCCATGGTCGGCATAGCCATGAAGCTGGTGGGGATGCCCGCCTCGGCGAAGACCAGGGCGGTCTCGATACCGCTGCCGTCCTGGGCCAGCGGGGCGATGGTGCAGATATTGGCGCAGATCGGAGGCCTGGCCCGGCGCACTTCTTCGCTCCCCGCGACCACGGTCGCCATCTCGACGATGTATTTCGCCAATTGAGGGAACACCGTCGTGCCGCCCCGGACATGCTTGAGGGTGTTGGTCAACCCGGCATGGCATTCGTGCAGCGGGGCTGTGCGTCCGTAATCTTGGGCGCTGACCATCGGCCAATAGAAGCCGACCATGGGCAGCGCATCCGAAATTCGCGCCATCCGGGCCACATCCTCTTTACGGGAGGGGCGTTGCTCCCGCGTCTCAATGTCAATCACATGCACCCCGCACCCATCTGTAGCCAGATAGGAATGCTTTCCATCTAATTGCAGGTCAAAACGCTCTTCCCGGCCTCCCAGGATGAAAGACCGCGGCGCGGTGGACATCGCCTTCTCCACCAGGTCCGACGGAATTCGGACAATGTCGGTCTCCGTATCCACATGCGCGCCGTGTTCGCGGAAGATTTCTTGCGCCTTCTGGGAGGGGAAGTGAACGCCAACCTCTTCCAGAAGATGCAGCGTCCCTCCTTTGAGGGTGTCAACTTGTTTTTGGGTCAATAATTCATGTTTGAGCGATGTGCTGAAGTTAATTAGGTCAGGGGTTTGAGAATACATTTCTTGCTCCTAGAATTTGGGTTTTGTGATATTCAGTCCTGTTCCAGCAAATCAAGACTGAATTGGATGTGTTCAATCTCGGGCTGGGTCAAAGTGGGGGTGAGTGATAATTTCATGATAGCTTCCACAAGTATGACGATTACCCTATTTCTTTCTCTGCTGCTGAAAGGATACGGGCGAATTCGTCCTGTTGAGCCTTCTCTAGCGGTTCGGGTCTGTAGTTATCCAATATCCATGTCGCCTTCTCGCGGGCCACCTCTAGTGGATCGCGGTATTTTCCCTCCGAATCAACCTGGTGGGTGACGCCGAGCTTCACCGAGTCTCGCAGGTGTTTGCGGGTGTGTTTTTGGCCCAGGTAATGGCCTCCCGGTCCCACAGCTTGCACCACGTCCACCGCCAGCGTTTCCGGGCTGACCTCCATCTCCATCAAAGCATACCTGGCCCGGTGATAGATTTCGTCGTCCAGGATGATAGCCCAGGGATGCAATAAGGTGAAGTTGCGGTTCAACCCGATCCCGGTGACCCATTCGGCCCCGGCTAGTCCGATCAGAAGCGGGTCCATCGCCACCTCGGCGGCGGATTGCCAGGTGCCGGGGTTGACGCTCTCAGTGCCAAATGCGCCCCCGAAGGAAGGCATCCCCCAATGATGGCCCATCGCCACCGCGGCATACCGGCTGCGAGCATCCACCGGGTAAGGGATGTAGCCGCCCGAACGGGGATCAACCCAGGCCTGCATGGTGGAGTGGGAAATCGGCGCGCCAGGATAGAGAAGCTGCACCAGGACAGTGGCGCTGATGATCTCTGCATCCGCCATCGCTAAAGAACCTGCCACCGTAGCCGGGCCGGTGCTTCCCATGGAGGGCATAGACAGGAAAGTCACCGGCAGACCCGCCTCCGCGAAGATCAAAGCCGCTTCGATGCCTTCTTTATCCAGCATCAATGGGGCGATTGTGCAGACGATCAAAGATAAGGGCGGGCGTTTGCGCAGTTCCTCCCGGTTTCCGGCGATAACGGTCGCCATTTCTACGCCGTAACGTGCCAGCGCTTCCCCCATGATGGTCACGCTCTGGACGTGCTTGACGGTGTTGTTCCAGGAAGCGTCGAGTTCGTGCAGCGGAGAGGTTTTCCCGCAATCCTGTGCGCTGACCATAGGCCAATAAAAGCCCATCGAAGACAGGCTATCCACTATCCGGGCCATCATCCCCACATCCGCTTTGGTGGAGGGGCGGACTTGCCCGGTCTTCAGGTCAACCGTCTCGTGGCCGCAGCCATCGGTGGTGAAGTAGGTGACCCCATCCTGGAGATCGAAATCGAATGCTGGATCACGCGAGCCGACGTGGAAGTACCGCGGGACGGTGGCTAACGCTTTGAGGACCAACTCTCGAGGGATTTTGACGATCTCATTATCGAAATCCACCTCTGCGCCGTGGTCGGCGAAGACCTTCAGCGCCTTTTCGTAGGGCAGCTTCACCCCCGTGGTTTCCAGAATCGTCAGCGTCGCTTCCTGCAATTGGTCGAGATGGTCGTCGCTCAATACGTCCAATTTAAAATTGGTCCGAATCGGTTGGAGCGATGGACGATCTACTGACATGTTGGTAAAACTCCTTTATTTCAGGGAAATATTAATAATGAGCGCTGGAATTATTCTGGAAACAGCCAATGAGCGAGGGTTGGCTAAGTTATTGGTTTAAGTTCTCTTCTTCGCGTTCACCCTATCCTGGTTGTTATTCCGTCCCTGGATTATTGACCATCTTATAGGGATCCAGAGCGTCTCGCAGTCCGTCCCCGATGTAATTTATGGAAATGATGGTAAAGAAGATCATCAGACCAGGGAAGATAGCCAGCCAGGGCTGTTTGGTGATGTGTTCTTGCGCGTTGCTCAATAAGTTGCCCCAACTGGGCGTGGGGGGCATGATGCCGAATCCCAGGAAGGACAATCCCGACTCCTCCATGATAGCGTAGCCAATTTCCAGGGTAAGCTCAACGATGATGGGGCCGAGAGCGTTTGGGAGGATATGCACCAACATGATGCGTAGATGGGATGCGCCCAGAGCGCGGGAAGCCAAGACGAAAGCCAATGGACACCAGCAACAATTGATGTCCAAAGCCCACTTTGCTGCCATCCACGATCAGCCGCAGTTCACCCTGTGCCAGCCGTTGGATGATCTCTTTAGCTATCGGTCTATACCAATCTCGAACTCGAATGGCGGGGTTATCCAACAGACGACTAATCCGCCGGATTCGGCTGGGCAAGCGCGTCAAACTGGGTATCCTTGTCGCTATCTTGCTCAAATGCACAGAGCGGCTCTGGTACAAGCCTGCCAACAGCCAGGCAAAGTTACGTTGTCGAGTAACTCGCTCTCCTGGTCGAAGTTGGTTTATTCTTTTTTGCCAAGTATGGTAAAGTTCTATTATCGGCATGGTTCTTCTCCTTTGGTTTCGGCTAAACCTTAGTTTACTCGAAGAACCTGCCGATTTTCTTAAACTGTCAGGTAGCTAGATTTTCTATTGCTAGTTAATATTATTTGGTCTTAGGCCGGGGCGTCTACCAGTCTGTAGGCGATGTCCACTGCGGAGATGGCGTCTTCCGCATAGGCGTCGGCCCCGATTTTGTCAGCCCAGCTCTGAGTGACCGGCGCGCCGCCGACCATGACTTTCACCTGGTCGCGGAGTCCGGCTTCTTTGAGGGCCTCGATGAGCTTCTCCTGTTGGAGCATCGTCGTGGTGAGCAGCGCTGAAGCCCCGACCAGGTTGGCGTTGTTCTCTTTGATCGCGGCGATGAAATCGGCTGCGGGTTTGTCAACTCCGATGTCAAAGACCTGGAAACCGTTGGCGGTGAGCATAGTGCCTACCAACGTTTTTCCGATCTCGTGCAGGTCGCCTTCTACGGTGCCTAGTACTACCCGGCCTGCTACTTCACGTTCCTGACCCCCGACCAAAGCCGGTTCCAGGATGGCTAGAGCTTCTTTCATGGCGTCTCCGCCGATGATTAGCTCGGGCAGATAGTACTCTCCATTGGCGAATAACTCGCCAACGTGTTGGATTCCCTTGGTCAGCCCATTGTTGATACACGTCAAGGGGTCCAGGCCCTGGTCCAGGGCTTGCTGGGCTAACGCGGCTGCGTCTTCTGGCTCGCCATCTATCACAGCTTGCATTAATTTTGCAATGATATCTTCGGTCATACCTTCCTCCTTCATCTAGTGGATAAGGGGCCACACATTTTTGCGGGGCTGGAATTGCTGATCAGTGGCCCAATTCCAGCGCAGCAGCTTTAAGTATGGTGCAGCTCGGCTTGGACAGATTTGTCCTAAGGCTCCGGTTTGTGTTCGGTTAGTATTTTATCAAATTTATTCCTGGCTCACATGCAAAAATCAGTTCTACTTTCGCCTGTAATAAAACGCTAGGGACTGAGATGGAATTCAGCGCCCATAAAGCGCTTCAATATTCGCTCTAGCTCCGCTTCAACTTCCGCAGGAAGAGAGGGAGGCTGGTGGTTGGCAAGAATGTCCTCTGCCTTGCGGCGGCAGATGTCTTCGATGGTCTCGCCTTTGGTTTCCCAGGTTTCGTACGTATCGCGGCTGAAAATGTCTGGCGCCCAGTGTTCGGGGTAATTCCTCCGGGTGTGCTTGGCCGAAAGGAAATTGCCTCTCGGCGTGTTGGCCTTGATGAGGGCGACCTCCTCTTCAAGGTCATGCAGGGTGATTCCCTGCATCATCCGTCGCAGCCCGGCGATGAATTCATCATCCAGGATCATCTGGGTGTACGAAATAGAAGAGCCTGCGTCGGTTGCGCCAACGCCATAAATGATGCTGGCCTGTTCCAGGAGCAGCGGGACCGCCGTGACCGCTTTCTCAAAACCGGCCTGAGCGTCCAATTCTTTCGCATCCGCCGAAAGGCCGCCGCACATAGAGGGGAGGCCATAATAATGGCCCATCAGCGCTGCACCGCTATTTATCATCCCTCGCTCCGGCGCCCCCAGGGGCAGCAGGCCGGTGCGCATATCGAGCACCGCGGACACGCTGCCATACAAGAGCGGAGCGCCCGGATAGAGGATTTGGAGGGCGACTATCCAGGCCAGGATGTCGGTGTTGATGACGACCAACTCGCCCAGCAGCGTTGCCGGAGCCGAGGCGCCGCCCATCGCCATACTGAGCAAGGTGACGGGGACGCCATGCTCAGCCCAGCGGAGCATACAGCGGATGTTTCCCGGGGTGAAATACCCCGGGCTAATTGGGCAGTAGAGGGTGGCGAAATTGGGATGAGCGCGGAAGGCGTCTTCGCCTCCCGCCACCGCGGCCAGCATTTCCACCGCCGCGTCCACTCGTTCTACGGAAAGGGTGCGGTGTACGATTGGTTTTCCGGTGTTGACCAACAATTCGGCGATCTCAACCAGGTCTGAGCAGTCTCCCTGGTCGGTAGCCGTGACCGTTGGGCGGACGATGTCCACCTGGGATAAAGCGTCTTGCATCCTGATGAGTTGGCGCACGTCCTTCCGGGTGGATGATCGCCTGTGGCCGTTTTCCAGGTCCAGCACATTGACCGGCGTGCCCGCGCCCATGAAGCATGATTTCTGGTCATAGGGAGCGGGCGTCAGCCCGGCGCGGTCATAGAGTTTGACATCTTGTGGCAGGCGGTTTAGGGCGGTCTCTAGCAGTTTCGGAGTGATCCTCACCATCTGGGAGTCCAAGTCGACTGGGAACCCGGCCTTTTCGAGGCGCGCAAGCGCGTCCTCCTCGGGTACGCAAAAACCGGTTTCGGTCAAAATCTCAACCGATTTCTCGTGAACCAATTCTGCAATTGAATCCGAGAGACCGTTCATCGGCATGGCGCCAATCTTTTCTAAGACGTTCATAATTCTATGGATTGAGATGAGTCTAGGCTGTAGAATCCTCTTGGGCTTTAGTTTTTTCAGGAGGAGGAATTGGCAGACGATGGTTCATCCGAGGCGGCTCTGCCTCTCCCCAGCGGTAGGATAGTTTGAACATCTTGAGGATAGGGAAGGTTTGAGTCCGTTCAATGCCGGGAACCTGGAGCAGTTTGTCGTTGAGGAAGGAGACAAAAGATTCCTTATCCCGGCAGTAGAACTCGACAAATAGGTCAAATTCACCTGCAGCCATGAACAGGTAGCTGACTTCTGGAAATTGGGCGATTTGATGGGCCACTTCTTCAATTTGGTTGGGCCGCACCGAAACCGCTATCATTCCCGCTTCTTGCATACCCAAATGCTGAGGTTCCACAATACCGACGATTTGCAATGTGCCGCTATCAGTCATCCGCTTCACGCGTTGCCGTACCGCCCCCTCCGAAACGCCCACCTCAACGGCGATTTTGGTGAACGGCATCCGACCGTTATATTGGAGTATACTGACGATAGCTAGATCTATCTCATCCATAACTTGCCCCTAATTATAACGATATTCGTAATAATGTCAACTGAAAACGCCGTGATTCGTAATACTTACGGGCATTATTTACGAAAAACGCAGGCGCTATCATTTTTTAGCGCATTATCGGAAAACTAATAATAAAACCATCCCAGCCTTTTTGTATGGCAGGATGATTTCTGTGGGCGATATTGGACTCGAACCAACGACCTCACGGATGCCGATGCCAACACAATGGAGAAGGTGCGCAATGCTTAGGGTACTAAACAGCCTGGAAACTGATAGTTGGTCTATCTGATTGGAGGGTATCCCTAGAAGAGAAATAGTAAAATTGCGAGGCCCAAGGCGGGAAATACGAGTGCTAGACCACAAGAACTTAAGCAACTCTTCTGCATCCGTTTGGGTTTTCCTAATGTAGAGCGCCCCTTACGCGTACTTATCGTTCCCGATTTGGTTCTAGCGCTCGCGCTAATACCCTTGCTACTAACATTAATACCAACTTTACCCCCGATTCGTGCGCTTGGCTTGGTTAATCTCAAGCCTTTTTTCGTAACCCGTAATTTGGGTTTACGCACTTTAATTAGCTTTTTCTTCCTGGCCATTTTGAAACCTCCTTCACTGGGTGCAGGCAGAGCCAAACAGCCAGGAGGCTGAAATGGCTAAGCTATTTTCTTTATACACCCCGCGATATAATAAAATTAGTTGTAGCGCCTATTTCCCTTCTGACTTGTCGCTACCTTCCTTGGTAGATTCGGATGGAGGCGGAGGGGGCGGTTGGGGGACCGGCTCTGGCGGCGGCG
>CBDUUP010000119.1:0-11160 GCA_965370435.1 uncultured Anaerolineales bacterium | reverse complement strand
CGCCCCCCGGAAGAAGGTGCGGGTCTGGCGGTTTGGCCTGGATGACTTCCTGGTTTTTGGCGGCTTCGTCGCCCGGGCCCAATGGCTAGTACCCTATTATGTGAACGTGTATTCGATGACCATCGTCACCGCGGGCTTGCTGACCTCCATCTTTTCGCTGCCTTCGGGGGTCATCCGGGCTTTGGGCGGCGTACTATCGGATAAGTTTGGCCCTCGGACGGTGATGTATTGGGTGCTGGGGGCCACGGCCATCTGTACCTTCCTCTTGTTCTTCCCCAAGATGGATATTGAATCGCCCGGCAGCGGGATCATGGCCCGTAAAAGCGGTACGGTTACGGCAGTCACGGAAACCGAGATCCAGGTCGGGGAGGACGTTTATCCCCTCACTCCAGAAGATCGACGGGAGGTAGACGACTCCGAGATCATCTTGCTGCCCCTGATCGATTCCTGGCACGAGTCCCGTGTGGAGGAGGGCGACGAGGTTGAGAAAAAGCAATTGCTGGCCCAGGGCGTCACCCACATTTACTTCCAGGCCAACGTCTGGGTCTTCACCGGGCTGGTCTTCATCATCGGGATCGCCATGGGGATCGGAAAGGCGGCGGTCTATAAATACATTCCCGAATACTTCCCCCAGGAGATCGGCGTGGTCGGAGGGATCGTCGGTGTGGTTGGTGGGCTGGGCGGCTTTATTTGCCCCATCATCTTCGGCCGTCTGCTCAAATCCATTGGGCTTTGGACCACCACCTGGATATTCTTCTTCCTGGTGACGGTCATTTGTCTGGTCTGGCTGAGTCTGGTGGTCCGGCGCATCTCGAAGAAAGACAACCGTATCGAATCTGGAGAAACACTACTTGGAGAAACTACATGACCACAAATATTGAAACTTGGGAGGTTGAAGACAACGAATTTTGGGAAACGACCGGAAAAAAGGTCGCCAACCGGAATCTCTGGATCTCTATTCCCTGTCTGCTGTGCGCCTTTGCGGTGTGGCTCTATTGGAGCGTCATCACCGTCCAGATGAAAAACATGGGCTTCCCCTTTGACACCGTCCAACTTTTCACCTTGTCGGCCATCGCCGGGTTGGCCGGCGCGACCCTGCGCATCCCCAATTCTTTCCTCATCGCCATCGCCGGGGGCAGGAACGTCATCGCCTTGACCACCGCCCTGCTCATCGCCCCCGCTGTGGGCGTGGGATTCGCCCTCCAAGACCTGAATACATCCTACACCGTGTTCGCCCTCATGGCGGCCTTATCCGGCATCGGAGGCGGGGCCTTTGCCTCGTCGATGTCCAATATCAGCTTCTTCTTCCCCAAGCGGGTGCAGGGGGCTTCGCTGGGATTGAATGCGGGCCTGGGCAACGTTGGTGTCAGCGTCATGCAAGTGCTGCTGCCCTTCGTGATGACCTTCGGCCTCTTCGGCGCATTAGGCGGGGATGGAATTCCGCTTCCCGCCGCGGTGGGCGACAAAGCCGCCGGTACCCTGGTCTACATTCAGAACAGCGGGTTGGTGTGGGCCCCAATTCTCGCCGTCCTGAGTGTGGTTGCCTGGTTTGGGATGAACAATCTCTCCAAGGCCACGCCTTCGCTGGGGTCAACGGCCTCTGCGCTGCTCAAAATCCTCGGTCTCCTCGCGGTGGGAATTGCAGGAACCGCCGTGGGCTTGTATTTGCTGCTGGGACTAGAGCTAAACATGTGGCTGGTGCTGCCCATCACCATCGTCCTCACCGTATTGGGCATGAAGGCCATACCCGGCGAGATCAAGGAAAATTTGAACGTCCAGTTTGCTATCTTCAAGAACAAACATAACTGGATCATGACCTATCTATACACCATGACCTTCGGTTCCTTCATCGGGTATTCAGCCGCCTTCCCACTGCTCATCCGGGTGGTGTTTGGCGAACTGCCGAATGGCGCTATCAATCCCAATGCGCCCGACCCATTCGCCTACGCCTGGCTCGGCCCGCTGGTGGGCTCCATCGTCCGACCCATCGGAGGCTGGATCTCCGACAAAGTGGGCGGCGCGAAGGTTACCCAATGGGACACCGTGGTCATGATCCTGGCTACGTTGGGCGTCGCTTTCTACGTCAAGCAGGCCAGCGGAAGCGACCAACCGGAGCAATTCTTCCTCCCCTTCTTGATCTTGTTCCTGATCCTGTTCATCACCACCGGGATCGGCAACGGCTCTACCTTCAGGATGGTTCCGATCATTTTCAAACCCTCGGAAGCCGGGCCGGTTTTGGGATGGACCTCGGCTGTGGCTGCCTATGGCGCGTTCATTATCCCCCGGGTGTTCGGGCAGCAAGTGGACGCGGGCGCTCCGGAGTATGCCCTCTATGGATTTGCCATTTACTATTTCACCTGCTTAATATTAAACTGGTACTATTATGCACGAAAGGATGCAGAAATCGAGTGCTGATCTATGAAAATAACCGATGCTTTTCTAGGTGAACACGGCGTACTCTATGCCCTGTTCAACCATTTAGAACAAACCGTTCCGATCGCCGAATCCTTATCCCTGGTCAAGTCTCAGGGGGCCATGCTGGCAGCCGCGTTAGCCAGCCACGCCCAACTGGAGGAAGAATTGCTCTTCTCCACCCTGGAGCCGATCATCGGCTCGACGGGGCCGCTGGCGGTGATGCGGATGGAGCACGAACAGGTTGAGCAAGCTGTGGAAAGCCTCCCCGCGGTACAGGAATTGGAAGAAGCGCAAACGCTAATTCTCCAACTCATCACAGTCGCCCGCAACCACTTTGCAAAAGAGGAGCAGATACTTTTCCCTCTGGCCGCTCAGTCGCTCTCGGCCGAAACATTGACCGAACTGGGCGAGCGATGGGCCGCAGCCCGGGCTGTTGCAGTACTATGAGGGCATAATGACCCCGATTGAAGAACTTTTAAGCCAGTCCTCCGCCCTGCACCGGCATCTTTGTCCCCGGCAAGTGCTGGGGATTCGAATGGGGCTATCCGGCGGGGCGGCGTTGGGCTTGGAAGTCCCCCGCACCGACAAGCGGATGATGGTCTTTGTCGAGACCGATGGCTGCGGGGCCGACGGGGTGTCGGTCGCCACCGGCTGCTGGGTGGGACGGCGCACCTTGCGGGTGGTAGACTTCGGCAAGCTGGCGGCCACATTTGTGGACACCCACACCCAGCAAGCGGTGCGCGTGTCGCCTCGACCCGGGATCCGAACCGATTCCCGGCTCTACGCGCCCCAGGCGCGCAACCGTTGGGAGGCCCAACTCCAAGGCTATCAAGTGATGCCCGCCCAAGAGCTATTACGGATATATCCGGTGACGCTGGCCCTAGACCTGGAGGAGCTAATCAGCCGTCCCGGGGTGAGGGTGAATTGCGAGGAATGTGGGGAAGAGATCATGAACGAACGGGAGGTCATCTTGGAGGAGATGATTCTCTGCCGAGCCTGCGCAGGCGAAGAGTATTATTTCAGCGCGCCAGTTTCCGCCCAGGCATGAGAGGATTTTCAGGGGGATACGGTGATTGAGAGTTCTACCCATACTTTATCAGAACGTGGTTTATGAACAGTCAAAGCCCTTATCCAAGAAGGAAAAAAGACCTTAATAAATTTTCAGTAGGTTGGGGTTCAACGGATAAACATTCGTTTCTCTCCTAGGAAGCCTGAGTGTGGCGGTGCTTTATTCTGCTGCCGCCACATTTGGCAATTTGGGGCAATCATAGACAGATTAACTTGGCAACGTTATCGGCCAAGTCAATCACATTTACTCGTTCTCCAATTCCTTTACAAAGTATCGCAAAGAACAGAGGGGCTTTCCCTCCATGATCGTTCCCTCCAATTCAAGATCGAGTTGTTCGTTTACGTAGTGCGTAAATGGGACATCTCCCGTACAATGCGCTGCAAAGCCGAAGTCTTCAGCGCCAGCCTTGCGAAAGATGTCCGCCCAAAGGCATTCTGTGATCTCAATCTCGTAAACGCTTTCACTGTCTTCAATCACTTCGATAGTAAGAATATCGCTAGTCCCAGGGGTAGTTGGGCTGTAATCCTCTTTGAATACCGATAGATCATTTTTTCCTTTGGTCTCCACAACATATTTGGCATAATCTTCAGCTTCCTGGAGGGCCAATTTTTTGAGAATCTCGATGACTTTCTCCTTACCAATATCTTTTTCCAATAATTTCAGAAATGGAATAAAGTGTGAGTTGTACTCAAGTTCGAATCGCTCCCGGTAAGATAACGGGCGGCTCATAGGTCTGTCAAACTTATGTTCCTTACTTTGTTCTGTTTGGAGTTTACTCACAATTTCGACCTCAACAATTAACTTACAAAGCGCTATGCGGTTTGGTTCATAAAATCGAGAATGACTCTGGCAAATTCCGGCCCCTTATCCTCCTGCAAAAAATGTCCCGCATCTTCGATTGTAGTGTGGGGTTGCCCTTTCGCGCCGGGGATGAGTTTATGGAAAATACTATCCCCGCCCCGCGTTACGGGATCGCTATCACTGAATGCGGTCAAGAACGGTTTCTCGAATTTCCGCAGGGAATCCCACGCTAGGCGATTTGCTGGCGCGGCGGGGTCGTCCGGCGTGGTGGGAACCAGCGCAGGGAAGATACGCGCCCCGGCCTTGTAGGTCTCATCCGGGAAAGGAGCTTCGTAACCTGCCAACACTTCTTTGGAAAGAGATGTCGTCGTCGCGCCATTGATGAGCCTCGCTACCGGAAATTCGGATACCCTTTGTGAAAATTCCTGCCATTGCGTGAAGGCCTCAGTCATTTTTTGATCTCCGGTAGGAAGGCCGCCATTGGCGACCACCACGCGGGAGAAACGATCCGGGGCTTCGGCAACCAGGCGCAACCCGATGAGAGAACCCCAATCCTGGCAAACCAGGGTGATCTTTTCCAGAGCAAGCGCATCCATCCACGCCCTAACCCAGTCCACATGGCGTTGAAAAGTATAGTCTTCCACCTCGGAGAGCTTGTCCGACTTCCCAAAACCGATCAAATCGGGAGCGATGGCCCGGTGTCCGGCCTCCACGAACAAAGGGATCATGTGCCGGTATAAAAATGACCAACTCGGTTCTCCATGCAGCAATAGAACGATTTCACCCTCCGCCGGACCTTCATCAACGTGATGTATTCGCAGCCCATCCACTTCTGAGTAATGGGGTTCAAAATCATAATCAGGTAAATCTTCAAACCGTTCATCAGGCGTTCTAAGAATGTTCATAATTTTCGACCACCAATTGGTATTTTTTCAGCCAAATGACTGTTGCAACAATTATACATGGGATTAACCTCCACAACTACTCACTTGCCACCTGCCACTTGTTACTTGCCAACTTGCCACTTGCCCACTTGCCCACTTGCCACTTGCCCACTTGCCCACATGCCACTTGCCCACTTGCCACCTGCAACTTGCCACCTCAATCATCTTGACAGTTAGACGACTCAAACGTATAATGTCGCTTGCCTGCCCGGTGGGTGGGTGTTTTTATGGAATTAACTGTAACAATTAGGAGTAGAACCATGCCCCCGCTACCAAAACGAAAAATTTCTAAAGGCCGCCGCGACCGGCGACGAGCACACGACGCGCTCAAACCCCGCACCCTGGTGCAATGCACCAACTGCGCCGAAATGCGCATGCCCCACCACGTCTGCCCCCACTGCGGACATTACAAAGGCCGCGAGATCATCAACGTAGAAGAGTAGAAAAAACAACGGGCCGTGCAACTTACGGCCCGTTTTGTGTTTAAATAGATATGACACTAAATCCTCAACAAACCGCATTCGTATTCCCTGGACAAGGATCCCAAACCGTGGGCATGGGGCGTGAATTGGCCCAGAAATATCCTGCCGCGCAAGATGTTTTCGAGCAGGGCGATGAACTGCTCGGTTTTGCCCTTTCCAAGCTGGCCTGGGAAGGCCCCGAAGCAGAACTCAACGACACCCTCAACACCCAACCGGCCTTGATGGTGCATTCCGTGGCTGCTATGCGTGTCTTTCAAAATCTATTCCCGGATTTCCAAGCCGCCTTCGTCGCCGGTCACTCGATGGGAGAGTTGAGCGCGCTGGTCGCCGCAGGCGCTTTGCCTTTCAGCGATGCACTGCTGCTGGTTCAACGCCGGGGCGAATTGATGAAAGAAGCCGGAGAGGTCGCTCCCGGCGGTATGGCCGCCATCCTGGGATTAGACATCCCTTCGTTAGAAAATATCTGCCGGGAAGCCAGCGCAGAAAACGAAATCGTCCAGGTCGCCAACGACAATTGCCCCGGTCAAGTAGTCATTTCCGGCGTTCGCCCAGCGCTTGAACGAGCGGTGGCTTTGGCCCAAGAGAACGGCGCGCGCAAGACCATCATCCTGGCGGTCAGTATTGCCGCACACTCTCCCCTCATGCTGCATGCGCAGGAAGGCTTCAATCAAGCAGTGAATTCCGCCCCCCTCATCGAACCTCACACACCCATCATCGGCAACGTCACCGCCGCCCCACTCACCGCCGTCGAAGGAATACGCGCCGACCTTCAGGCCCAACTCACCTCCCGGGTGCGCTGGACCGAATCCATCCAACACATGTTAGAACAAGGCGTGACGACTTTTTTGGAGATTGGAACCGGAAATATTCTTAGCGCTATGCTCAAGCGCATAGAACGGAAATCGCAGCGCTTCCCGGCTGGCGCGCCCGCCGACTTCGAGAAACTCATCAACGAACACTAAAACCCTATCTACGGTATAATAACCCCAATTCATTCAAGGAGCTGTCCATGTCCCCAACAGCCGATCTTTCCCTGGAAGGACGCGTGGCGCTGGTCACCGGCGCATCACGCGGTATTGGGAGAGCCACAGCCATTCTTCTCGCCAAGCACGGCGCCAGCGTGGTGGTCAATTACTTCAAATCGCCGGATGCAGCCGAAGAGGTCGTCGGCCTCATCCAGGCTGACGGCGGCCAAGCCCACGCCGCCCAAGCGGACGTTTCCGATTTCCAAGAAGCCCACGGGTTGATTAAGACCGCCATTGAGACCTTCGGCAACCTGGACATTCTGGTCAACAACGCCGGGATCACCCGCGACACCCTAATAATGATGATGTCTGAAGAAGACTGGGACATCATCCAGTCCACCAATCTCAAGAGCGCCTTCAACTGCTCCAAGCCTGCCGTACGCCACATGATGCGGAAACGCTACGGGCGCATCGTCAACATCGCCTCCGTGGCCGGACAAATGGGCAATCCCGGCCAGACCAATTATTCCGCCTCCAAAGCCGGTCAAATCGGATTCACCAAAGCCCTGGCCCGAGAAGTTGCTTCCCGCAATATCACCGTCAACGCCGTCGCCGCCGGACTGGCTGACACCGACATCATTAAAACCATGCCTGCGGAGGCTCTTGAAGCCGTCATGGGATTGATTCCGCTGGGGCGCAAAGCCACCCCGGAAGACATCGCCAACGCCGTCGCCTTCCTGGTCTCCGATATGGCCTCTTATATCACCGGCCAGGTCTTGGGCGTTGACGGCGGCATGGCCATGATGTAACGCCTTGAGTATTGGAGCAACTATGAAAGACGAAACTCTTCGAGCGCCCGGCAAAACCACCATCGCCCCCAATGTCCTATTGACCATTGCCCGGCTTTCCGCCCTGAGCATTCCCGGCGTCAGCCATATGGGCACAGTTCCGGGCGGCTTCAATCGCCTTTTCCATCAACGCACCCAAGGAGACGGCGTCCGAATTGTGGTGGACGATGGCGTTGTCAACGTAGACCTCTACGTCGTATTAGAGCAAGACGTCAACATGCGCGATATCAGCCATAACATCCAACTTGAAGTGGCCCGGGCCATCTCCGAAATGGTGGGTATGGAAGTCGGGCATATCAACATAAATATTGATGACATCTACTTTCCATCGGAGGACTGACCCCCCAACCATATGAAACCTCGCACCAAGGCGCGCTGCATAGCCCTACAAGCACTTTACGAAATTGATCTGGTCGATCACCCTGCGAAAAGGGTGATTGAAGAGCGTCTGCTAGAAGCCTCAATAGAAGAGCGGCTGGCGGACTTTGCGCGGGGTATCGTTTCCGGTGTCGTAGATTATAGGGATCCATTAGATACTTTGATCGCCGAGCACGCGCCCGAATGGCCCTTAGAGCAGGTCGCCACCATTGACCGCAACATCCTCCGTATTGCTCTGTGGGAATTCGCCGTCGCCGAGGGCACCCCCGTCAAAGTCGCCATTAACGAGGCGATCGAAATTGCAAAAAAATACGGCTCCGACAGTACGCCTCGTTTCATAAACGGTGTGCTTGGCAGTTTGGCAGCCCGCCAGAACGAGATCCGCAAAATGTTTCCCACCATCAAGAAAACGGCCCCATAATCTCATGAACTTTTTAGGTGTTGGACCCCTCGAATTGGCTTTCATCTTTATCATCGTTTTATTGATCTTCGGGCCTAACGATATCGTCAAGGCGGGAAAAACTTTGGGGAATTTGATCCGTCAAGTAGTGACCTCCCCAACTTGGAAAACAATCCAGAAAACATCCAGAGATATCCGAACCTTGCCCAACACGCTGGCGCGGCAAGCCGGGCTGGATGAAATCCAAAAAGAACTCAGCGAGTCTACCGATTTAGATCGCGTCAAGAAAACTTATAACCTGGGGGCAGTCGATCCAGACAAGGACACCTGGGTGACGCCAACCTCCGGCAAGAAAAATCCAGAACCCTCCATCGCGCCCCCGCCACCGCCCGAAGAACCCCCAGATCCAAACCAAAGTTAACCCATGCGTAAATTTATTCGAACGCTCTGGCTCATCCTCACTTTTCCTTTTCGCCTGATAGGATGGATCGTCCGGTTGCTGTTCAATAGTCTCCGCCAAAGTGTTCAGGCTATCTATAAATTTCTCACCGAGGAACCCGACGATTCGCCGGTTGCAGACACGATTCAAAAAGCTGTCGAGAATCCGATGGACATTCTCACCCACCTGGACGCATTGCGCAAACATTTATTCCGCGCCATCGTCGTCCTCGCTATCGCAACCGTGTTCGCCTTCGCCTACGCCGGACAAATCATCGATCTCCTCGCTGTGCCTGTTGGCGGCATTGGCGAACTCACCTCTCTCGAACCCACCGAGTCGCTTGGGGCTTTCATGCGGGTCTCCATGTTGATCGGCATTACCCTCTCGGCCCCTTACATATTCTTAGAACTGCTGCTGTTCGCCGGGCCGGGGCTTTCCAGACGCGCCCGTCTG
The DNA here is from genome assembly GCA_965370435.1 of uncultured Anaerolineales bacterium. Taxonomy (GTDB): domain Bacteria; phylum Chloroflexota; class Anaerolineae; order Anaerolineales; family UBA11579; genus CBDUUP01. The sequence goes on along the minus strand of CBDUUP010000119.1, from coordinate 1,966 downwards.
ACAGGATTGTTTTCCATTCCCATTGTGTATCTTTTTTTTGTCGGCGGGATGGTCTTCGCCTATTATGCCATGTTAGGTCCAGCCTTAGATTTCCTGTTAAACTTCAGCGGTATTGAAATCATTAATAAAACTACCCCCTACATGAATTTCGCTACCGGCTTGATCTTCTGGACCGGTATCTCCTTCGAATACCCGCTGGTCATCTACGCCCTGGCCGCTATGGGATTGATTAAGGCCCGGTTGCTCATTGACCATTGGCGTATTGCGGTCGTGATCCTGACCATATTCGCCGCCGCGATCACTCCCACCATTGACCCTGTCACCATGAGTCTGGTTTTAGGCCCTCTGCTGGTTTTATATGCCTTCAGCATCCTTCTGGCATCTCTGGCGCAGCGACGGAGATCAAAGCGAGATAGGTGAGCTTGAGTAACCAATCCCATATCTCTTCCACACAACCGACCCGTCCCGACAACAGTCTCCCCGGACAAGCGCCTTCGCTTGCATCTACCCCCATTTCAACCGCCACTATTGGGGACAAGGTGGCCGAGTTTCGAGGCAAACCCTTCCGGGGCTGGACCGCTATCCTATTGCTCCTGGGAGGAATTGGAATCAGCTTAGGCTCATTGCTTTATGGAGTCTGGCGGGGATTATACGGCTATACGCAGTACGGCTCGGTCCCCGCCAACACCTGGGGGCGTTCGTGGATCGCCCTTGGCGCTATTCTTGCACTGGTCATACTACTTATTGCCCGGCGGAAATTACAGATCGCCCGCCGCCGTGTAGTCATTTACCAGAACGGTATCCGTCTCTCCCTCTCGCCCCGGCAGGATAAAGCCATTTATTGGCGGCACATCGGCGGATTCACTGTAGAAACCACCCAGGACCGTCTGCTGAAACGAGTCCTTAAAACTCGCCAGCGGATTTCGATATACCCCAATGCAGGCAAACCCTTCAAGCTTGATGACCGCATCCAAGATCTCCCCGCCCTCATCGAACACATCGAGACCAAACTCTTTCCTTTTTTGCTCTCCGAACTGCGGGATAGCTTTCAGGCTGGTCGTTGGCTGCACTTTGGCCCCCTTGCCATGAATCAACAAACCCTGCAAATTCACAAACGACAGTATGCCTGGGAACAAGTGAAGAAAATTGATATTCAAGCTGGTCGTTTGGTGATAGAATTTGTCCCCAGAGGTAAGACCCAAGTGCCAACTTCAAAAATTCCTAATCTGGTAATTATGCTCCAAATCATTGAGGAAGGGGTATATACGTGAATCGTCAGAAAGCCTCAGCCCCAATTTTACGCATCTTCAGGAGCGGTTGCGCTCTCCTCCTGGTCGTCCTCGCCACCCAGGCATGCACCTTCAGTCTTTTTGAAAGAGGCCCTGCCGAACCGACCCTTCCCTACCCTATTCCGGCAACGTCCACCCAAACGCCGGAGACAGAGATAACCTTCCAGGTTGAAATCCCGGAGAACACCCCCTCCGGCGACGCAATCCATCTGGTCATCTTGGATGAAGTCACCGGCCTGGCCTTGAACGCCATCCGATACACTATGCAGGCCCAGAGCGCACAAAAGTATTCCGTAACTATCCGGGTGGCCGTAGGCTCGACGGTCAAATACCGTTATGCGCGGGTTGGCGGCAGTCTGCCAGCCGGGGAACACATCTCCGATGGCCGAGCTGTCCGCTACCGGCTCTTCCACGTCGAAGGCCCCGGCCAAACCCAGGATGTCGTCACCCGCTGGAACGACACCCCTTTCGAAGGCCTCACCGGCCGGATCAATGGAGCTGTGGTAGATGTCGGCTCCAACCAGCCGCTCCCCAATGTGCTGGTTGCAGCAGGAGGCGTTCAGGTCCTCACCGCCTCCGATGGCACCTACTTGCTGGAAGGCCTGCCGCCCGGCACCCATAACCTGGTCGCCGTCGCCCTGGATAGTCAGTTCCGGTCCGGGCTCAACGGCGACCGG
>CBDUUP010000118.1:0-11204 GCA_965370435.1 uncultured Anaerolineales bacterium | reverse complement strand
GGCCGGTAGGTTATCCGGGTGAAGCCGGTGTTGTTGAAGCCATAACGTGCGCCCTGGAAGTTGGCCTGCGGCATCACCCCCAGGATAGCGTTCAGCGCCTGGTTGAGCAGCCCGCCGTGAGAGACCACCAGATACCTCCCCGGCGGCCGCCGTAGAATTGTCTGGAGAGCGCGCCCCCCTCGCAGAAACAGCGCCCACTGGCCCTCGCCGGTTTTTCCGGTGGGATCATAAGGCGTGGAGAAATCCGGCCGTGGATGCACTTCTTCCGCCTCCGTGTGATGAAGCCCGGCCAACACACCGTTGTCCCGTTCCATCCAGAGTGGATCAAATTCCAAGCCCAATCCCAGCGCACCGGTGACAATTTCAGCGGTCTCTCTGGCCCGCGCCTGGGGGCTGGCGACAGCGTAGTCGAACGCAATACCCTCTTCTACCCAACGCGCGGCCAACGCCTGGGCCTGCCCCTGTCCCTTCTCGGTGAGGGGGAATTCGGATTGGCCCTGATGGTATCCCTCAGCGTTGCCGGTGGATTCACCGTGGCGAAGAAAAGTTATATCGTACATAATTATCATCTTCGAAAAGTATACTTCAACGCCAAAAGCGCTGTTCATTGGAAAAGAAATTTCATCTCTTCCGTAGGGGCGACCCGCTGGGTCGCCCCGGCGCGCCAACAAAGATAACCATGTCCAAAATTCATAAGTTTCTTAGTAATGCCTCCACAACGCTAAAAGCGCTGTTCAGTGGAGAAGAAACACCATCTTTTGTAGGGGCGCAGCGTTGCTGCGCCCAAGCGCATTCCAACCCAAACAGCCTTGCCCAAAATCTTGAAGTTTCTATGTAAGATTTGGAAATATTATTCATCTAGGAATCCGATGTTTTACCTTTCCGTCGATTTTTGATGGCTTCAAGCACCTGAGGCGCCATCACCTTGATGATGGGCGATTCTACCTCTGGCTGCCAATTCTTATAAGCCTCTTTCTGCGGTTCCGGCCACTCCTCCGCGGAATGGACGATTTCGCCGGGCGATTCTGCGGTTTCCAATACCTCCAACGCCTGCCGGATCACCCCCATTTGCATATCCACGTTATGAGGCTGGCCCAACATATGCCCGTAGGGAAATTCAACCGCCAACGTGCGCGGTACCCCAACCTTTTCCGCCCAGAAGGGCATATTGGTCACCAGGATCGTAGAGAGACCGGCAGCTTCGAATGTGCGTGCCAACACGGGCACGTTTCTGGCGCAGTCCGGTCAAGCCGGGGTGAGCAAGACGCAGTCCACCCCCTCCGCCTTGAGCTTCTCGATAACCTGAGGGCCATAAGTCTCTTGCCATGCCGAAGTGTCCGGCGGGAAGCCCTGGTAGCCCATAAAGGAATACGATTGTTCCGCCAATCCGCCGATAATTCCCTCAGCTTCCAGTTCCCTGAAGCGATGCACCGGAAGCAAAATGTTGAGGTCTTCTTCCAAGTCCTGTGTGTTGAGATGCAGATGGCTGGCGCCCACATCTTTCTGCAGGATGCCCGTGGGGAGCGTGCGGCAGGTCGGGTCGCCCCAGGTTGGTTCCGCTTTCTCCCGCTCCAGATCAAACGGCTCTTCGGCGCCCCGGTGATAGAATCCGCCCGAAGTCACCAACCCGAATTTGCACTCCGACAGGAGGCGCGGCAGCGGCGTCCACGGGATAGGGAGTTCTGGCTGCTGGTCTGTGTTCTGGTAGAACGCGGCGATGATGCGGGGCAAATATTTGAAACTATCTACGGGCATTGGAGCCTCCTATCGTAGTTTCTGAATTATACGTCCAGAGATCGGGCCAAGATTTCAAGCGGGTGCAGCGTTTGTTTTCCGGTGTTGCTCTCCAGCCACCAGCGGCAAGTTTCAGAGTCGCAAGCCGCCAGTTCCGACTGGCTGGAGTTTACCTGGTCGAACAGCGGTTTGCCAACTTCCAATGCGACTTGGTAGCGTTCTTTTTTCATGCCATAGGTTCCGGCGATACCGCAGCACTCGGCGGTAGATTCTACCACTTCCAGACCTGGAATCAAGCGCAAAATGGGCAGCGCGGGAGTTCCGATCCCGTGTCCCTTGAGTTGGCAGGGCGGATGGTAGAAGATCCGCTGCCAGGGAACCGCGCCCAACCGCGGCTCCAGGCTCTCCAGGCCGATACGGTATAGCAGAAACTCGAAGATGTCCCAGGTGTTACGAGCGACAACCTCCGCTTCGGAAGTATGGATTCCCAACACGGCCTGATATTCATGCTTGAGCATCAAAATGCAGCTCGTCGAGGTGCCGATGATGGGAATACCCTTTTCAGCGTAGGGTGCCATCGCATGCAGATTGCGATGGGCCTTTCGGCGCGCCGCCTCAAACTGCCCGGTGGATTGCAGCGGCAGCCCGCAGCATTCCTGTTCCCCGACGAAGACCTCAAATCCCAACTTTTCCATCACAGCCAGCGTCGTCTTCCCCAGCCCGGGTTCGTAGTATTGGGTCGAACACCCGTGGAAGAAGAAAACTTGATCCGTTGATCTTGTTGAACTCCTTGAACGAGCGATTTCCCTTCGAAAGGTCTTTGAAGCGAACGGGGGGAGGGGGGCTTGACGGGCGATGCCCAGGAATTTCTCCAGGAGTATCCGTGCGAAGGGGATGCTCAGCGTCAGGTTGGCGAGGGGGGCAAAGGTTGTGCCAAGCTTACCCAGCAGGTCGGGACGAGCGATGAGGGCATCGCGTAAGGGGACGCCCTCTCGGTCCGCCAGAGCATGTTTCGCGATGGTGTTGATCTCGGCGACCGGAACTTCATGAGGGCACACCCGGCTGCAAACCCCACACCCCGAACACCAGGCCACGGAATTGTCTGGCGAGAGGTGGCCGGGATGTCGAAAACGTTCCGCCTGCGGACCAACCGCCTTGGGGCCGGGAAATAGATCTGTGACCGCCGCCACCGGGCAAGCCGCCGTACAGATATTGCACTTCAAGCAGTGATCTGAGAGCAAAGTAGTTTCAATCATGCCAGGATGCTCTTTACCGCTTGATAAGCGCTGCTGAGGCTGATCGCCATCCGAGATCCATCCAGTGTTCTGTCGCCTCCCGCCAGGATAGAACCGGCGGCATAAAGATTTTCAGCTGCCATGTTGCCATTGAGAACGGGCTGCATTCGTTCGTCCACAACCAGCCCAAAACTGGCGCAAGGCTGGGACTGCAAATATTGCGGATGGAACCAGGCGGATCGCTCAGAAGGAGCCTCAATTGGCAGATTGAAAACAGTCTCACAGATTTGACCGCCAGCCTCTGCCTCTAGTCCGCCGTGCAGCAATCCACCGGTTGCCAATAATACCGCCTCGCAATTCAATGTGCGCGCGCCTGCATAGGTTATCCCTTGTGCAGTTGCCAGCCCTCCTTCGATTTTCCCTCGCACAGGAGAGCCAATGAGTATATTTACCTCCAATGACCGGAGATGATTCAGTAAAATTCGTTGGAGACGTAGCCCAGGAACAGATGGGGGAATAGTGGGTATTTCGCATAGCCATGATAGGTTTAGGTTGGTTTTTAACCCTGAAAATGCTTCCAAATGCCCTTCAAAACCCAAAACAGCGGGCAAAGCCAGGCATTCGACCCCGTTTAACAATGGTTTCCAGAGAGAGATGACTTTCGCCCTGAAAACGGGATCACCGAACCGACGAGCCAGATCGGTGGAATAATGATCGCGTTTTGCTTGAGGGTCGGGAAGTGGCAAGACGATGGAGTTGAACTCACGGCCCGGGAAGGAACGCCCTAGATTGTTTGCAATCAGGTGAGGGGAGAAGTCACGGAAGCCCTCAAGACCCGCAATCGTCAGTGGAGATTCGTTTTGCAAATCGCCATCAACCTGCGCCTGGGGCGCGAGATTGACCCGCTGAATCGATCCGGCAGCAGTTGGCAGGATATATTCCTCATCTCTCCCCCAAACTATATCCGGGGCCATTTGTTGGAGTTCATGGATGGCTTTTTCAAGATAAGGATGCTCGATATTGGACATCCGCACCGGGAGCAGCGCCAAGCTTCCCTCCCCGCGGGCCGCCAGCGTCACCCTCGCCCCGCCCGCGGCCGCCAATCCAGCCGCGTATAGTCCCGTGAGTCCCGCCCCAATGACCAGGAGCTCCGTCATGCGTCCCGCTCCGAAGGGATGGCGTCAGGATCGCGCTCCCGGGGTAGGTGTTGGACGCCCAGGACTTCCAGATAGATCAATCGATGCAGTTCAGCCTGACGCAGATTGTGCCCCCAGGCGACAGGATGAATGCCCTTCCACCGTTCTTGCAGGAAGTTGAGCAGGGGGTGGATAGTGTCAACCTCTGCCTCCTTCCGTTCAGCGAGCAGACCCGCGCCCCGCACCGCGCAGAAACCCGCCTGGCAAGGCCCCATACCCAACCGAGTCTCGCGCCGCAGATCATTCAACACCGATGTAGCCTCAGCCTCCAGAGCGTCTTGGAGCTGAGCGCGAGTGACAAGTTCGCATTCGCAAATAATAATATCCCCGCCAACCTCCCGCAGGTTTTGATCCTGCGGGAGGTTCCGAGTTTCAAGAGCCTCCAACCGCTCCGGCAGGGTGAAGTAATGTCGTTTCTCAGGTGGAGATATAACGCTATCGGCAGTGCAACAGGACACATCATGGTTAAGTATCCTACAGGCAAGGTCAACGGCTTCTTCAGCCATGAGTCGGAAAGTTGTCAATTTCCCCCCGACCACGCTCAGAAGCCCCTCCATGCCGTCTCTCACCGCGTGATCGAGAATAGCGTGCGCCCTGGGAATGGTGCGTTGTTCGCTCTCGGTTTCAGGTGGCCGGTAAAGCGGCCGCACCCCGGCCCACGCCCGCAATGGACGGAATTGCCCGATGGTCGGGATCATCGCCGCCGCCTTTTCCAGCAGCAGATCAACCTCCCAATCCTCGATCCCATATCGGTCAGGATCCTCGACCGGGATGTCGGTGGTCCCCAAGACCGCCACCGTGCCCACCGGCACGATGATGTCCCCATCCGAGGGCGGCGCGCAGCGATTGAGGACTGTATGCGTCATCCGCTTCGCCATCGCCAGCATGGTACCCTTTCCAGGCACGATGGGCACACTAATCCCTGCTGTACCCGCGATCTGTCCGGCCCAGGGACCGCTTGCGTTTATTGTCAAGGGCGCATGAATTTCAACCAACTCCCCTGTATTTCCCCGCTCCACCTCCGCGCCGACAATCCGTTCTCCATCTAGCAATAATCGTCTGAGTCGATGTCGTAACAACACCTCGCCGCCCACCTCTCGTATAGCAAAAGCCAGAGCATGAAGCAAGTCAAAAGAATCCAGAGAAGCGTCGTTCACTCGATAAACCCGCTGGATTTCCGGATTGAGCAAAGGTTCCCTTTGGAGAGCGGCAGCAGTTGAAATCTCTTCTGCATTGACTCCCGCATCTTGACATGCAGCGATCCAGCGGTCGGGCCACCCTTCCTCATCTCCTGGCACAGAAAGGAACAATCCGCCGGTGTCCTCAATGACGTGGGGGACCATCCGTCGCAGGATGAGATTCTCCTGGGCGCAGTCCGCCGCGGAGACCGGATCGCTGATAGCATAACGCCCGCCGGAATGCAGCAGCCCGTGGTATCGTCCCGACGTGCCGTGAGCCAGGTCTCCCTTCTCGATGAGGATGACCCGCAGCCCGCGCAAGACCGCATCCCAGGCGATGCCCAGCCCGGTCGCGCCGCCTCCGATGATAAGAAGATCAGGATTCATGATTTTGGATGTGGAATAATTACGAGCGTGGAATTTCGAAGAAAATTCTAATTATCTTGAGCCCAACCTTTAGCCCGGCCAACCGCGCGCTGCCATTGCGCATACAACCCTTCGCGCTGGTCATCGCCCATCTGAGGCGTATACTCACGCTCAAGCGCCCATTGCGCGCCAATTTCCTCCTGCGATTGCCAGAAGCCAACTGCCAAACCCGCAAGATAAGCCGCCCCCAGCGCAGTGGTCTCAGAGACTCTGGGGCGCTGGACAGGGATGCCCAGCAGGTCAGCCTGTAATTGCATCAGAAGATCGTTGGCCGACGCCCCGCCGTCCACCCGCAGAACTTGCAAGTCCAATCCTGCGTCGTGTTTCATCGCTTCCAAAACATCCCGAGTTTGGAATGCGATAGCCTCAAGGGTCGCCCGGGCGATGTGGGCGGCATTGCTGCCCCGCGTCAGGCCGACGATAGTTCCGCGGGCATAGGGATCCCAGTATGGCGCGCCCAGCCCGACAAATGCCGGTACAACGTAGACCCCGCCGTTATCCGGTTCCTGCGCCGCCAGAGCTTCCACTTGCCCGCTCTCTTCAATCAAGCCCAGCCCATCCCGCAGCCACTGTATCGCAGCCCCGGCGATGAAGACGCTGCCCTCCATGCAGTAGGTGAACGGCTCTCCCGCGCCAGTTTGCCAGCCGACCGTGGTCAGCAAGCCGCTTTCGGACGGAACGGCTTTCTCTCCGGTGTTGAGCAGCATGAAACAGCCGGTTCCATAGGTGTTCTTGACCATACCGGAGGTGTAGCAAGCCTGCCCGAAAGTGGCAGCCTGTTGGTCTCCGGCGATACCGGCCACAGGGATCGCCTTGCCAAAAATCGCCGGGTCGGTTTCGCCATACACCTCGGAGGAGGCCCGCACCTCCGGCAGAACCGCTTTAGGAATATTCAACCTCTCCAATATTTCAGCGTCCCATTCCTGAGTGTGTATGTTATACAAGAGCGTCCGGGATGCGTTAGAAGGATCAGTGAGGTGTAAGCCTCCCCCCGATAGCCGCCAGAGCAGGAAAGTATCCACCGTGCCGAAAGCCAACTCTCCTCCCTCTGCCCGGGAGCGCGCATCAGGGATTGTCTCCAGCAGCCAGGCCAGCTTCGTGCCGGAGAAATAAGCGTCTGTGACCAGGCCGGTCTTCTGTCGGATAACTGCGTCAAAACCTTCCGCCTTGAGTTCCTCGCACATCGGCGCGGTGCGCCGGCATTGCCACACGATAGCGTTGTGCAGCGGCTCCCCGGTGGCCCGATCCCAGAGCAGAGTCGTCTCTCGTTGGTTGGTGATCCCGATTGCGGCGACCTCTTCGGGTTTCGCCCCCCCTTCGGCAAGGGCTTGTCGGGCGGTTTCCAATTGGGTTCGCCATATGTCTTCAGGATCATGTTCCACCCACCCGGGCTGCGGGAAGATTTGGGGGAATTCCTGCTGAGCGATTGCTGCCACCGCGCCGAGCTTGTTGAACAAGATCGCTCGCGAGGAAGTTGTGCCCTGATCCAGAGAAAGAATATATTTTGACATTATGCCTCAAGCGTTATCCGGCGTAGAAGATCGAACCGGCCGTGATGATCCATGCCGTCAAGCTGGCAATCACCAAAGCCCCTAGATATATCCTGCCGGTGCGCCGGAAAAACCAGGTGAGCAAGAAAAGCAGAACCGCGAATTCGGGAATGTAGACAAATAGCATCAACGGCCACATCCCGCTGTAGTCAGGTAGTCCCAGAGCCTCAAAACCTAAAGGCTTACCCATCCAGAGATAAGGCGCGTACTGAATGAGCCAAATAAGCGCCAGGCCAAACAGACCCGCGAAGCAAATCCTCAGCCACCACACGACTTGGGTCTTGGCTGGGGTTTCGTATTCATCCATCCGCGCCTGCCCGAAGAAAAAGATACCGCCATTCAACAAGAAGAAGAGCAGCGCCGGAATCAAATATAACCAGAACCGCCCAAATCGTGCCAGGCTGCTGAATTGGCGCAGGAAAGGCCATAGGAAGCGGAACTCGATGCCCAGCAGCCCTTGTGAAATCCCGACCAGCAGGTAAGCCCAGCCCAGAAGCGCGCCTCCAAGCAAAGCGGTTTTCCCCAATATCTTCCAATCGAACGCGGCTTTCTTCTTGTTAAAAGATATACCCATATCATACATCCTAATCCCCTGCTTCTTGCCGGACCTGCGATACCATATAACGAAAAGTACGCCGAAGATCAACGCGTTCCCCAGGAACCATAAAGCCACCCCGTTCCCCATTGCCATGCTGTACCAGTTTCGGACCGACAGAGAGAGATTGTCATTCAGGTTGGTGAGAATGGGATAGGTCACCCCCGCGATAACGGTGTTGAGAATTGCCAATGTCCACCATGATTTTTTCGTAGCCGTGTACCCACTAGGCATGGGCTGAACCGCGCCTTCAAAGAAGGGTAGTTCCAGGAGGATGTTGGTCAGCGGAATGAAAGAGATCAAGGTGGTGAGCAAAGCGACCAACGTCATCCATTCTTTCCACATATAGATGTGCTCACCGGCCGGGATCCAATTAGAATCCTCCACGCCCCCCTTGAGCGAATGCAGCATCCAATCAACTGCCTCCGTCACCGCCTGTCCGTTGTGGGTGACCGCGGGATGAACCGTATTTATCAACGCCGCCCGCCGGGCAGAGCCATCCTCAAAACTGCCGTAGGTCGTATCCCACTCATATGCCTTCGTCAGCCCGAATGCGCTGATCCGGTTGGGGTGGCTGGTGAGTTCCTCCACCCGGGGTTCATTTTCCCGGAAACCAGGGAATTCCTCAAATCTGGCTTGGGTGAGTAAAACGTTGTTCAGCCCAACGCTGCCAGGAGGACCGCATTGAACGTTGATGGCCTTGTGATCGGAGTTCATCAAACCCACCGCAATAGCGAATCCGGCGCCCAACGAATGGCCCATGATCCCTAAATTCTCTGAATCGACGTAAGCCAAATTCTTGAGATATTGGTATCCGCTGTTTCCTCCCCAGGAAGGGTCGGTGGCGCTGGATCGAACCGGATCAGAATCGCCGTGCGCCATCAGGTCCAATGCCAACACCACAAACCCTCGCCTGGATAATTCGATCGCGAATGCGCTCTGCGTGCCTTTGTCGTTTTGATAGCCATGCAGCGCCAGAATCCCCGGTAAAGGATTTCCCGCCGTAGCTTCTTTAGGCCGGTAGAGCTTGCCGGTCAGGACCGCGCCGGTTGGGTCGTCAATTTCAACGATCTCGACCTCGACATTGCCGAAATCTCCCTCAACGCTGTGAGCGATAAAAGCAGAAATGGCAATTACAACGACGCATATGATGAGCCAGTGTAGCGGTTTGAGTTTTTCCAAATTCATAAGTGAGATTATTCCTCTATTTGATATTCCAGTTTTGCGCGCCTCGCAGGAAGGCCTCGCCGCTCATAGATTTCTTCCCTGCAGGTTGAACCTCTTCCAACAGCAGACAGCCCTCCCCAGTGCCAATAACGGGCCAGCCATCCTGAACGGTAGTGACACCTGGGCCAACTGGCGAAACCTCAATCGGCCTCGCTTGGTGGATTTTAAGCGTCTTGTCTTGCCAATACATATAAGTCCCCGGCCAGGGATGATAAGCCCGCACCCGGCGGGCCAATTCGTCGGCCGTCTGGGTGAAATCTAACTCCCCATCCGATTTCTTGAGCAGAGGGGCATAGGTGGCCTGAGAGTCGTCCTGCGGTTGGGGTTGCAGTTCCCCGGCGAAGTAAGTCGGCAAGGTCTCGATGAGCAGGTCCGCGCCGAGTTGAGCCAATTTCGGGCTGAGTGAACCGGCCGTGTCTGTCGCTGTGATAGAGATGGCCCGTCGGCTGAGGATAGGCCCGGTATCCATCCCGGGATCCATTCGCATGATGGTGGCTCCGGTCTCCCCATCTCCATGCAGGATAGCAGCCTGTATCGGCGCCGCCCCGCGCCAGCGCGGCAGCAGAGAAGCGTGTACGTTAAGCGCGCCATACTGGGGCAGATCGAGGATATCCGGCCGCAAGATCTGCCCGTACGCAGTCACCACAATGACACCCGGCTCCCAATCCATGATCTGCTGCTTGGCTTCGGTATCTTTCCGCAAGAGCGGCGGCTGCACGACAGGAATATCGAGAGATTGGGCCAGCGTCTTGACCGGCGGCGAGGTGAGCGAACGCCCGCGTCCAGCCGGCCGGTCGGGCTGGGTGACCACGCCCACAACCCGGTAATTATCTACCAAGATTTGCAGCGTGGGCAGAGCGAATTCGGGAGAACCCATAAAAACTATGCGAACACTCACAAAAGAGATTTTAGCACATCTTCCCACCAGCGAAACTGTTATAAGGTTTTGGGGTTACATAAAGAAATGGCTTGCAAAGCATTTGATTTTCTGTACAATGCTACATAACCCGGAAAAACTACTAACGATATTTTAGGAGGTTCCAAATGACCGACCAAGAGATGTCCCCGGAAGTACCCATGGGCGGCGACGAAGCTACCAGTGATGATCGCCTGTGGGCTGCTTTGGCGTATGTATTTACCCCGCTGGTTCCGATCATTATCCTGTTGTTGGATGACAAGAAAAACAGACCCTATATTCGCGCCCATAATGCCCAAGCTTTGGCTTGGGGAATCGTTTATTACGTCGTTACCGTAGTTACGACGCCGGTATTGATCGGCTTTTGTATTGGGCCTATTGGGTTCTTGGTTCAACTCTATTTTGCCTACAAAGCTTTTTCGGGTGAAATGATTGAGATCCCCGTGATTTCCGATTTTGTGCGCAATCAGGGCTGGGCGTAATTCGTTCAGATAAATAATTAAATAGTATTGGTTGATTTGCCCAAGCGATGGCATCGATTTTCGGTGCCATCGCGAACTGTTTGGAATAAAATAAATATGTTTGACTTGAAATTATTCTATTTGTTGTATAATACGAAACGATTTATTTTGTAGATATAAACTCACTCTGGAGGATTAAAATGGAAGATTCTTCTTATCGCCAATCGCAATCGGCAAATTCACTCGCTATCGTTTCATTAGTGTCAAGTGTCTTAGCCTGGGTTGTGTTTTTACTTACAATCTGTGCCAACTTTCTAATTTTACCCATATTTTCTATTGCCACACTGGGTGTAGGCTTGCTTGGATATCTATGCACTCTTCCTGTAGGATGTATTACTCCTTTGGGTTGGATAGTTGCCGTCATCACCGGGCATATTTCAGTGAATCAAATACAGGCTGTTGGTGGAGGGGGAGATGGATTGGCGAAAGGTGGCCTAATATCAGGATATGTTGGATTGGGCCTTACCTTGTTGGCCCTATGCTTTTTCCTTCTCACCGGCGGAATACCATTTCTTTTGGCCTTGTTTGGAAATTATTAGCCTGCTTTATTCAGACCGCTGCAAAATTGTAATATAATTCATCTCGAAAGGAGATCAAAATGATAGAGAAACCCGGATACGTACAAG
>CBDUUP010000117.1:0-11248 GCA_965370435.1 uncultured Anaerolineales bacterium | reverse complement strand
ACACCGGAGATACGCCTTGAAAACAAATACTAAGCCAATGCGCATATGCCCAGTGATTGAATGCTTTTCCAATCACCTCACCCAAAACCGAAAAATGTTGGTTTTTTCAAAACGCCAGATGAACTTTGGAAGATTGTGGTGAAACATCTTCCCCTAAACTCCATCCCTTACATTTTTACCGCTACCCAATATTCTTATTCTCACTCGTTTTATGTTCTGCCCGTCGTTGTATCGCTAACCAGCACCATAACCACACTACAAATATCCAGCCCAGCCACCATCCCCAAGGTCCCAACCAATTAGCCGACAATGGAAGCCACGACAACAAGCAAGCAGCCAAAGCTGGAAGTGGACGCAATCGAGCAATAGCAGGCACAAAAGGAAGCATATTATAAGGTATGAGATGCGAAGTCATCAGAGTCCCACTTATCATCAGCATATCCATATCCCCTCTGGAATACCACAGCATGGGCAAAGCTGCCAAGATTCCCCACCATCCTATCGCGATGTTTTGATCAAAGCGCCCCGTCCCGAGATATTCGTTTCTTGCAAACATACGCAGGGGCCACATTCCCCAGATCAATAGGGACAGGATAATCCAAACAAGAAATCCAAACAGGTAGGATCTCCGTGCAGCAAAGGCAAAAATGGAAACTTGCGGTTTGAGCAAAGCCAGGGGCGTCAACCAGGGTAAACCTAACAAACCCAAAACCACCAAACCTTCCAATTGCCCCAAGAACACCGTCCAAAATACCGGCAAGGATAAGAAAACCATCATCGCGCTTATTGGATGCGCTGACCGTTTTATTACAGCTAATCCGATTCCGGCCATGCCTAGACTAATCAACAACGGCCAGCTCAGCATTTGGATGGCAGCAGTGCCCCAAGGTGGATAAAATTCCGGAACGCCTCCTTGAGAAATCCAACCCACCCAGTCAAAACCGATGAAACCACCCGCTGGAAGAAGATAACTCACTCCATAAAAGATAATTCCAAAAACCCCAAATATCATCAGTTGATGACGGAAAGATATTTTTTGCTGAAATATCTCCCGTTTAGGAAAAAGAAAATCGAATTTCTGAAACAGGTTGTTCATTCGGCGGGTCACCTTCCTTCACCTAATTTGATATTATCAGCGCAAATATTGAAAATATCATCTAAAGAAAAAATTATACTACAAACTGTCTCGACAACACACCTGGCTGCAGGATTCTTGCATGTGCCTTTTGATGCTGTATTGCTCAGTCCTCAACTCCTGAATTTCGTACGAGAGTATAATATCCAAGCAGGTACCATCATGGACGTGTTTTACAGGCATAACTTGGATTCAACTATTAAGACCACAGAAACTATTATCCCATGCCCCAATATCTCTTCTTTCTTGTTGTTTTCGCGGCGACGTTCACCCAGAGTTTGAGCGGGTTTGGGGTCAAATTGGTCTAAGTGGTCTAAGTGGTCGGACTAGTACCGCGACTTGATGAAAATGTATAGTAAAAACTGTGATCTGTAAGCTAATTTCCCCTTCAACTTTAGAAAGTTGAGGTACTCCTGATTGACACGAAGATGAGGAATAGCTATAATCGTAATTGGTTATTGCGTCGGCCACATCTTTATCTTTTATAATAATCATATCGGGCATTTTTTATTCATATGTATCTTTTCCATTTACATGAGACACAATATAAAAGATGAAACAATTGGTTGTTTTTCAAGGAATAGTGCATGAACAAAAGGAATAAAATCATTATAACAAGAACTGAAAAAATACTGCTGCTCATTTTATTTGGAGTACTGCTTATTATAATTTGGGCATTATTCTTCATGTATTTAAAATCCAATGCTCAATTTGTTAAGAAATCTACAAATACTCCAGTCCCACCTCGAACCTCAATTCCTACATGGACTCCAACAATAACTCTATCACCAACACCAATAAAAACCGCAACACAATCGCTTTTCTTAGGTAGTGCACGTAGCTACATTCCCTCGCAAGAGGAAGTCCCAGATGGATATTTACTACAACCAGAGTATTCTTTCGCAAGGAATATTGGTAATGGCGATGGATATACGATTACTTATGCGAACAATGCTAATAAACAAGAGGGTGGAAAGGTATGGGCTGTTGAGTACACAATATTCGTTTACAACAGCGAGAGAGATACTAAGAATGAGTTCATCAATAAAAATAATAACATTTCTCTAACTATCGCAGGTAATAATGTCCACCTCACAAGGGTTGATAGTGAAATTCCAGAAGCCGATGACATAGCAATATTTTCTGGTGTTTTAATATATTCTTCATATGTGGAGATTTACGTGGTATCAATAATAAGATTTCGTAATGTATTATTGGTGCAAGTCGTGAGTGGGTATAGTAGTCTCGATCCTGAAGCGTCAATTGTTGCCATTGGACGATCTTCACATTATTTTGTTTCACTAGTAATTAAACAATTATATCCATAATAAGACATATATTGGGTCAAACAGTTTTCCACCTCCACTCCCACTTACTGCCAATCTTATTCGAGAGACAATAGCAAGGAAGGCAATTCCAGCGGATAATTGGATGCTCTAATAAAATAACAAGGACAATATTACAATGTTCGCCCAAGCTCATTACGCTGCTTTTCCCTTGTCAAACACTAGTACCGCGACTTGATGAAAATGTATAGTAAAAACGGTGATCTGTAGGTTAATTTACCCTACAACTTTAGAAAGATGATGTTCTAGTCCGACCAGTAAGACTATTGAGACTAGTTAGACCACTTAGACTAATCCCCATGCCCCAATATCTCTTCTTTCTTATTGTTTTCGCGGCGACCTTCACTCAGAGTTTGAGCGGGTTTGGGGTGGCGATGGTGGCGATGTCGCTGCTCACGCCCTCGCTGGGCATCCAGGTTTCCACCCCGCTGGTGGCCTTGATCGCCATCGTCCTGGAGATTGTGCTGCTGGTCTATTATCGCCAGGGGGTGAATATTCGGGCGATATGGCCCATTGCGGCCTGGTCCATTGTGGGCGTTCCGGTGGGGGTGTTGATCCTCAAACGCATTGACGACCGCATCGCCCTGGCGATCTTGGGCGCCGTTATCATGGGCTACGCCTTATACGCTTTGCTGACTCCAAAATTGCCTGAACTGCGGGGGAGAGGATGGGGCTATGGGGCCGGATTCGCGGCCGGGATGCTGGGCGGAGCTTACAACACTGCCGGGCCGCCGGTGATCGTCTACGGGGATTTCCGCCGCTGGAAACCGGCCGAATTCAAGGGGAACTTGCAGAGCTTCTTCGTGTTCAACACCGTCGCCATCATCATCAGCCACGCCGCAGCGGGGAACTTCACCGCGGACATCTGGAGGCTTTTCTGGCTCAGCCTTCCAGCATTGGGGTTGGGCATAGCGGCCGGACTGGCGTTGGAGAGACGGCTCAACCCGGCGGCTTTCCGCAAGGTTGTGTTGGGGTTGTTGGTATTACTGGGGTTGAGGCTGATCTTCTTTTGAAATTTTACGCTCCTGGCGCTTCTGTAACAACCTCCGAATGCGGGTATGGCGCTCGCGGGTGAGAGGATAGAACCAGGCCATCACGATGGCGCTTATCAGCAGCACCGCGCCCGCCGGTCCGACCAACAGGCGGATGGCGGTCAGGGCCACGTCCGACTGGGTGAACTGGGTCACGCCTTCGGGTGGAGCCTGGTAGTCGAACCAGCCCAACACCTGCAAGGCGAAGAAGATGGCGAATGAGGCCGTCATCTTGCGGACGAAGTTCTTGACGCCGTAATAGATCCCCTCGTGGCGGCGGCCGGTGCGCAGTTCGCTCCACTCGATCACGTCGGGGAAAATGGCGTCGGGCATAATGTGGGCGGTGGAGACACTGATCCCCGCCAGAGCCGCCAACACCAGCATGTATCCGACCTGGCCGGGCTGGATGGTAATGAGCAACAACTGCACTGCCACCCAGAATCCCATCCCGGCGATGTAGGCTTTGCGTTTGCTGAAGCGGCGGGCCATCCAGGCCCAGAATGGCAGAGCGATCACCGAGACCACCAGAAGAAGTCCCAGAATCGCCGATTCAATAGCCAACTCCTCCCCAAAGACATTCACCGAGGCCAGCAAGTTTCCGGCGGACACCCAATAGACCAGGAAGAAAGGCAGCATCAAAGCCACCAGGTCGAAGGTGATCCAGTTGAGCATGTACAGGCCGGTGGCGAAACGGAAGGGGATGTTCTCCCAGGCGGTTTTGATGGTCTCTCGAAAAGATATTTCCTCCTCCGCCTCCAAATTTTCGCCGTAGCGTTCCCGCACCACTGCGAAGATCAAGAAGAAGGGCAGCACCGCCAAGCCGCCAAAGATAGCGGCCACGACCAGGTAGCCCTGCTGGGGGGTGGATCCCGCCTCGACCATCCCATCCACGATCTCCGGGGCGGCGACGGCGGTGACCAATGAAGCCATCAGGTTGAAGAACATACGGTAGCCGGTGAGGGAGGTGCGCTCGTCATAGTCGGCGGCGATATCCGGGGTCAGGGCCGCGTAGGGCACTGAGACGAAGGTCTGCAAGGTATCGCTGAGCATGAAGGCCAGAGTGACGGTGAGCATCAAGGCGATCTGGCTCTCCCAGGGCGGCGTCCACCACAAGACCAAGAAGCTCAAGCCGAAGGGGATGGCGGCGAAGAGCAAGAAGGGCCGCCGCCGGCCCCAACGGGTGCGCACCTTGTCGCTCAACATGCCCACCAGGGGGTCGTTGATAGCGTCCCAGATGATGCCGATGAGGGCCGCCAGGGAGGCCAGGCGCGGCTCCAGCCCCACCACATCAACCAGGAAGATGGCGTAAAAGACCTGCCGGATGGTGATGAAGCTGGCCAGGCCGGTATCCCCGGCGCCGTAGACCAGTTTGACCCAGAGGGAGAGGGGTTTGGTTTTGGCGGGAGCTGCTTGACTTATGATGTTTCTCCTTTGCATTTCCGTCCGTAGGGGCGCAGCATTGCTGCGCCCCTACGGACGCTGTGCTCTTGAATTACTCCTGCGGCCGGGTGAACTCTTCTACCAGGTCTAAGACGACTTCGCTCAGGTCGCCCCGGTTGGGGAGGCTGCCCATCATGCCGTACATGGCCGCCGAACGTCCCGAGGGGGAAGGCCCGTCCCCGGTGACTAGAGGCGTCACCAGGGCGGTGATCTTGCTCATCATAGATTCGGGCAGCAACCGGGCCGCGGTCTGGGCGATCTTCAGCAGGAGGGCGTTGCTGGCTTTACGGAGGCCGGGCTTCTTGGCAGCCTGCACCGACTCGGCCAGGTCTTCCAGGAACTGCTCCACCATCTCGGTCTGGGTGTAGTTGACCGTCATGTGCAGGCTGTCGGGGAACTGCTGGCGGTCCAGGTGCCAGCCGCGCAGGGTCATCTCGTCCCCGATCTCGAAGATGTTGTGGTCTGGGGAGGCGATAGCCAGGACGCTCATGGCCGGGTCGCCCAGCACCTCTACTCCCTCCAAAACCTCAATGCCCTCCCGGATCTGGGTCACGGCTCCCATCACCTTATCGGCGATGGCGAGGTAGCCGTCCAGGCCCAGGTGGGTCATCACCGCCCAGGCTGCGGCGATGGAGCCGCCCGGACGGGAGCCGGTCATGGCAGGAGAGGCGTAGATGCCGCCGGGCCAGTCGGTGTAGACGAACAACTGGGGGCGGCGGAGGTTTTTGTCTCGATACATGATGAGGGAGGCCGGTTTGGCGGCGTAGCCATACTTGTGCAGGTCAGCGGACATAGAGGTCACGCCCGGAACGCTGAAATCGAAATCCGGCACGTGGTAGCCCAACCGGCGCACGAAAGGCAGCATGAACCCGCCCACGCAGGAATCGACGTGGAAGAGGAGTTCGTGTTCCTGGGCGATGGCGGCCAACTCGATGATGGGGTCAACCACGCCCTGAGGATAGGAGGGCGCCGAGCCGACCATCAGAATGGTGTTGGGGGTGATGGCGGCCCGGGCTGCTTCCACGTCGGCCTGGAAATTAATTTCCAGAGGGATATGCACTGGCTGGACGTCGAAGTAGTGGGCGGCCTTCTCGAAAGCGGGGTGAGCGCTGAGGGGCAGGATCATCTCCGGGGCTTGGATCTCCGGGCGGTGGAGGCGGGCGTAGTCGCGAGCCGTCTTCACTGCCATGAGGATGCTCTCGGTGCCCCCGGAGGTCATATTGCCGACTGCCTCCTCGTCCCCGCCCAGTAGGTTGATCGCCATGTTGACCACCTCGGTCTCGAAGCGGCGCAGGCTGGGGAAGGCGGTGGGGTTCAGCCCATTCTCCGAGAAGAACATGGCATAGGCCTCTTTGAGCAGATCGTAGGCCTCCTCCCCAGGGTGATAGACCAGCCCAAAGACCTTGCCCTCCCGCCATTTCACGTCCTGGTCTCGCAGGGCACGCATCTGGACCAGCACGTCGTCTTTGGGAGTCCCCTTGTCAGGAAATTGGATCATCCACTTCTCCTTCTCTTTTTCTCGGAAAGGATATTATTTGTCAGAACACGAAAAACTGGTAATAGGTGCGCTGAAAACTTTACTCGTTGAAGGGTGTATTTCCGTTTCGGGGATACTCAGCGACTAAAGTCGCACCAACAACTACGAAGTCCGCCCTTCGGCGGACTAAAATCTCTTTTAGTCGGCGAAGGGCGACTTTGCAAATGTTAGTGGGACTTTAGTCGCAATGTGTTTCAACAACCAAATTGAAATACACCCATGCGCAAACTGGTTATTGCATTCGCGCCTGGATTGCTATATACTCTTTATATAGGATTATGTCAGTCCTATATTGATGGCAACCCAAACAATCCAGAATACTTTGTACCCTCGCGGTTCATAGCTAAAGGAGCGTTCAATGCCAACCTCCTCACACGTAGAAACCAGACGCAGCCTGATTGACGTCGCCATGGGGCGAACCCCCGCCGACATGGTCATTCAAGACGGGCGTTGGGTGAACGTCCAATCGGGGGAGATCATCCCTCACACCGACATCGCCATCAAGGAAGGCCGAATCGCATACGTGGGGCCGGACGCTTCCCATGCCATTGGCCTGGAAACCGAGATCATTGAAGCTGAAGACCGCTACCTGGTCCCCGGCCTGCTGGACGGGCACATGCACGTCGAGTCGGGGCAAGTGACGGTGACCGAGTTCGTACGGGCGGTGATCCCCCACGGGACCACCGGTATGTTCGTGGACCCGCATGAGATCGCCAACGTTTTCGGATTGAAGGGGGTGCGCCTGATGGTGGACGAGGCCGCCGAGCAGCCCATCCACGTCTGGGTGCAGATGCCCTCCTGCGTCCCCTCCGCGCCCGGCCTGGAGACCCCCGGGGCCAGCATCGGCCCGGAGGAAGTGGCCGAAGCTATGGCCTGGGAGGGCATTATCGGGCTAGGCGAGATGATGAACTTCCCCGGCGTGTTCCTGGGCGACGAGAAGATGCTGGCCGAGATGGCCGAGACCACCCTGGCAGGGAAGACCATCGGCGGGCATTACGCCTCGCCCGACCTGGGATTGCCTTTCCACGGTTACGTCGCCGGCGGCCCGGAGGACGACCATGAGGGCGTCGGATTAGAAGACGCTATCGCACGGGTGCGCCAGGGGATGAAGGCCATGCTGCGCTACGGCTCCGGCTGGCACGACGTGGCCGCCCAGATCCCGGCGGTCATCGAAAAGGGGCTGGACCCGCGCCATTTCATCCTCTGCACGGATGACTCCCACGCCGAGACGCTGGTGAATGAAGGCCACATGGACCGGGTTGTGCGCCATACCATAGCCCAGGGGCTAGAGCCTCTCACCGCCATCCAGATGGCGACCCTCAACCCCGCCGAACACTTCGCGGTGAGCCGGGAGGTGGGCATGATCGCCCCCGGACGCTGGGCCGACATCCTGCTGGTCAGCGACCTGGAGGGCTTCGTCGTAGACCAGGTCATCGCCCAGGGGCAAGTGGCGGCGGAAAATGGGCAGCTTCTCCTCGACCTGCCTCCCTTCCCCTACCCTGATTGGGCGACTCAATCGGTGAATCTGGGCCGCCCGCTGACGGCGGATGATTTCCAACTGAAAGTCTCCGCCGAGGGCGCGGTGACCGCCAACGTGATCGGGGTGATCGAGAACCAGGCTCCCACCAAACACCTGAAGATGGAAGTCCAGGCGCGAGATGGGCTAATCCCGGTGGACCTGGAAAACGACGTGATCAAGATCGCCCTGGTGGAACGCCATCAGGGGACCGGGGGCGTCCAGGTGGGCTTGGTGCATGGCTTTGGGTTCGACCAGCCATGCGCCATCGCCTCCACGGTGGCCCACGACTGCCATCACATGATCGTGGTGGGGACCAGCGAGGAGGATATGGCCTTTGCCGCCAACGAGCTGGCCCGGGTGGGCGGCGGGCAGGTGGCGGTCAAGGATGGGGAGGTCATCGGGCTGGTGGAACTGCCCATCGCTGGGCTGATGTCCAACCAACGGGCCGAGACCGTGGCAAAGCAAGCCGCCACGGTGCTGGCGGGTTTCCAGGCTTGCGGCTGCACCTTGACCAACCCCAACATGCAGCTCAGCCTGCTGGCGCTGGCAGTGATTCCCGAACTGCGCATCTCAGACCTGGGCCTGGTGGATGTGACGAAATTTGAATTCATCCCCGTAGTGGAACCATGAGATTTTATTTGTCCGCACAAAATTATCCAACTTTCATAAATGCGCTACAATACCCCACGGGCGGTCTTGGTTTGCCAACGCCGCCCAGCCTGGCTCGCTCTTTATCCATGTCATAACTGGCGACAATGAATATGAGCGAGCGAACCATTTAATTTCGAGATGAAGCGATTACTTGAGAAGGAGGTGGTGCCCTTAGGTGTAATTGCAATTTTTTGAGATGTACCCATTATTCGCCCAACCCATAATAACTATTTCAAAGGAGTGAAGGAAGGATGAGAACAAAGCATACATGGCGGCTGCTCAGCTTGCTGCTCATTGGAGCGTTGCTGCTGGCAGCCTGCGGACCTGGGGATGATACAGAGGAAGCTGGAGATGCCACCGGCCAACCAGCTCGGACAGTTGCGCCTCCAGAAGTAAAGCCCCTCACATTCGGCTTGATCCTGGTAGGACCCAAGAATGACCACGGCTGGAGCCAGGCCCACTATGAGGGCGGCCTCTACGTGGAGGAGAATCTGCCCGGCGCCGAGATGATCCTATTCGAGTCCCTGAACCCGGCTGATTCCCCCGATGCGACGGTGGAAAGCGTGGTGGACGACATGGTGACCGAAGGAGCCGAACTCATCATCACCACCTCGGACGAATTTGAAGAGGACACCACCAATGTAGCCAAGAAATACCCCGACGTGATCTTCATCAACATCTCCGGCGACGACGCCCTGACCGGTGAAGCCCCCAGCAACCTGGGCAACATCATGGGACGCGTGGAAGACATGAAAGCCATCGCGGGCTGCGCCGCCGCCCTGGCGACCGAGACCGGCCACATCGGCTATCTGGGACCCTTGGTCAACTACGAGACCCGCCGCCTGGCAGCTTCCGCTTACCTGGGCGCCCGATACTGCTACGAGAACTACCGTGGCATGAACCCGGATGACCTGCAATTCACCGTCACCTGGATAGGTTTCTGGTTCTACATCCCCGACTTTACCCTGGATCCCACCGAAGTGACCAACAACTTCTTCGACACCGGAGTAGACGTGGTGATGAGCGGCATTGACACCACCGAGGGAATTGACGTCGCCGGGCAGCGCCACGACCAGGGAGAATCCGTCTGGGCAGTGCCTTACGACTTCGAGGGCGCCTGCGACCAGAAGCCCGAGATCTGCCTGGGCGTGCCCTACTTCAACTGGGGACCCGCTTACCTGGAGACCGCCGCGGCCGTCCAGTCCGGCGACTGGGAGCAGTCCTGGGATTGGAACGCGCCCTACTGGGATGATCTGACCGACAACACCAAAACCCCCGCCGGTTGGGTGAACGGCCCTGGGCTGGGCGCTATGCAAAGCGACCTGGATTCGTTCATCGCCGGGTTGGCTTCCGGCGACATCAACGTCTGGACCGGCCCCCTGAATCTTCAGGACGGCACTCCATTCCTGGGCGCTGGTGAAGCCGCCACTGACGAGCAAATCTGGTACCTGGAACAACTGCTGGAAGGCATGGAAGGCTCCAGCGAGTAAAGTTCCCGCAACCAAGAATATCTGAAACTCAAGAGAGCGGTCTGGCCAAGGCCGCTCTCGAATTGGTCTAAGTCGTCTAAGTGGTCAAACTGACTACTTGGACGACTAAGACCACTCAGACCACTTAGACTCATAGGAAATGCTATGCACGTTGAATTGCGAGAGATACGCAAATATTTTGGGACGGTGAAAGCCAATGATGGCATCAGTATAAGCCTGGAGGAGGGGCGTATCTACGGGTTGCTGGGGGAGAATGGGGCTGGGAAAAGCACCCTGATGAAGATCCTTTCCGGCTACCAACCGGCCGACAGCGGGAGTATAGAATTCGATGGGCGGGAGATGCAGTTTCCGTCTCCGGCGGGGGCCTTGAAAAGCGGGGTGGGGATGCTTTACCAGGACCCGCTCGACTTCCCGCCCTTCCGCATCATTGAGAATTACCTGCTGGGGCGGGACAACCGGATCGGGTTGGACACCCGGTCGGCGGTCAAAGAACTCACCCAATTGACCACCCGCTACGGGTTCGAGCTGGACATCCAGGCCCACATAGACAGCCTCTCACTGGGGGAGCGGCAGCAGCTTGAACTGGTGCGCCAGTTGGCCGGGGGAGCGGAGATCCTCATCCTGGATGAACCCACCACTGGCATCAGCGCCGAGCAGAAAGATGCGCTGTTCGACTCCATGCGCCGCCTGGCCCATGAGGAGGGCAAGATCATCATCCTGGTCTCGCATAAGCTGTCGGAGGTGCAGGAACTCTGCGACCACATCTTCGTGCTGCGCAAGGGCCAGAGAGTGGGCGACTCGGAGATTCCCTGCCCCACCGAAAAATTGGTGGAAATGATGTTCGGAGAGGCGCCCCCCCGCAGCCAACGCCCGCCCTTCGATTTGGGCGATCCCGCCCTGGAACTGCGCGGCCTGGGCATCCAAACCTACCGTCTGGCGGTCGAAAACCTCAACCTCCAGGTGCAGAAGGGGGAGGTGTTCGGGCTGGCCGGGCTGGAGGGCAGCGGGCAGGGCTTGTTGCTGAAAGCGTGCGCCGGGTTGGTCAACCCTCATCATGGCGACATCCTCCTTTGCGGGGACGACATCACCCAACGGAGCT
>CBDUUP010000116.1:0-11262 GCA_965370435.1 uncultured Anaerolineales bacterium | reverse complement strand
CTCAGCAAAGGCATGCAGCAAAAAGCCCAGATCATCACCACCCTGATCCACCAACCCGAACTGGTCATCATTGACGAACCCTTCACCGCCCTCGACCCGATCAACACCCAACTGGTGAAAGATCTCCTGCGCGAACTGCGCGACCGGGGCGCCACCCTGCTCATGTCAACCCACCAGATGCACCAGGTCGAGGAACTCTGCGACCGCATCCTGCTGATAGACCACGGCAAGGCGCTGCTTTATGGCGAATTGAATGAGATCCGCCGCCAGTACACCGGCAACGCGGTGCTGGTCCGGGCCAACGGCAAACTGCTCGACGTTCCCGGCGTAGCCAGCGCCTCCCTCCACAACGGCGACACCAAGCTCGTTTTAAACGAAGGCGCAACCCCCCAGGACATCCTCAAATCATTGATGGCCCAGGATGTCCTCCTGGAGAAATTCGAGATCGCCATCCCCAGCCTGGACGAGATCTTCATCCAGGTAGTGAATGACGAAGGAGGCCAAAAATGACGAAGTTCTGGCGTATCGCCCTTTATGAATACAAGCGCCACGTCCTCAACAAGCGCTTCATCTTAGCCGTCTTGAGCGTCCCTCTCATAGGAGCGCTGATGTTTGGCTTGATCTTCCTCTTGGTCAGCTTGTCGAATGACTACACCCCGGTGGGCTACGTAGACCACGCCGGAGCGCTGGCCGCCGCCATCCCCCCGCCCGACCCAACTGATTTCTTGGAAAAGCCCCTCGAATTTATGCCCTTCGCCACCGAAGAAGAAGCCAGGGCCGCCCTGGATGACGAAGAGATCCAGGGTTACTACATCCTGCACGCCGATTACGCCGAGACCAACCAGGCCACGGTGGTTTTCAGGGGCGACCTGGGCGAGAATGTTGGCGGCCAGTTCCGAGCCTTCATGCGCGCCAACCTGCTGGACGGTTACCCCCAAGAGATCGCCCTCCGCATGTCCGAAGGCGCCGTGGTCACTTATCGGTCGCTGGACGGCAGCCGGGAGTTCGGCCCCAATGACTGGGTCAAGATCATCTTCCCCATCCTCGGCGGTGTAGCCTTCATGATCATCACCTTCACCACCTCCGGCTACTTGATGCAAGCCGTGACCGAAGAGAAAGAAAACCGCACCATGGAGATTTTGATCACCTCCGTCTCCCCCGGCCAACTCATCGGCGGGAAGGTGGTCGGCATCATCTCGGTGGGCTTGACCCAATTCGGTTCCTGGATAGCCATTGGCCTGCTGGCGTTTGGATTGGGAAGAAATAATGTTGAATTCCTCCAGGATTTAGACATCGATCCCATGGCCCTGATTTCCTTGCTCTTGATCCTGGTGCCCGCCTACGTGATGATCTCGGCTTTGTTGACCGCCGTCGGCGCCACCGTCACCGAAGCCAGCGAAGGCCAGCAGATAACCGGCATGCTCACCGTGCCCATGATGATCCCCTACTATCTCCTCGCCCAGATTATGAAAAGCCCCAACAGCCCATTGGCAAGAGCGATGAGCTACTTCCCCCTCACTTCGCCCATGACGACCCTTATGCGGATGGGCTTCACCGAACTGCCTGCCTGGGAATTCGCCGCCATCGTCTCCATCCTGGTCCTCAGCGCCGTAGGCGCCATGTGGCTGGCTGGAAGGGCCTTCCGCCTGGGCATGCTGCGCTACGGCCAGAAAGTCCAATGGCGCGAACTCTTCGGCCGAACCAAACGAACTGCGTAATAATGAGAAACTACCATGAATAAAACCCTACTGGTCTTGAAACACGAAATTATCACCCTGGTGTCCCGAAAATCGTTCTGGTTTGTCACCCTGGGCATTCCCATCATCCTCTCCGCCATCTTCGGAGGCATCGCCTACCTGAACACCAACGCCCCCGATGCCCTGTCCGCGGTAGGTGAATTCGTCGGAGTCTCCGAAGAAACCGCCTTGCAGCCCGAAGGCTTCGTAGACCCCGGCGGGATCATCCAGGTGATCCCCGAAGAAGTGGAAGCCTCCCTGCTCCCCTACCCCGATGAAGATGCGGCTCGCCAGGCGGTGGACGCTGGAGAGATCGCCGCCTTCTTTGTGATCCCCGCCAATTTTGTGGAAACAGGAGAGTTGTTCCGCTACACTGAGAATCCCAACCCCCTAAGTGAAAACCCCAGCCAGGAAGAGAGCATGAAGTGGCTGCTGCAAGTGAACTTGCTGGAAGGAGATAAGATCCTTGCCAGCCGGGTGAACTATCCCTACAACCTGGTGGAAGTGGTGGACCTCGATCCCGTCGTAGGGGTGAAGATGGACGAGGACAACATGGCGGCGTTCTACATCCCTTACTTCGTCACCATCCTGTTCTACGTCATGATCCTGGGCACCTCCAGCCTCCTGCTCAACAGCGTGGCCAAGGAGAAACAGACCCGGGTCATCGAGGTACTGCTGCTATCCGTCACCCCCCGCCAAATGCTCACCGGAAAGATCATCGGATTGGGCATAACCGGTATGCTGCAAACCTTGATCTTCAGCGCAACTGGCTACGCAATGCTGTGGATCAGCGGGCGGAGCTTCGAACTTCCCCCCGGCATTGAACTGCCGCCTTCTATCCTGGCCTGGGGATTGGTGTTCTTCATCCTGGGATACGCCTTGTACGCCAGCTTGATGGCCGGGCTGGGCGCATTGGTGCCCAACCTGAAGGAAGCCTCCCAGGCGACCATCATCGTCATCTTCCCCTTGATCGTCCCCATGTTCTTCATGACCATCATGATCCAGGATCCAATGGGGACCATCGCCCTGGTGTTGAGCCTGATACCGTTCACCGCCCCGGTCACCATGCTCACCCGGCTGGCCGCCACCAGCATCCCTCTCTGGCAGCCGTTACTGGCTATCGCGCTGCTGCTGGTGACCATCTGGTTCGTGATCCGTTCCGTCGCCAACATGTTCCACGCCCAGACCCTGCTCTCCGGGCAGCCTTTCAAAACCCGCCGGTTCTTCGCCGCCTTGCTGGGCCGAATATAATAAACAACAACCGGGGGCGGGTCTGAGACCTGCTCCCTACTTTATCAAACTATAAGGAGAATCATCATGAACTCAAAGAGACGACTCGCGATCGGCAGCATTCTCACCACCTTTGGCGCAATAGGCACATTTTATTCGCTCCTATTCGGGCTTCACTTACTAAACGGCCCCTTTGTTTTCAGCATTGGCTTTTTCTCCGGTGTTTCGGTGGGACTTGGCAGCGTTCTCGTTCTGTTCAACCTACGAAGTGTGGCAGGCAGCCGTACAGATCTCCATGATCAGAATTTCCACGATCCTGATAAAAAGTAATCGATAGAAGATCATCACCGAATAAAATCGCAGGGGCGAAGCGCCTTACGTGAGCTATGCCGAACGTTGCTTCGCCCCGGCTGCGTATCAGTGGGAAAGATACTAAAAAAAATCAAAAACGTATATCCGCCAATAAAATGAATCTGCACGAATTTCTTTAAGTTTTTATTCGTGTTAGTCGCGCAATTCTCGGATAAAAAAAGCCAAAAAAATATGTCGATAAAAATCAAGCTGAGGCCGAAAAGCCTGTAGCCGTAACATCCTTAGTCCGAATAACCGTCTCGGTCGTCAAGGTTCGGTGAACAGGGCACTTCTCTGAAATACCCTTGAGCCGTTCAAGCTGATCGGCGTCCAGATCGCCCAAAAATTTGATCTCTGTTTCAATAATGTCCACTCTGGCATTGGGATCGGATTCACAGTCTTCGCAATCTTTGGCATGGATTTTTTGGGCGCTCATGCTCACTTCAACGCCGGTCAGGGGCCAGCCTTTTCGACGGGCGTACATCTGCACGGTGATGATTTTGCACGCGGCCAGCGAACTCAGCAACAGGTCATACGGATTGGGTCCAGTATCATCACCGCCAACGGCAATCGGTTCATCTGCGATGACGGTATGGTTTGGGGTTTTGATCTCGACTTGAAAATTTTCAGCGCTTCGGGCAGTAATAGCCATGAGAAACTCCTTAGATTTATTTCTATTCTATAGACTAACTCACTGGCAATATTTTTACTTCCTAATGACCGACCTCCCAAATCTGTAATGAATCAATGGTTATTTTTTGAGGAACGTTCTATGCCTTCCCACGCTCACGTAAAACCTCCCGCAGGTTTAAGGAACGAAGTTCCCAACCTGCGGGAGGTTTTCATCTATCCAGTATTCCTCGCCTCCTCTTCCTCCGCCACCCGTATCCCCCTCTCCACATTCACCCGCGACAGCAGCAGCCATCCGCTGATAAAGAATAAACTGATCGCCAAGACGCTCAAGCGGCTGTCCCCCGCCAACTGCCCGATCAAGGCGAAGATGAACGGCCCGGCGATCCCGGCGAACTTGACGCTCACACTGAAGAACCCATAGAACTCTGCCGAGCGGCTCTTGGGAACCAAGCGCGCACCCAGCGAGCGGGTCAAAGCTTGCGTGCCGCCCTGTACCACCGCGATCCCTGATCCCATCAGCAGGAAGTGCAGGTCGGTGCGCACAAAATATCCGCCTATCGAGATCAGGGTGTAGATCCCCAGCCCCACGTAAAGCGCCCGCTTGGGTTGGATCTTCTTCGCCAGCCAGCCAAAGGCCAGCGAAAAGGGAACACTCAACACTTGAATGGTCACCAGGGTGGCAATCAGCATGGTCTGGCTGATGCCGATCTCGGTCGCGTAGATAGCCCCCATGCGGATGAGCGTGCCGATGCCGTCGCCGTACAGCCAGGTGGCGGCTAAAAAGAAAAGCAGGTCGCGGTATTTGGCGATCTCCTTGAAGGTGTCCCTAAGGCGTCCAAACCCGGCCCGGATGGGATTGAGGCCTTCTTCCCCCGGCGATAGCCTGCGCGCCGGTTCCGGCACGTTCCGCCAGAGCGGAATGGTGAACGCCAGCCACCATACCGCCGCGCTCACGAAAGCCGGGCGGATGATCCATTCTTGTTCGACGCCCGGCTCGATCAGATACACGATCAAGCCGCAAGCGATCAAAGGCAGACTCCCGCCCAGATAGCCCAGAGCGAAGCCTTTGGCCGAGACCTGATCCACCTCATCGGGATCCGCGACGTGGGGCAGGAGGGCATCGTAAAACACGTTGGCTAATGAAAACCCCACGTTGCCGACGATGAAGAAAATGGAGGCCATCAACCAATCCCCTTCCCCCGCAAAATACAGCAATCCGGTGCCCAGGACGCCAAACAGCATGAGCCGGGTCAAGTACCGTTTTTTGGCCCCCAGAAAATCACCCATGGCTCCCAGGACGGGACTCAACAGCGCTGCGATGGCCAGGGCCGCCGAAGTCGTATAACCCCAGTAAACTGTGGCGGTGTTGCCCGGCAAATCCTTCCCCGCCACCGATTCATAATAGATAGGCAACACCACCGCCATAATGACCGAAAAGGCGGAACTGGCCCAGTCATACATCACCCAGGCGTTAATGGCTCGTTGGCGATTTATCTCTTCCATAATTAATTATCGTTATCCCGTAGAGACGCCCCGGTGGGGCGTCTCACGACGATCCTCCCGCAGGCCGTGACATTCCTCCAGGATCAAAACCTTCGGGAACTTTATCCTATCCAGCGCTCCGCGCCTCCTCCTCTTCCGCCACACGGATACCTTCCTCCACGTCCACGCGGGTCAGCAGCAGCAGCCCGCCCAGGAAGAATAGGCTGATCGAGAGGATGCTCAACCGGCTGTTCCCCACCCACTGGCCGATCAAGGCGAATAGGAGCGGCCCGGCGATTCCGGCGAACTTGATGCTCACACTGAAGAACCCGAAGAACTCCGCCGAGCGGCTGCGGGGAACCATACGGGCAGCCAGTGAGCGGGACAAGGCCGACGTGCCGCCCTGCACCATAGCGAGGCACAATCCCAACATCCAGAAATGCAGGTCGGTGCGCATGAAATACGCGCCCACCGTAGCCAAACAATACACCAACAACCCCGCGTAAATGGCCCGTTTGGGCGAAACCTTCTTCGCCAGCCAGCCAAAGGCCAGCGAAAAGGGAACACTCAACACTTGAATGGTCACCAGGGTGGCAATCAGCATGGTCTGGCTGATGCCGATCTCGGTCGCGTAGATAGCCCCCATGCGGATGAGCGTGCCGATGCCGTCGCCGTACAGCCAGGTGGCGGCTAAAAAGAAAAGCAGGTCGCGGTATTTGGCGATCTCCTTGAAGGTGTCCCTAAGGCGTCCAAACCCGGCCCGGATGGGATTGAGGCCTTCTTCCCCCGGCGATAGCCTGCGCGCCGGTTCCGGCACGTTCCGCCAGAGCGGAATGGTGAACGCCAGCCACCATACCGCCGCGCTCACGAAAGCCGGGCGGATGATCCATTCTTGTTCGACGCCCGGCTCGATCAGATACACGATCAAGCCGCAAGCGATCAAAGGCAGACTCCCGCCCAGATAGCCCAGAGCGAAGCCTTTGGCCGAGACCTGATCCACCTCATCGGGATCCGCGACGTGGGGCAGGAGGGCATCGTAAAACACGTTGGCTAATGAAAACCCCACGTTGCCGACGATGAAGAAAATGGAGGCCATCAACCAATCCCCTTCCCCCGCAAAATACAGCAATCCGGTGCCCAGGACGCCAAACAGCATGAGCCGGGTCAAGTACCGTTTTTTGGCCCCCAGAAAATCACCCATGGCTCCCAGCACGGGACTCAGCAGCGCCGCGATAGCCAGGGCCGCCGAGGTCGTATACCCCCAGTAGACCGTAGCGGTGTTGCCCGGCAAATCCTTCCCGGCCACCGATTCATAATAGATGGGCAAAACCACCGCCATGATGACCGAAAAGGCGGAACTGGCCCAGTCGTATAAGATCCAGGCATTGACGGCTCGTTGGCGGTTTTCAGGTTCGGTCATGGCGTCCTTGCGTAAAGATTGCATGTATGGAAACCCCCAACCGCAACCTAAGTTTCGTTCTCGACAGAATCGCTTTTCAATCTCCCGCGAGTTGTACACACACTAATTCAACGTTAATATTAAAGTCCAATTTTCAGATGTATAATGGTTTATAGTGAAATAAAGCACAAGAATTTTACATCGTAGCCCTTTAGACGCAACGATAACGGGTTATAGGTTATCCATGTCTGAGACACGAAAACCGCAATACCTGTTTAAAGACAAGACGGGCGAAGAACTTCCAGGGTCTGCAAGAACCATGTGGGAAAGGCTTCGATTTTATGCCCTGTTCACATGGCGTTTCATCGTTCTGCGGCGTCTGGAACCGCTCATTTACGGCATCGCGGTGACGGACCGCTGCAACTTTGCATGTCGCGGGTGTCATGTCTCCAACACCGGTCGCCCCGATATGACTTGGGACCAACTGGTTGTCGCCATGCAAAGCGCGTGGAACCGCGGATTCCGCGAGTTGTACTTCAGCGGTGGGGAGCCGATGTTGTGGCGGGACGGCGAGAGAATACTTGAGAACGCCATCATCGAGGCGAAGAGGATCGGCTTCTTCCATGTACACGTCTACACCAACGGCACACTCGGACTCAATACGTCGGCTGACCTCGTCTGGATTAGCATGGACGGATTACCCGGCGTCTTCGAGAGGCGACGAGGCAATTATTTTCATCAAGTTGAGCGCGCCGTCCGCGAGGGCCAGCGCCCTAAAGTCGCCGTCATCTACACAATTGACCGCAACACCGCGGAGGGCATCGAGCCATTCCTACGCTGGGTGCAAGAAACGAAGTTCCCTGTCATCGGGGTCATGTTCTATTTTCACACACCCTACTACGGGCGCGACGAGTTGTTCTTGACAGCCGAAGAGCGTACTCCGATTATTGAAAGGCTCCTCGGCTGCATCAGAGCCGGACTGCCGGTCATCAACTCGCGGGCGGGCTTGCTGGCGCTCAAGTCTGGCGACTGGCCGAGGCGTCTACCGATAGCCCGCGTTGTGGACGTTGACGGCGAGTCGGTATGCTGTCGCGCATCCGACGACGTGTGCGCGGACTGCGGTTACGCCGCCTGCACTGAACTCACAGAGTTTCAACGCCTGCGCCCGAGCGCGCTGCTCGGTATGCTGAGGTACTGGTGAACAGTCCGAGCCGCAGGTTCTCACGCCTCGTAACGCGCGCAGTCCGCCGCTACCTTGTGGGCCCCGATCAGCGATGGGCCTTCGAGCCACCCCCACAGAGCTGGAAGCCGCCACGCGTCGAGCGTACCTCGTTGTATCTGCACGTGCCGTTCTGTCGCCACTTCTGTCCATATTGCCCCTACACCAAAGTGCCGTATGATGAGACGCTCGTAGAACCCTACACACGGGCCGCGCTCGCCGAGGTAGACTGGTGGGCCGACACGATCGGGCCTGCCGAGGTGACGAGTGTCTACATCGGCGGCGGGACGCCGACGCTTGCTCTGGATAGCGTCGCCGCAGTGCTTACGCGCGTGCGCGAGCGTTTCCGCCTGACAGGTGACATTTGCATCGAGACGAACCCCGCTGACGTGGATAATGAGACCGTGCAGCGGCTGCATGATGCGGGTATCACTCTTGTGTCACTTGGCGTGCAGTCATTCCAACCCAAGAATCTCACGATGATAGGACGCCGCTACGAACCATCCATCGGGGAGCGAGCGCTCGCGCTGCTCGCAGAGAGCGGCTTCGCCTCGGTCAACGCGGATATCATGTTCGCACTGCCTGGCCAGACGACCGATAACCTGACTGCAGATCTGGCCCGCGCTGCCCACCTCGGCGCGGACCAACTCACCACCTACCCGCTCTTCACGTTTCCATACACCTCAGTCGGTAAGTACCAGCGCCTGAATGCAGTGCGTATGCCAGATCTGCGCGTGCGAAGAGCACAATATCGAGCAATCAGCAGATGGTGTGCAGAGCATGGCTTCAAACGAGTGTCGGTTTGGGGCTTCAAGCGGGGCGCAGTCCCGCGCTACTCGTCGGTCACTAGGGATGGCTACATCGGGGTCGGCCCCGGCGCCGGGTCACACCTACCCGACGGGTTTGTGCTCAACACGTTTGATCTCGACAACTGGATCCAGGCAATCTGTGAAGGACGCACAGCGATTGCCCTGCGTATGCCGTTCGGAGGCGAGATGTCAGGCTGGTGGTGGCTGTATTGGCGCTTTTACGACACGCGTATCCCCCTGAACGATCTCGATGCGACTCTCGGTAACGACGCGCCCAAAGCCCGCCAGTGGCTGAGGGCCATGGAACGGATCGGGCTTGCGGTTCGTAATGACAGAACCCTCGAACTCACAGAGCCGGGCGCGTTCTGGCTTCACCTTGCGCAAAACTATTTCGCGTTGAGCTATGTGAATACATTGTGGACCGAAGCGCGCCGCGAACCGTGGCCGCAGGCAGTGGCTATTTGAGCGCATGGCAGACCTCCACCCCTTGGGGTAAGCTTTTTGCAATCCAGTTTTCATCGAGACCGTGGTCGAAGCGCCCACGCTGGAACCCAACGTTGATGGCGCGTCAGCGGCTTTTTGGTTCGGTCATGGCGTCCTTGCGTGAAGATTGCATGTAAAGAAACCCCTAACCGCACACCAGTTTCGTTTTCTCGTGTTTCAGACCTTCAGCGTCCTCAGTGTTCTCGTTTCGCCCCTCAGTGATACAAAAACTCACAATGGTATAATAAAGGTTTGCCGCCTTTCTGCCGATAGCAGTCAACCGTCTCATCGTACAACCTAAAACAAATGTGCTATAATATCCTCAATCCCACTTTAAAGGTAGCTGCATGTCAAAAAACGTCATCCGCGTGGTCGGGGCCCGCGAACACAATCTAAAAAATATCACCGTCGAGATCCCCCGCGACAAATTCGTCGTCATCACCGGCCTTTCCGGGTCGGGCAAATCCTCCCTGGCCTTCGACACCATCTTCGCCGAGGGCCAGCGGCGCTACGTCGAGTCGCTCTCCGCCTATGCCCGCCAGTTCCTGGGCCGGATGGACAAGCCCGATGTGGACTACATCGAAGGCCTCTCCCCCGCGGTCTCCATAGACCAGCGGGCCACCTCCCGCAACCCCCGCTCCACCGTCGGCACCGTCACCGAAGTGTACGACTACCTGCGCCTGCTCTTCGCCCGGGTTGGCACCCCCCATTGCCCCCTCTGCGGCCGAGAAGTCGTGCGCCAATCGGCCCAGGAGATCGTGGAGCAAGTCGAGAGCCTGCCAGAGGACACCCGCCTGCTCATCCTAGCTCCCCTGGTGAAAGGGCGCAAAGGCACCCACCTGGCCGTCTTCGACGAGATCCGCAAATCTGGCTTCGTCCGAGTCCGCGCCGATGGCGAGGTTTTCAATCTAGATGAGGAGATCACCCTGGACCGTTACAAGATGCACGACATTGAAGCGGTGGTGGACCGCCTGGTGCTGCGCCCTCCCGAGGACGAGGAAGATGCTCAGACCGCCCGTTCCCGCCTCACCGACTCCATCGAAACCGCTCTCCGCTTCGGCGAGGGCTACCTGATCGTCCACAACCTCAGCGCCGACCCGCCCGAAGACCTATCTTACTCCGAACACCTGTCCTGCCCGGAGCACGGCATCAGCATCTCGGAGATCGAACCCCGCACCTTCTCCTTCAACACCCCCCACGGGGCCTGCCCCGACTGCCAGGGCATCGGCACCCGCATGAAGATCGACCCTGAACTGCTCATCCCCGACCGCCGCCGGTCCCTCAACGACGGGGCCATCGCCGCCCAGGAATGGGGCGGCCAGCGCGAGCACGGCGGCTACTATTGGTCCTCCCTGGTGGGCGCGGCGGAGTTGACCGGCATTGATCTGGACGCCCCGGTCTCCACGCTGAGCGAAGAGCAGATGCAGACCATCCTCTACGGCACCGACGGCCGCGAAGTGACCGTCAACTACCGCCGCAAGAGCGGGAGCATCTCCACCTTCAGCACCCCCTACGAGGGCGCCATCCCCAACCTCATGCGCCGCTTCCGGGAGACCAGCTCCGAATACATGCGCAACCGCATCATGGAGTTCATGAACAACAAGCCCTGCGCCACCTGCGAGGGCGCCCGCTTGCGCCCTGAAGCCTTGGCGGTCACCATTGACGACACCAACATCCTCGAGGTCACCGCATGGCCGGTGGTGATTACATTAGAATGGATTCAGCGCTTGACCGGAAAGAAGACCTCTCTCAGCAAACGCCAACGCCTCATCGCCGAGCGCATCTTGAAGGAGATCAACGAACGGCTGGGCTTCCTGGTGGACGTGGGGCTGGATTATCTCACCCTCAGCCGCTCGGCGGGTTCCCTCTCCGGCGGGGAGGCCCAGCGCATCCGCCTGGCGACCCAGATCGGCTCCCGGC
>CBDUUP010000115.1:0-11285 GCA_965370435.1 uncultured Anaerolineales bacterium | reverse complement strand
GGGAACTCTATCCATAATGGGGATATACCACTTGTTTATTTACATTTTACGACCCAAAAATAAAGCTCCTCTAGTATTCTCCCTGATGTGTTGGCTGTCGACTGTTCGCGTCGGGGTTACCAATCAGAGCACCTTGCTTTTTCATCTGCCCATTCTCAGTTGGGCGACAGCTTTTCGGGCGGAATACATGACATTCTTTTTAGCGCCAGTATTGCTCACCCTGTTCATGCGCAGTTTATACCCCAAGGATGTCCACCGTTGGTTTGTTCGAGTATCTGTGGGCCTAGGGATCGGCTTCATTCTGTTTTTGGGATTCGCTGATACGATGACTTTAAGTTATTCCTCAACCTATTATCAAGTAGTGATCCTGCTAAATGTCCTTTATTTCACCTTTTTCCTGGCGCGGATAATGATCAAACGGAGAGAAGGGGCATTCTATATTGGACTGGCCTCTTCGGTTATGTTTGCCGCAGTCATTATCGAAACGCTATACCTACAAAACGTTATTGATTCTATCTATTTACAAAATTTTTTGCCCATAGGTCAAATCACATCTTTTAGCTTTTTAGCCTTTATCCTCGTCCAGGCGATTTTATTATCAGCTCGTTTTTCCAAATCATTTTATAGGGTCGAAACCTTATCTAGCGAACTTGAAGATGTCAATATTAACTTACGCCAAAGTGAAAAAAAATACCGCAATATTTTTGAAGAGTCAAAAGATATGATTTTTATTGGGGGTTTGGATGGACAGATCGAGGATGTCAGTCCGGCCTGCGATGAGGTGCTTGGCTACCCCAAGGAAGAATTGCTGCAAATGAAAGTGCAGGACTTGATTCTCCATCCTGAAATTCGATCTCAATTTGAAAGAGCTATATCCGAACAGGGAGCGGTCAGAAATTTTGAAGTCGAACTTCAGCGCAAGGATGGACAGAAGATTGACGCTCTCGTGACCGCAACCCTCCGACACGAAGAAGATGGCAAGGTAACCGGTTTTCAGGGCAGTGTGCGAGATATTACTTCCAGAAAACAGGCCCAAGCTGAACGGCTGCGCGCGCTGAAACTTGAAGAGATAGCCATTACAGACCCGCTAACCCAAATCTATAATCGCCGCTTCCTCTACGAAGCCGCTGAAAAAGAGATTGAACGCGCCAAGCGAAGCGGTTCTTCGCTGGCGGTGCTCATATTCGATATTGACCATTTCAAAAACATTAATGACACTTATGGTCACTTGACCGGCGACCAAGTGTTGATCAATCTTGTGAACTTATGCCAACATAATATTAGGAGCATGGATTATCTTGCTCGCTTTGGAGGGGATGAATTCATTATCCTGATGCCCGATACGGATAGCAGATCAGCCCTAGAGACTGCGGAGAGATTACGGGAGATGGTCGCCGAAAAGCCGATGACGACGTCCGAAAATACTGAAGTGCCGGTTACGATTAGCATGGGCATATCGAATTGGACTTATGATAGCCCTCTAAATATCAAGGCCTTGTTGAATCAAGCCGATAAAGCTTTATACCAATCCAAGGAAGCTGGCCGCAACCGAGTGAGTGTTTGGGGAGAAGTTCTCTCGTTGTAAACCCTTAATCCCCCCTGATTATTAACCTCAACGCTCACCGCGCACCTCTGCCCCCAACTGCTCATAGAACTCAGCCAGATACCGCTCGCGGGCTTCAGCCATCTTGCGGCCTGTTTGCGTATACAGGCGGTCTTTCACCTTGCGCAGCTTGAAGAGAAATTCGTGATAGGAGCTATGCGGTTCTCCCGGCTCTTTCTCACCGGTCTGGATGAATTGCTCTGAGGGTTGGGTATAAATCGGCTGTCCATCCAGAGCTGCATAGGCGATAGTCCGCGCCGCGCCGATCGCCCCCAACACATCCAATTTATCCGCATCAAACAGCGTTTTGGCCTCGATGGTCTGGGGTTCTTCGGTGGAACGAAATCGGTGAGCGCGGATACAATGCTGCACCGCGGCGATGCGCTCTTCAGACCAGCCCTTGCTCGTCAGGACTTGACCCGCAAACACTGCCGAAGCCTCATGATGACCGGCTCGCGCCCCTTCCTCGCCAGGTGCGCTCCCCCGGGCATCGTGCAGCAAGGCCGCGGCCCGAACCATCTCCAGGTCGGCCCCTTCGGCCTCTGCCAGCCTCTCGGCTAACCTGTACACCCTCAAAACGTGGTCAAAATCATGCACCGGGTCGGCCTGGTCATACCAGGTTCGGGCTTCTTCAATGTTAGGCATAAAATAATCCTGATTCTAGATTGCGGTTTTCGAATTGCGGGTTATTTTTCTCGATTAGATAAACACCAAATAATTTTGCACACAAATTCAGCCACAGTCCATTGTTCACTACCATCTATCAAACGTCCACTAACCACTGTCCACTGAAAACTGCCCACTGTCTACTGCCTACTGACAACCGCCCCCCTCTTAATCACCGTCTCCACCAAATTCATCCCAAACCGATACCCCAGATGGCGATAATCCTCCACCGAGAGGATCAGCAAGTCAGCCTGCTTGCCCGGCTCTATGGAGCCGACCCGGTCTGCGCGGCCAATCGCCGCGGCCGCGTTGATCGTCGCCGCGGCGATGGCCTGCGCCGGAGTCAACTTCATATAGCGGCAGGCCAGAGCGATAGCAAACTGCATGTTCCCTCCCCAGGCGGTGCCGGGATTCAAATCGCTCGCCAGAGCCAACAACCCGCCCGCTTGGAGGATCTCCTGGGCGGGAGTGTAATGCGCTTCCGCCAAGCCAAATGGCGTGCAGGGCAGCGCGACCGCGACCGTATCGCTCGCTGCTAGGGAGGCGACGTCATCCCTCGAAGTCGCCACCAGGTGGTCGGCGGAGGCGGCGCCCAATTCCACCGCCAAACTTGCCCCGCCCAGATTGTCAAACTCGTCGGCATGGATTTTTAGGGGAAATCCCATCTCCTGGGCCGTTTGCAGTATCGCCCTGGATTGAGCCAAATTGAAAGCGCCGGTCTCACAAAATACGTCCACAAAAGGGAGCGACCGGTCAGGCGCGTTGCTAAACCACCAGGTGTGGACCGCGGGCAGCATCTCCTCGCAAATATGGTCGGTGTAACCCTGCGGGTCGTCCTTGAATTCCGGGGCGATGGCGTGCGCCCCCAGGAACGTGAGAGCTAGATCAAGGGGGCCTTCCGCGTCCAGGGCCAGGAGCGTCTCCAACATGCGGATCTCCGTCTCAGTCTCCAGCCCGTAGCCGGTCTTGGCCTCTGCGGTGGTGGTTCCGTGGCGCAGCATATCTTTGAGCCGAGGCCGGGTCACCGCCAGGAGAGATTCCAGAGAAGCCTCCCGTGTGGCTTTCACAGTAGAGAGAATCCCTCCCCCAGCGGCCAAGATCTCCAGATAAGTTTTACCCTCCAGGCGCATCTCGAACTCCGCAGCCCGGTCTCCCGCCCAGACCAGATGGGTATGGGGGTCTACAAACCCGGGCATGACCACACGCCCGCCAGCATCCACAGCAGGCTCATCCGGGTGTTCGCTCCGCAGCCTCTCGCTGGGACCAACCGCTATGATTTCGCCCTCCCGCACCAACACCGCCCCATCATCGATCACAGCCAGCCGTCCTAGCTCCAGACCGCGCTGGGGCGGCCCGGCCAGGGTCAAAAGTTGGGATGCAGAATGTATCAGCATAAGGGTATTCTCTTGAAATTTTTGGGTTGATTCTTGCACAATTTCTAACGCCAAGTAAAATTATAGCATGGCTCTTAACGAGATTGTTAGCTGTATTCCTAATTCCCAAAGGTACTTTAGCTTGACACATTGCCCCCCCTGTGCTAAATTATTAACTAACAGTCTTAGCAACCTAAGGCGGTCTTGATTCCCCTTGGAAATAGCTACAGAACGTAATCCTTGCAGGAGTGCAAACCTTGACCAAGACACGCAACCAACAACTGGTTGATATTCTACGAGATTTACAAG
Source organism: uncultured Anaerolineales bacterium (assembly GCA_965370435.1). Classification (GTDB taxonomy): domain Bacteria; phylum Chloroflexota; class Anaerolineae; order Anaerolineales; family UBA11579; genus CBDUUP01. Next base: position 7,334 of record CBDUUP010000115.1, on the reverse strand, counting down.
CCTCTTCGCCTGACGTAGAGGCCTCCGCGGTTGTGAGCGTAGACGGTCTCAGCATTGCTTCTGCGCTGCCCGCCAGCGTGGAAGAAGACCGCGTCTCGGCGATGTCGGCTGCCATGATCTCCCTGGGAGAACGGATCGCCTCTGAATTGCAGCGCGGCACCCTGGAACAAGTTTACATCAAAGGTAAAAAAGGATACGTTCTGCTCACCGCCATTGGTGAGGAAGCCGTCCTCACCGTTATGGCTCGCAAAGAGGCCAAGCTTGGCCTAATTTTATTGGACATGCGCCGGGCGACCGAAGAACTCGTTCGCCTAATCTAATCCCTGGACAGAGTGCAATATGGACCCTATCCCAGAAAGTAACCTTTTTTATCCTAATACTTTCGCCCTCATAACCATTGAAGCCCTGGAAGAAGTCATGGGCAAAAATGGCCTCAACGCCATTTTGAACCTGGCCCATCTTTCCCATTTGATTGACAATTACCCGCCCCGCAACCTGAAGCGGGAATATGACTTCGCCCACTACTCTTCCGTCAATCTGGCCCTTGAAGAGATGTACGGCCCCCGCGGTGGACGCGGCCTGGCCCTGCGCGCTGGCCGAGCCACCTTTGCCGACGGCCTGAAAGACTTCGGCGCCATGGCCGGCGCGGGTGATCTGGCTTTCAAAGTTTTGCCTCTTCAAGCCAAGATGCGGATCGGCGGCCCGGCCATGTGCAAAATATTCTCCACGGTAAGCGACCAGCTATCCATCTGGGAGGAGCTTGACACCCATTACACCTACACCATTCATAAATGCCCCGTCTGCTGGGGACGGTCTGGGGAAGAAAAACCGGTATGCTTCATCGCCGTTGGCCTCATTCAAGAAGGACTTAAATGGGTTTCCGGAGGTAGTGAATTTCGCGTCAACGAATCCAAGTGCATCGCTATGGGGGCCGAGGTTTGTGAATTTACTATCCAAAAGGAGCCGGTGAACTAAAGGTTTCCGGTGACCGAAGAAAAAAACACCATCCTCATCATTGAAGACGACCTGGATGTCTCGGAGATGCTCAACGCATACTTCCGAGTCCAGGAATACGAAGTCCTCACCGTCCACCGGGGCGAAGAAGGCATCCAGGTATGCCAGAACTCTCGCCCCGATTTAGTTATTCTAGACATCCGCTTGCCCGATGTGGATGGTTTCGAAGTCGCCCGGCGGCTGAGGGGAAACCGCCGCACGGCTGACATTCCCATAATTTTCCTGACCGAAAGAAGAGAACGAGAAGACCGCCTGCTGGGGTTGGAATTAGGGGCCGACGATTACATCACCAAACCTTTTGACGTACAAGAACTGCGCCTGCGAGTCCGCAACGCCCTGCGCCGCAACGCCCAGGAAATCCCCAACAACCCCATCACCGACCTGCCAGAGGGAGTCCTGATTGACGAGCGATTGGAGGACTGCCTGAAAGAAAAAAGCTGGGCCATGCTGAAGGTGTCCATCCAGAACTTGGAAGTCTTCCGGGAGGCGTATGGGTTCGTGGCTTCCGACGATGCGCTGCGGGCGGTGAGCCTGATGATCGTCAACAGCGTGCGCGATCTAGGATCGCCCAACGACTTCATCGGCCACCTCGCCAACACCGACCTGATAGTAGTCACCCGTCCTGCTACCCTGGCTTCCCTGGCCGACCGCATCCAGGCCAGCCTGGATCAATCGCTGGAGTACTTCTACCCCATCAAAGACCGGGGCGACGCAGATCCGGCGGGAGACCGCCTGGCAGTTCGCATCAGCAAACTCAAATCTAACGACGGGCCTTTTAAAGATCTAGAGCGCCTGAAGAACCAACTGCTGCGCCTGAGCAGCTAGACCCCTCAATCCCTTGCAGCTCACCATCGTTATCCCAACCTACAACGAAACCGAGAACCTGTCCAGACTGGTTCCGGCTTTATTTGCATTACCCATCCCCGGCCTCCAGCTCCTGGTGGTGGACGACGCCAGCCCAGACGGCACCGGCCAATTGGCCCAACAAATGGCGGAAGAATTCCCCGGCCGGATCAGCGTCCTCCACCGGGAAGGCAAGCTGGGCTTGGGAACCGCATACGTCGCCGGGTTCACCCAGGCCCTCAAAAGAGGCGCTGAAGCCATCGGCCAGATGGACGCCGATTTCTCCCACCCGCCGGAGAAACTGGTCGAGTTCATCCAAGCCTTGGAGACCTGCGACGTCGCCCTTGGCTCTCGCTACATCCCCGGCGGTCAGCTTGACGAACAATGGCCCCTGTGGCGAAAAGCCTTATCCGTATTCGGCAACTTCTACGCCCGGATCATCCTCCGGCTTCCGATCACCGACGTGACCGGCGGTTTCCGCGTCTGGCGGCGGGAGACCTTGCAAGCCATCCCCCTGGAACGAGTCCGTTCCAACGGCTACGCCTTCCAGGTGGAGATGATCTATCTGGCCCACCGCCTGGGGTTCAAAGGGGTGGAAATCCCCTTCTATTTCGCCGAGCGCGATTGGGGAGAATCCAAAATGTCCATGAACATCCAGATCGAGGCCGCGATCCGGGTTTGGCAGTTGCTTTATGAATATCGCGATGTGAAACCGTTGAACGTTACAACGTTTAAACGTTAGAACGTTCAACGGTTTTGGTGAGATTTCCCCATTCTTCTAAAGTTAAAGTTTGCGCGCGGCGTTGGGGGTCAATGTCCGCGTCGTTTAGGATGGTTTCAGTTTTGTCTTTAGGCCAGGACATGCCTGCGGTGAGGGCATTACGCAGAGTCTTGCGCCGCTGTCCGAATCCCGCCTTCGCCAGACGGAAGAAGGTATCCAGCGAATCAATTGGGATGCGCGGCTGGGCGTATAAATCCACCCTCACGACGGCCGAATCCACCGTAGGCGCCGGATAAAAAGCCTCCGCGGGAATCTGAGCTGCCACTTTCGGCTCGCCATAAACCTGAACGCCGAGCGCAAGCAAGCTCATCTTGCCCGGTTTTTCGCAGATCCGGGAGGCCACCTCGCGCTGCATGGTGAGCGTCAGGCGCTCCGGTTTGTGAGCCGCTTCCAGCAAGTGGCGGACCAGAGCCGAGGTGATGTAATAGGGGATATTGGCGACCACCAGATACCCCGGCGCGCCCATCAATTCCCCCACCTCCACTTCCAGTATGTCGCCCTGGACGATCTCGACGTTGGGATAAGAGGCCAACTCTTCATTGAGCGGGGTGATGAGTTTCTTGTCCAACTCCACCGCCACCACCCGTTGGGCTGCCTCGGCCAGGTATCGGGTCAGGCTTCCCAGACCGGGGCCGACTTCCAGAATAGTGTCGCCTTCCTGTATCTCAGCCGCCGCCGCCACCTTTTCCAAAGCGTCAGGGTCAATGAGAAAATTCTGTCCCAACCCTTTGACCGGGCGCAGGCCATATTTACGCAGCAGCGCTTGCGCGTTCAGGGAAGTATCCATAAGATTTGGTCGGCGGGAGGGACCGGGGTGAGTAAATAGAGGGTGGTCCAATTGTTCCACTGCTCGTAGTCGTCATCGCTGTACCCCAGGTCGATCCAGTGCCGCCCTGCGATTCCACCGCCGATGTCGGCGATCTGTCCCAAACCGTAGCCGGGTACGTAAATCGAACTGAGGCCCATCCAGGCGTACCAGGAGCGCAGCACGGCGATCAATCCCTTGCGCAAGGGCTGGCCGCTGTAGGTGAGTCCATACCAGGGCGAATCTTCCGGGGTGCCCGAACGAGCGGGGGAATAGGAAGTGGCATAGGCGTCTATGGCCCGCCAATATTCGATCACCCCCTCCGGGGTACTCATGGTGCGAACCACGATCTGGGCGCCGTACCCTTCGATCCGAGCGGATGGCTCGCGGGCCACCCAGGCGTCTTCCACCACTCGCGAGACCTCCACTCCATCTTCATAGCGCACTCGCACCCGGCTGGCCTGCACCCCGAACTCACCCGCCTGCACCAGTCTCAAGTTATCGATCTCCAAGTCATCCAGGGGTTGGAAGAGCGTTTCAAAAGGCAGTGGCTCCTGCTCCAGAATGATTTCCTCAACCACTCGGACCACCCGGATCTGTCCGTCAGCGGGTAAAGGCGCTGCCTCCGGCGGGATGCTGTAATCCAATCCCTGCAAGGGAACGCCCACCTCCGCCAGAACCTCGCCAACCGTCGGCGCGGCAGAGCGGGTCAATAAAATCTGATCCCGCGCCTGAATGGTCACATCCCTGGCCCGCCGCAGCGTGACCGCCATCCCCTCTTCAAGCGGAGTTTCCATACCAGGGGTCAGCCGATCAGCCGCGCCCAGGATCACACCCGCCTCCCAAAGCGCTTGCCCCAGCGTAGGCGCAGCCGAAACCAGCGTGAAAGTCCGGTTCCCCACCTTTAAGGTGACCGAAACCGCGCCCAGCGCCTGAATACTGAACGCCGGTGCGTGAGACAATTGCCCCTCCGGCTCCACCAGCATCCCATTGACCAGGATCAACTCGCCCGGATAGAGCGGGATTCCAGCCTGAGCCAGCAAGTTGGCCGGGTGGCGGTTCGTCGTGAGCGTGTACTGCGCCTCGCCCTCCGCCCAGATGAACACCTGCGCCGCGCGGGTCACCTGCACCCAATCGCCATCCCCCAGCCAGTGATCTAATCCTGGGATTACCACATCCGCCGGACCAACAGACACATTGGCTATACGCAGTGCCTGTCCCACCGTGAAGGCATAGGTGGTCAATTCATGGCGCTCTCCATCCAGCGATAGAGTTATGGTCTTGCGAACCCCAAAATTCAGCATCGCCAAACTGCCCAAGACCATCAACAAAGCCAGACCGCGGAATAACTTGATCTTCGTCATTAGAGGAATTTTAGCAGACTTTGATTAATTTCCGATGATAATCCCCTCCCAGACTCGGCCAATCGGGGGTTCAATATGACCGGAGACAAAGAAATCACTGTGGGTGACACTGTAGAACTCCTAGCCTAGGTCAACGACGATGATTAAAACAGGCGATAAAATCGTAGTTCTATAAACGCTGTTCTACCATAAAAACGCTCCCACAGAAAATCTGTGGGAGCGTTTTTGTTAAATAAGAAGCATCCGAGCAGGAACCCCGGCGGCGCCCAGAGCGACTCACTTACCGTTGCTTCCTCTCGGACCTGGCGGGGTTCGCAAGGCTCTGCCGCGCCGGACCCGCCCAGACGCTTCAAAAGGAGGATACCGCGGGAGAAAAGGGATGTCAAGGAAGCAGTGGTCAGTGGAGAGTTGTCAGTAGAAAGTTGGCAAGGGGCTTGCATGCATTTCAGCCTGGGGATGTTTAGCCACAATAGTCACCGCAACTTTTACAAAGTCGGCCTTCGCCGATTATATGAGTTTTTTAGTCCGCCGAAGGGCGGACTTCGTAGTTGTTGGTGCGACTTTAGTCGCTGCAATAAAACATCCCGCAAGGATTTCATTGCGGGATGTTGGATATTCAGAAAAATTGGATTTATTTGTTGCGGCGGGCGCTGAGTACCGCGCCGAGCAGGATTATGGCTGCTATCACAAATGCGACCACGATCAAGCCGGCGCTGCTGCCTTGTTCTTCGATGAGGCTGGAAGATGAACCCTCATCTCCTTGAGACAGGGCCAGCCCCATATCCAGGGCCAGCGCGCCACATGAAAGAAACAAAGATACACCCAACCTGCGCAAACGATCCATCTTGGTCATCTGGGCCTCGGATTATTCCAGGGTCAGCAGGAAGGCCAGCAGGTCTTCTAGTTGCTGATCGCTCAACGAATCGCCAAATGTGGCTGGCATAAAATCACCGTAGCCTTCTGTCAGAAACGCGCCGGGGGACAATAAAGACTCGCGGAGATAATCTTCTGCGCTGGTACCCTCTATGCGGGTCCCGGCGACAGTAGCGATGTGGGTCAAGTCAGGGCCAACGATCCCGGTGCTGATGCCTTCGACCGCATGGCAGCCCTGACAGCCTGCGTCCAGGAATATGACCCGGCCGCGGTCCTCAGGCGCGCCTTCCACAACCGCCGCGGTAGGCGGAACCCATCCTTCATAATTCATCAAAAATACCGAGAGGGCCTCAATCTCATCCGGCCGCAATGGGCCGCCGAACTCATCCGACCAGATGGGCATCACCGGGCGGCCTGCGCCCACGTACTCCGGCCGGGTGGAGACCTGCCGTCCCCCGGCGATAATGCTGACGATGAAATCCTCCACCGTCCCCTCCCAGCCTAGATCGACCACCCGCTCTTCAAATAATGCCACGTCATTGAGCGGCGGGCCTTTACCAGGGACGCCCTGCGCCCGTGTGCCGTGGCAGGAGGTGCAGTTGATCTCATAAACCCTGGCGCCATACTCTATCAATTCCCCTCGATGCTGAGCCGATACGCGTTCTATCCGGGCTTCTTCCCCAAAACCGACCACCACCAGGACCGCCACCGCCGCAATTACGGCGAGTGTCCCCAGGAAGATTTCAATTTGTTCACGTGTCATAATCTAACCGGCCTCCTCGGGCGAGATCACTCATTACGCCCTCTATCTTCATGCAGATAGATGTGGCGTTCGTATTCTTTACTCTCGCCAGTGTCTGGATCGGTCCACTCGATGCGGGGCGTCACTTTCATCAAGCCGTTCTGCATCTGCTCTATAACGATCACGGCCACGCCGTTTGGCAAAACACCGGCATCAATGGCTTCATTCACCCGTTCAGAGAATTCTTCAAAAACCGCCACTAACTCCGGGCATCGCAGGTCAGGCTCTTCCAGGTGGTCGCAGGAATCGGCGATGTCTTTCAGCGTGGTCAGATTAACTTCGTAGACTCCGGGGATCAACTGGGCATATGGGATAGCCCGCAGTTCGCCCAGCCCCTCTTCAGGAGCCAGGTCCTGGATGATGCGTGTAGCCGCTGGAGTTTCAATGCCATATTGAGGCAGCCCCATATAGCTGACCACCAGCAAGATGATGATCCAACCGATTCCCCAGGCGATGGCAAAGGGACGCTTGCGGGCCAAACGGCTGGGATTGCGGTCAATGTAGGGGATTGCCAAGAGGATGGCCACCAACGTCGGCGGGACAATCAGACCCATGATGAATTTGCTGTTCAGTAATAGGCTCAACTCGACCTGGATACCCACCATGCCCAGAAGGTTTTCAATTATGGCCGCCGGGTCGATTTTGAGCATCCCTTGCAGCCACCAGAAGTACCAGGGCGCTTTAGTATCCAGCGGGGTGATCTGCGGGTTGGCATGAGTCTCTAGCGGAGCGTCATAGAAATACGCTGACGCCACGATCAAAATCAATGTAGTGACACAGGCCAGGAAAACCTCGTGAGTGAGCAAATTGGGGATGAAATCTATCCGCCGTTTGCCGTCCTTGATAACCTCC
>CBDUUP010000114.1:0-11360 GCA_965370435.1 uncultured Anaerolineales bacterium | reverse complement strand
CCCTCCGGGGCATCATCGAGCATCTGGATCACATCGCCGATCTCGGCTTCAACTGCATTTGGCTCAACCCTATTTTCCCTGATACTGTCTATCATGGCTACCATGCTACCGATTATTTCTCGGTGAATCCGCGCATGGGGACCTTGGAGGACGCGGTGGAACTGGCGAAAGAGGCCCATGCCCGGGGCATCCGCCTGCTGTTAGACTTCGTCGCCAACCACTGGGGCCGTCCCCATCCCATCTTCCAGGAGGCCCTGGCCGACCGGGACAGTGAGTATTACGATTGGTTCTATTGGCGGGAGTGGCCCGACGATTACGCCACCTATTTCGACGTGAAAGAGCTTCCCAAGATAAACGTGGACCATCCCGGGGCGCGGAAACACCTTTTGGACAGCGTCTGGTTCTGGTTGGGAGAGATAGGTTTCGATGGTCTGCGTCTGGACCATGCCAACGGCCCCTCAATGGACTTCTGGACCGAACTCCGCCAGGCCGCGACCGCGGTGAAACCAGACGTTTGGATCTTCGGCGAGGTGGTCGAACCTCCTGCCAATCTCCTCAAGTATGAAGGGCGTTTTCATGGCTGTTTGGATTTCGCTCTAGCCCAGGCCTTGCGAGATACTTTCGCTTATGGCACCATGAAGGTGGATGCCTTCGACGCCTTCCTGCAAAAGAACGAAGCCTTCTTCCCGTCTGGTTTCAACAGTCCCAGTTTCTTCGACAACCACGATATGGACCGCTTCCTCTGGCTGGTGGAGGGAGACCGGCGCAAATTGAAACAGGCGGCCTTATGCTTGTTCACCTTAAAACCCGCCCCCATCATCTATTACGGAACCGAGGTAGGCCTATCCCAGATGAAAGGGACCAGAACGCCAGACAGCCAGGGTTGGGAAGAATGCCGCCTCCCGATGCTCTGGGGGGAAGAACAGGATAGTGAGCTATACGAGTACTTCAAGTGGCTGGTCCATTTCCGCAAGGATCACCCATTGTTATTGCATGGCGCACGGACGACCCTTCATGTGGATGGGATGGCTGGCACGTATGTCTACGCAGTCACCGGCGATGAAGAGACCATTATGGTCGGGTTGAATCTCAGCGAAAAAGAGCAGACCATCGCCGTTGACCGTCCTGATCTGTCTATTAAACACACCTTCACGCTTTCCCCCTGGGGTGGGGATGTGCATGTGATCCCCTTGGGGTGAACGCAGCCCCGATCCCGCCCCTCAGATACACCAGTGTATAATTCGATGCCAAAAACTACGCTGAAAGGACAAACCCCTAAACACCCATGACCGTACCAAATTGGATTCAAGACGCCATCTTCTACCAGATATTCCCCGACCGCTTCGCCAAGAGCGGGACGAACCACGCGCAACCTCACTTCCAGCCCTGGGGGACGGAGCCAACCACCCGAGGATTCCAGGGCGGGAACCTGCGCGGCGTGATCGAGAAGTTCGATTACCTGCTTGACCTGGGGATCAACGCGCTCTATTTCACGCCCATTTTCCAATCCGCGGCCAACCACCGCTACCACCCCAATGATTACTACAAGATAGACCATATTCTGGGCAGCAATGAGGATTTCAAAGCCTTGTTGGAGGCCGCCCACGCCAACGGGGTGAAGGTGGTTGTTGACGGCGTGTTCAACCACACCGGGCGGGGATTCTTCGCCTTCAACAGCATCCTGGAAGTGGAGGACCAGTCGCCTTACAAGGATTGGTACCGGGTCAAGAAATTCCCGTTGGAGGCCTTTTCGGAGGGCAAAGCGGAGAATTTCGAAGCCTGGTGGGACATGAAAGAACTGCCCGAATTCAACACCGATAACCCCGAAGTGCGCCGCTATATAATGGAAGTGGCCCGCTACTGGATCGAGCAAGGGATTGACGGCTGGCGGTTGGACGTGCCCGGTGAGATAGATGACGATGCCTTCTGGGGGGAGTTCCGGGCGGTGGTGAAGACCGCCAACCCCGACGCATACATTCTCGGCGAGATATGGGAGGCTGACCCGCGCTGGGTGGGCGACGGCCACTTCGACGGGCTGATGAACTACCCCGTCCGCGAGGCGGTGTTGGATTTTCTCAATGGCAAGATCAACGCCGACAAATTTGCTCACCAGGTCGAAAGCCTTTTCGACGTATACCAACGCCAGCACCTCTACGCCATGTACGTCCCCCTGGGATCCCATGACGTGCCCCGTATGCGCACTGAACTGGGCGGCGACCTGGATAAAGTCAAACTGGCTTTCCTCTATCAATTCGCTTACCCCGGAGCGCCGGCCATCTACTACGGCGATGAGATCGGCATGGAGGGAGGCAAAGACCCCCAGAACCGCCGCGCCTTCCCCTGGGACCAGGAGCAGTGGGATCACGATCTGCGGGCCTGGGTGCAAAAGCTGATCGCCATTCGTAAACGTACTCCCGTACTGAGGCGCGGTGATTACGCCCGTCTGAAAACCCACAACGATGACGTATGCTATGCTTTCGCCCGCACGCTTGGCGAGGAGAAAGTGGTCGTGGTGATGAACGCCAGCGGCCAGGAACACGAAGTCCACCCCGCCGTGCAATCCATCGGTTGGACTGACGGTCAAGTGGTGAAAGACTTACTGACCAACCGGGAGTACACCGTTTCGGGCGAGAAGGTTAGCTTGAAGCTGCCCGCGCACTCCGGCGTTTGGTTGAGCGCGTAGATGTGGTGCGTTCATTCATCCAACCACCTGATAGTTTGCAAATTTAGCGACTGAAGTCGCACCAACAACTACGAAGTTCGCCCCTTCGGGCTGAGCCTCAGGAAGAAGCCTTCGGCGGACTAAAACATCGTCAAGTCGGCGCAGGCCGACTTCGTAAAAGTTATAGTGACTTTAGTCACGGCGTCTTTAGTCGGCGGCTCTAGTCCCAAAACACTCATCGACTCGTAATCGGAAATTGTAAAGTTAGATGTTATGAAAGGAGCGGTTCCCATGAAAAAATCACAACGATTCAAGGTCTTCCTTGTGTTTCTGATTGTTATCCTTTACGCCTGCGGAAATGGCGGAGAAACGCCAACCCCAACCATAATGGCAACATTGCCTCCCGTCGCCACCGCCGAACCGACCGCCGCCGAGAAGGTGGAGGATCCCATTTATCTATCCATCATCTGGCACCAGCACCAGCCGGTTTACTTCAAGGACCCCGAGACGGAAACTTATACCCGCCCCTGGGTGCGCGTCCACGCCACCAAAGATTACGTGGATATGGCCGCCATCCTGGAGGGATACCCGGACATCCACGTCACCTTCAACCTCACCCCCAGCCTGATCCGCCAGTTGGACGACCTGGAATCAGGGACCAAGGACCTCTATTGGGTCCTCGCCGAGGTTCCGGCCAGCGACCTGACCGATGAACAGAAGATATTCATCCTGGATCGCTTCTTCGATACTAATCGCAGGGTGATCGCCCGATTCCCACGGTATCAGGAACTGCTCAACCTGCGCGACGCCAGCGATAATTACCTTGCGGCCTATGAGACCCAAGATTATCTTGACCTACAGATCATGTTCAACCTGGCCTGGGTGGACCCGGATTGGCTCGCCCAGGAACCCCTGGCAGGTCTGGTCGCCAAAGGGCGGGATTATGACGAAAGCGATAAGGCCATCCTCTTCGCCGAACACGAGCGTCTGATTGGGGAGGTGATCCCGGTGCATAAGGCCCTCCAGGACAGCGGCCAGATTGAGATCACCATGACTCCCTTCGCCCACCCCATTTTGCCCCTGCTGGTCAACACCGACCTGGCCCGCATCGCCCTCTCCGACCTGGTGCTGCCCGGCGCGCGTTTCGCCTTCGGCCAGGATGCAGTGGCCCAGGTCGAACTGGGCGTTCAGCTTTACGAGGACCACTTCGGCATGGCTCCCCGAGGGATGTGGCCTGCGGAAGGCTCCGTAGCGCAGGAGATCGTCACCATGGTGGCCCGGAATGGGATCCAGTGGATGGCCTCCGACGAGGGCGTTCTTGCAAACAGTCTGGGTTTCGACAGCTTCACCCGGAACGCCAACGAAACCGTGGTGGATGCGGACACGCTCTATCGCCCGTACTACGTGGAAGGGCGGCAGGGCGGACCGGTGGCGATGGTCTTCCGTGACGTGGTCATTTCAGACAAAGTCGGATTCACCTATTCCGGCATGGACGGCGACTTGGCCGCCGCAGACTTCATCAACCGCATCCACGACATCCGCGAGCAGTTGATCGCCAGCGGGGCGGAAGGGCCTCATCTGGTATCGGTGATCCTGGATGGAGAGAATGCCTGGGAATATTACGAAAACGACGGGAAGGAGTTTCTGCACAGCCTATACCAGGGCCTCAGCGAAGACTCCACCATCATCACTGTGACTCCCAGTGAATTTCTCGAGATCGCTCCCCAACAACCGGCTATCGAGCAACTATGGGCCGGTTCCTGGATCAGCCACGACTTCTCGACCTGGATCGGCGAGGATGAGGAAAACAGGGCCTGGGAATTACTCACCGAGACCCGAATCCTGCTGCAAGAGTACATCACCGGCAGCCGGGCGGGTACGGTGAGCGAGGAACAACTGGAAGAGGCCATGCTGAACATGTACATCGCCGAAGGTTCCGATTGGTTCTGGTGGTACGGGGCCGACCAGGATTCAGGCAATGACGAATCCTTCGACGAAATGTTCAGGAACACGCTCAAACAAGTTTACGTCGCTCTGGGCCTAGACCCGCCCACGATCCTGGATGTCCCCATCATCCCCCAGCGGGCGGTGGGCGCGGATACGCCTTCCACCGATCTGGTCGCGGTGGAGATTGACGGCGTTGCAAGCCCCGGAGAGTGGGATGCGGGCGGGACTTATCTGGCCTCGGGCGGCGCGATGGCTGCCGGTCAACCCTTCTTCGCCAGCCTGACCTACGGTTTCGACAGCAAGAATCTCAATGTCTACATTGAAAAGGATGCTGCATTCACATATTCCTCCGGCGAGAGCGTTGTGGAAATCTATCTTGCGATTCCCGGCGGAAGAGGGGTCAACAATTTCACCCGAAGCGGAACCCTGCTGGGTTTCGGCGGGGAAGCCCTGGTAACGCTGAATATCGAAGATGGCCAGTTCACAGGAGCGGCGTATTACCTCGCAGAGGGAGACGAGAGGTGGAGTCTGGTAGCAGATTCGGGGTTGGAGGCCGCAGTTGGAGAGGGGATCGAGTTCCGCCTTTCCTTCACCGATCTGGGGAACGCGGACACCGGCGACCGGATCAGTTTCCGGGCCTTCTATCAAGAGACCCAGACCATAGCGGGCGTTGACGCCGACGTGGACGTCGATTCCCTGCCCGGCATGGGACCCGCCCAGTTAGCGGTCCCCGACGTAGGCACGACCACAGTCTTATTGGAGATCGACGACCCGGCCAGCGACGATTACGGGCCGGGAACCTATACTTATCCATCGGATTCTGTCTTCAGCGGGGGCAACTTCGACATCCTCAACTTCCAAATGGGCGAAGACGATGAGAATATAGTTTTCAAGATCGTGATGCGGGGGCCGGTGGATAACCCCTGGGGTTCCCCCAACGGGCTTTCGCTTCAAACCATCGATATCTACATTGACGCAGATCAGGATGGCGTGGGCGGGAAGGCGCTTCTACCCGGACGCAACCTGACCCTGCTAGATCCCTTCGCCTGGGATTTCGCCATCCACGCCGAGGGCTGGACCGCCGGAATCTACACCCCGGGTGTTGAAGGCCCCAACCAGATCGCCACCTCAAGTGAGTTCCAGATCTTGGTGGACCCCGGCCAGCGCAAGATCACCATCCGTGTGCCCAAGGCCCTCCTGGGCGACAACCCTGCGGATTGGGCTTTCGCGGTGATGTCCCTCAGCCAGGAAGGATATCCCAGCGGGGGGGTGATGCGAGTCCGGGACGTGCTTCCGGTTGGCGAACAATGGCGTCTCGGCGGCGCGCCTCCTGGAGCCACCAACCACACCCGGGTGGTCGATATCGTCTGGGCGGAACAGGGCATGCAGGAGGCCTGGTTGAGCGACTTCACCCCCGTGAGTGTCGCCCAAGCCGAACTCACCGCCGAGAATTTCGCCGCCGTTTTCATGTTCACCGTGGAGAGTCGGGCTGCGAATGTGACGTTAAGAGGCTTGGACAGCCTGCCGGTTGCCCTTCCCTCCCGGCGCGATCATTTAGATATCTGAATGACCAATACTTGATATGCATCTAGAGTTTCAAGAGGGCGATACTCCTCGAATGCGCCGCCGCTCATCGTTATGGCGGCGAGGAGGGAGTCGTCCAGCAGGGAGTAGGCGGGATAGTCTCCATCCACCAGGGGTGAAGCATTCAAAGAGAGGGCGTAGTCGCTCACCGGTTGGCCGGTCAAGTTGATGACCACCAGAATGGTCTCGCCCTCGCTGGCTCGGAGGATGGCGTAGACCCCGTGGTTTCCGCTGTCCACCAGGAGGGTCTCACCGACCCGCAGGGCCGCGTGCTGGTTGCGCAACTGGATCAGCGTTCGGTACCACCAGAGCAAGGAGGATGAGTCGTCGGTCTGGTTGGCGACGTTTTTCTGGGTGTAATCTTGGTTGAGGTCATGCCAGGCCTCCCCGGTGGTGAAGCCCCCGCCGGTTTCTGCACTCCACTGCATGGGTGTGCGGATGTCCTCATCCGGCTTCATCCCCAGCATCCCGATTTCCTCCCCATAATAGATGAAAGGCGTTCCCGGCCCGGTGAGCAGCAGCGCGGCGGCAAGTTTGGCCTGGTCCAGGTCGCCGCCCAGAATGGACATCACCCGGTTCTGGTCGTGGTTGGTCAGGAATGGGGCGAATTGGTTGGGTAGGAAATAGGGAAGCCCCATTCGGATAGGGGAGATTGCCGGGAGGCTGCGCCCCGATTGCGCGGCGTTGAGGTAGCCAGCCGCCAGGTCGAAGTTGAAAGCCAGATCGAACTCGTCGCCCTGAACGTACTCGGCCATAAGGATAGTGGCGTCCCAGACTTCGCCAACCGTGATAGCCTCCGGATTGAGGGCTTTATACATCACCCGAAAGTCCTCGAACCATTCGTGTGTGGCGGGTGTGTTGGAAATCTCCAGGCCGTCTTCAATCAGGTGTTTGGCGGCGTCAAGCCGGAAGCCGTCCACGCCCACCTCGGTGAGCCAGAAAGCGGCTACAGCGTACATTTGGGCGGTAACGTCGGGGTTTTCGTAGTTCAGATCGGGCATCCCCGACCAGAACAATCCGTAGTAATACCGGCTGCCGTTGGCGACGGAGTGCCAGCCTGGCCCCAGGGGATTCTCGGCCCACACGTACCAATTGTGATGCTCCGAATTTGGATTTTGGGCTTTCGCGAACCAGGGATGGTGGCTGGAGGTGTGATTGAGCACCAAGTCCATGATAACCCGGATGCCCCGTTCGTGAGCCTCTTCTAAGAAACGTTGAAAATCCTCCATACTGCCGTAGTCGGGATTGACATCATAATAATCGGTCACGTCGTAGCCGTGATAGGAGGGGCTGGGATTGATAGGCATCAACCATATACCGGTTATTCCCAGGTCGCTGGTGGTCGCCGGATCCCCGTCGTTGAGGTAATCAAGGCTGGCGGTCAACCCGTTGAAGTCGCCGACCCCGTCTCCGTCGCTGTCCGCGAAACTGCGGACAAAAATCTCGTAAAATACGGTATCGTTCCACCAGGCGAATCCATCAGTCCCTTCGGGCATCAAGGATATAGGCTGGACATTGGGAGTAGGCGTGGTCGTAGGCGCGGCCGTAGGCGTGATGGTAGGTATAGGTGGAGCCGCAGTAGGCGTGGCGGGAGATGTACAACCGGATAATAAAATCAGTCCCCCCAGAATAAGTGTGGTTTTTGGGGATAATTTCATGGGAGAACTCCTCTGGAGTGATAAGGTTGGGAGGGATATTATAAACTGATTTCATTAACTATTATTCTTGTATGAATTTCGCGCTCTATCGAGTGTTAAACCTCTCTGCTTCTTCTCCACTCCATCCCTAATTACACTCCACCGGTCATCCACCTGACCCAAACCCAACCCCCTCTCCAGCACTGCTAAAGACCCCTCTCCAGGCTCGTGTGTTTTATGCTGAAAAGCTTTATCCTATGCCTACATCAAATCAACTATCGAAAAGGAGATGAACAATGAACAACCAAACAACGCTCTCTATGAGTGAAGGCGCAAGCGGGCAGATGAGCGCCAAGAGATTTCAAGGCCTGCTGGATATCCTGATCGTTTTCGCGCCTATTATCGGGATCGTCATCCTGGGCAATGTGATCAGAACTGACACGATGGCTGGCGGCATGGTCGTCAACCTGGGATTTGTGGTCAGCGTCATCATTGGCGCGGTGGTGCTGAAAATGCGAGGCACGAGCTGGCGCAAAATCGGGTTAGCCCGGCCCAAAAACTGGCCCCGAACCATCCTTCTGAGCTTCGCCGCAATGGTAGGGACGATAATCGTTATCACTATGTCGGATGCGCTTATCCAGAACCTGCCGGGGTTCGAGGTGGAACCGGCGGACCTCAGCCGCTTCGAACCAATGGTTGGCGACCTGTCAGTCTTGATCTTCGGTGTCACCCTGGCCTGGACATTTATCACCTTCGGTGAAGAGATGCTCTATCGAGCCTTCCTCATCAACCGCTTCGGTGATTTTTTCCAGAACACCAGGCTTGGATCGGCGCTGGCGGTGGTTCTGAGCGCCGTCGTATTCGGGTTCGCCCATTACGTCGAAGGCCCTGCCGGTATCGCAGGCACCGCTGCAATGGGACTCTTGTTCGGTTTTATCTACCATAAGTCCGGGCGGAACCTGTGGATCACCATCATCGCTCACGGCCTTTTGAACACCTTGCGCTTCGTGGCCTTGTACTTCGGGGTATTCTAAGATCTCTTGAGCGCCATCCCTGACCATTCTTACGCCTGCTTCCCTCTTCTCCAGGCTGCCACCTGAAGAGGGAGCAGTCTTTCTACCAACAGACATCATTCCCGTACTATAATACGTCTATGAGCATACCCACGACTTTCTCTGATCGCTTCCGGCAGCTTCGATGGAAATTAACATTGAGCTACACTGTCGTGACCGTCGGGGCTTTACTTGCGGTGGAATTGATCCTCTACATTGCGGCAGCCGGTGTTCTCACGCTTATGATTGACACTGGGTATCTGCAAACGCAGTTCATAAATTTAGTCATCACTGAATACACCTCTGATCTTCAACATTACCTGTCAGAAGCGCATCCGAACCAGGAAGAGATGGATATCTGGCTGGATCGGATCAGACCTGCGCCATACGCGTTAGGGATCAACGTCCAAGAAACAGACGGGTTGTTGATCGTTGGGAGTGATGGAATCCTCCTGGCTGTCTCACCTCCCGATTACGTGGATAATGGCATGATCGGACGCTTGCTTGATCCCCAGAGCATAGAAGGAATGGAAAGTCCTCTCCAGTCTGCTCTGGCAGGCGAAATGGATACCCAATTCCTGTATTCAGCCCCAAACTCGGATAACGATGTTGTCATGGTCGTGCCGATAATGGATGCCGCCAATGAACAAGTATTGGGAGCGCTAGTTATGTCAGTCGCGGTGCCATCCATTACGTCATTGTTTGGCGATCTGTTTCCGATTCTTGGAATCAGCATGTTGTTCTTTGCGTTGGTAGCTGGATTGATTGGTACAGTTTTCGGCTATCTGGCCGCCCGCGGGTTGGTGCATAGACTAGACCGCCTCGCCGAAGCGACCCTCGGTTGGAGTCAAGGCGATTTCGACGTTTTTGTCGATGACCCCTCGGGAGATGAATTGGGCCTGTTAGTCCGCCGCCTGAATCACATGGCCCAGCAGCTTCAACAATTATTAGAAACCCGCAGCCAATTTGTGGTAGTGGAAGAGCGCAACCGCCTGGCCCGCGACCTGCACGACAGCGCCAAACAGCAGGCCTTCGCCGCCGCCGCCCAGATCAGCGCGGCCCGCAAGCTGCTTCACAACGATCCCGCCGCCGCAGAGACCCATATCGAAGAAGCCGAGCGTTTGATCTTTGACCTGCGCAAGGAGTTGACCAACCTCATCCAGGAACTGCGCCCTGCCGCCCTGGAGGATAAAGGCTTGGCCTCCGCCGTGCGGGAATATACCCTGGATTGGTCCCGCCAGAATGGGATTGAAGTTGATGTCCGCGTCCAGCAGGAACGATCCCTGCCTCTCGATATTGAGCAGGCCATCTTCCGAATTGTCCAGGAGGCCCTCGCCAACGCCGCCCGGCACAGCCAGGCCAAACACGTAGAAGTCGGGCTGGCCTACGGCAAACAAGAGATTACGTTCACCATAAGCGATGATGGACTCGGTTTTGACCCTGATAAGGTACATAGCGGTTTCGGGCTTCAATCTATGCGTGAACGGGTCAACGCCCTGGGAAGCGCCCTGACCATCGAAACCGCCCTCGGAGAAGGGACCAGCCTATCCTTCACCGTCCCCCTCCACCGGCCAACCGAGAGCGAGGAGAGCGAAATTCATGAATGATCCCATCACAGTCCTGCTGGTGGACGACCACGAGATTGTCCGCCAGGGCATCCGGGCCTTCTTTGACGCCCATGACGAATTCACCGTCATTGGGGAAGCAGAATCTGGCGCCGCGGCCGTAAAAATGGTCGAGACTCAGATCCCCGATGTGGTCTTGATGGACCTCATCATGCCCGGCATGGATGGAGTGGAAGCCACCCGCCGGGTCAAGGACCTCAGCCCCCGCACCCAAATCGTTGTGTTGACCTCCTATCACGACGACGAGCACATCTTCCCAGCCCTCAAAGCCGGAGCGCTCTCCTACATCTTGAAGGATGTCAAAATGGAAGAGCTGGCCGAAGCCGTGAAGAGAGCCGCCCGTGGCGAACCCACCCTCCACCCCCGCGTGGCCTCCCGCGTCATCCAGGAACTCCACGGCGCTAAGCGAGACGAGTCCAACCCCTTCACCGAGTTGACCAAACGCGAGATGGAAGTCCTCAAACTGATCGCCAATGGGATGAGCAACGCCGAGATCGCCGAAGAATTGGTCATCAGCGGATACACCGTCAAAGGCCACGTCAGCAACATCTTGAGCAAACTCCACCTCGCCGACCGCACCCAAGCCGCCGTCTACGCCTGGCAAAAAGGCGTCGTCTACCGCGAGTAGACTCTATCGTATCTGAATGTTATAGATTCCCTCCTCTCCGCGTCCTTATCTATTCACCATACTTATCCCAGGAGTCGAGGTTTTAGCCGGGTCGCCTGCGCCTCATAGACATAAAGAACGTTGCCACGCTTAGGTGGTCTCTTTTGAAAATCGTCGGAAGGATAATCCGGTTGGCTCATGTCTAGAACTAGTGCAAACGGACGATGGCAGAGATGAAAGCAGGAG
>CBDUUP010000113.1:0-11399 GCA_965370435.1 uncultured Anaerolineales bacterium | reverse complement strand
GATGGCTCCTATCGCACCTTTCAACAAGGTGCGACCGTTGCCGCCGATCTAACCACGCCCGCCCCCATCCAGATGCGTCAAGCGCCAATGGTGACTGTCACCTTTCTTACCATCGTCCCCCAAGACACAGTGGACGGCACGCCGGTGCGTCTGGCAGGCAATCTATACCAACTGGGCAATACCTACGCCAGCCTGTCTGGAGGGGTCAGCACAATGGCCTCCCGCATGCCGGCGCTCACTAAACAAGCCGATGGACGTTATTCGATCTCAATTTCTCTCCCCGCAGGGGTGGATATCCGCTACAAATTTACCCTGGGAGATGGCTTCTGGAACGCTGAACAAACCCAAGATGGCCGCTTCCGGGTGCGCCAACTGATCGTGCCGGATGGTCTCCAAACCTTCCTGGTTGAGGATCTCGTCGAAACCTGGAAATCTAAAAGCTCCTCCCCCATCTGGTTTGACGTGACCGTTCCCGATCACACCCGCAGCGGCGACACGATTTTCTTACAGTTAAACCCGTTCGGATGGACCGAACCTATCCCCATGTGGCCGACCACAGATTCCAACCGCTGGATATATGCCCTGCACAGCCCCCTGGATGATCTGAGCACCATCAGTTATCGCTATTGCCGGGACGCTCAATGCGGCAGCGCAGACGATCTCCAAACCGCAGGCAGAAACCCCACCGGTCGCCCGGTGAGCACCAGCCTGCTCACCCAGACCATGATAGACGCGGTGAAGGATTGGCAATGGCTCTCACCATTGAGAGAATCAACATCCGTCCCTTCCGTTGACATCCTCGCCCGTGACTCGAATTTCGTAGCTGGGGTAGCTTTCCAGGCTGGCTATCACCCTTCCTGGGATTCGCTATATTCGCGAGCCTTGGATAACGTGAAATACCTGGGCGCCAATTGGGTGATCCTCAACCCAACCTGGACCTACACCCGCAACAATCCGCCGGTGCTGGAACAAGTTGCCGGGAATGACGCCCTCTGGCTGGACCTGGCGGGGACGATGGAAAAAGCCCGCCAGCGCAATCTAAACGTCGCCCTCCAGCCAACCCCTCGCTTCCCTTCCGATCCAGATACCTGGTGGCTGGAAGCCCCCCGCGACAACGCCTGGTGGGAGTCCTGGTTTGAACGCTACCGGATCTTCGCCTTGCACCACGCCGACCTGGCCTCCCGTCAGGGCGCGCAAACTTTAATTCTAGGCGGCGACTGGATCACCCCTGCCCTTCCCGGCGGAACCCTGCCCGACGGCAACCCCTCCAATCTCCCAGCCAACGCCGAAGCGAGATGGCGGGAACTGCTGGCCGAGGTCCGCTCCCGCTTTGACGGAACGCTTGCCTGGGCGCTGCCATTCCCAGAAGGCATCCAATCCTATCCTGCCTTCCTCGACAGCGTAGACCAAATATATGTGCTCTGGTCGCCCGCTCTCACAACCAACCCCAACGCCTCCGCAGAAGAACTGGAAATTGAAGCCGCCCGTTTAGTGGACGGTCAATTAGCCCTCTTTCAAGTCCAGATCAAAAAGCCCATTATCTTGAGCGTGGGCTACCCCTCCGCGGACGGCGGCATCACCGGCTGCATCCCCAACACCCAGGTCGGATGCTTGCGCCTGGAGGCCCTCAGCCGTCCCAACCGGGACATTTCCAGCGTTCAACTTGACCTGCAAGAGCAAGTAGATGCCTACAACACCCTCCTGAAAGTTGTCAACAGCCGGGATTGGATAACCGGATTTGTCAGTCGGGGATACTACCCGCCCACCACCCTGGAGGACAAATCCCTTTCCATCCACGGGAAACCTGCCGCGGATGTGTTGTGGTATTGGTTCCCCCGCCTGCTTGGTATTACGCCTTAATGTAATGTATAATAATGAGCATGGAAACCGAAACCGCTCCTCTGGTTGACCCCGCGGAGAATACGACTCCAACCAAGCCTCCCCTCACTCCTGAGGAAAAAGCCCAGCAGCGGAGGATCATCATCGTTGGCGTCATCGTGGTGGTGTTCATTATCGCCGCGGTGGTAATCTCGGTTCTCTATTTGCTCCAACCCGGATCGCCCACCGAAACCATCCGGGACATCTTTATCATTTTCATGGCGTTTGAAGCCCTCGTCATCGGCGCGGCGCTGACCCTCCTGGTCATCCAGGTTGCCCGGCTGATAAACTTGCTGCAAAATGAAGTGAAACCCATCTTAGAATCCACCAGCGAAACGGTGAACACCCTGCGCGGCACGACCGAATTCCTGACCGACAACATGGTCGAGCCGGTCATCAAGCTCAATGAATATCTGGCCGGATTAAAACGCGTGCTGGATCTTCTCAAATTAACTCGAGATCGTTAGTTTAATCCCAATATTGGAGGTTTACAATGTCTGATCGTGACGAATTTGGCGCATTCTTTTCTGGTTTTGTAATTGGCGGATTGGTTGGCGCGGTCGTAGCTCTGCTGCTGGCCCCCCAATCCGGCGAAGAGACCCGGACCATCATCCGAGACCGGAGCATAGAACTGCGCGACAAAGCTGTTGAGACCGCGGAAGAGGCCTACGCTCGCGCCGAGGCCGCCGCCCTGGAAGCCCGCACCCGCGCAGAAGAACTGGCCGCCATGGCCCGAGAGCGCGCCGACAACCTGCGTGAACGCGGCCAACTGGTGCTTGAAGAACAAAAAGCCCGCATTGGAGACGCTATCGAGGCTGGCAAGAAAGCGGCCACCCGCAAGAAAAAAGAGACTGACGGAGACGGCGGAAAACCCGCTGCCAAGAAAGCTTCCGGAGACGGCGAGAAACCTGCCGCCAAGAAAGCCTCCAGCTAGGTTTCTCTTTCCAAGCGGAGTGAAGTTTTTCCACCCATGAGGGGTTACAGGTGGTATTTAACCCCGAGTCCAACGAGAGACTGGCTCATGCCAGTCTCTCGCCTTTTCACCCAATACAATTCTTTGATCCAATAGCCGTTTTTAGTCCGCCGAAGGCTTTGCCCTGAGGCTTTTCTCGAAGGGGCGGACTTCGTAAATGTTGGCGCGACTTTAGTCGCCTGACTTTAGTCGTCATGCGACTTCAATCGCTGAGTCTCTCCAAATCCCCCAAAACATCCCCCACCGCCCGCAACACATCCCCCGCCAGGACCGCCGCCGTACTGCCCATTTTCTCAGCCGCCCGCAATCCAGCCTGAGCGTGAAGCCATGCGCCTGCAATTGCCGCCGGGAAAGCCTCCACCCCTTGCGCCCGCAAGCCCGTCATCATCCCCGCCAAGACATCGCCGGTCCCCGCCCGTGCCAATGCCGGCGTCGCGGCCGGGATCATCGCGGTTCGTCCATCCGGCCCGGCGATGACGGTGAACGCCCCTTTCAGAACCACCACGTGTCCCCATTGACCCGCAAAATCTTCTGCGACCTGGATGCGATTGGCTTGAATATCCTCTTTTGGAAGTCCGGTCAATACAGCCATTTCACCCGGATGAGGCGTCAGAATCGCGGGCGACGGCAGCCGGGCTGCCCACCCCGGGATTTGAGCTAAGATTTTCAGGCCATCAGCGTCAACCACCATCGAAGGCAATTCAGGATCAATCAAGGCCTCCATGAAATCTCGGGTAGGCTCCTTCATCCCCAAACCAGGCCCGACCAGCAACGCGGTGACCCGGTCCAGGTTGCCCCTCACTATCTCGGCAGCCTCCGCCGCAATGAACCCATCCACATCCGGGAGAGGCAGCCAGGTCGCTTCGGGGAAATGGCCTGCCAGAGCGCGGTGCACCGGCCCAATCACCGCCAGCGTCACCCATCCCGCCCCTATGCGGAACGCCGCCTCCCCGGCCAGCAATGCCGCGCCGGTATAATTCAACGAACCAGCCACGGCCAACACAGTGCCAAAAGTGCCTTTATGCGCGTCCAGAGGTCGGGGAGGCAATATCGCCTTGACCATAAGGCCATCTGGAACCTCCCGCCTTATATCCTCCCAGGAGGGGAGATCATCAGGAAGCCCAATCCCCACCACTCGCAGATCGCCCAACAAACCAAACGCCGGGAGCTTGAGCAGCCCAACTTTCACCGCCGCCATAGACACGGTCATATCCGTGGGCAGAACCTCCGCGGCCGCCTCCCCACTCTGACAATCCACCCCGGAAGGGCAATCCACCCCGACCACCACCGGCCGGTCATCCATTTCCAGCAATATTCTCTGGACAACCGCCAACACCTCAGCAATTTGCTCGCGCAGCGGCAATTGGATGCCCGTCCCCAGGACGCCATCCATCAAAACTCTCCGGCTGGCTAACAAGGATTTCAAGGTTTCATAATCTGGGTCTTCCTCCATATAAAATATCTCCCCTTCTTCATTTCTCAGGCGTTTCACCAGCGGATCATCAACCGGACGTGGGCGAACCAGGTATGCGGCTGCCGGCCAACCCCTTTCCACCAAGTAAGTCAATGCAACCAACGCATCCCCTCCGTTATTCCCCGAACCCACCAACGCCATCACACCGCCCTCCTCAAAATGGCTATACGCATCGCGAACCGCCTCAGCCAGTCCTCGACCGGCATTCTCCATCATCTGTGAATAGCTGTGGCCGCTGGCGTCCGCCTCCCTTTCGATTTGAAGCATTTCAGGCACTGTGACCAATTTCATCTTCGCGCCCTCTACTTTCGCACTTCAGCCTGATACCAGGCTATCGTCTGCCGGAGTCCTTCTTCCAAGGGCGTAGGGGAAAACCCCAGTTCAGCGCGGGCTTTGTCGCTGTTCACCTGCCAATCGTTGAAAACGTAATGGCGCAAGTTCAAGGGGTAAAAAGGCTCCCGGCGGCTGATCTTGGCCCACCATTCCATCAAGGCGGCCAGAGCGATCATCAGACTGCTGGGCATATTGATCCGCCATTGTCCGATCCCCAACAGGTCGCTGACGATTCGGTCAACTACATTGTGAGTAACCGAAAGATCCGAGATATTATAGATTTCGCCAACCCTGCCCTGCCGCATCGCAAGGCAAATCGCCTGGGCCGCATCCTGGACAAAGACCGGAAAGATATAATGATTCCCCCCGTCCACCTTGAATCGCAAGCCGCGCATGGGGTCCTCGATGAATATCCGGTTGAATCCATAGCGTCCGTACGGGCCGTAAAAAGCCCCTGGGCGCAAGATCACCGCCGGAAGACTGGAGGCGTCAACCAATTGGGTGATTTTTCGTTCCGCATCAAATTTGCTCTGTTGATAAGCATCCTGGGGATTACAGGGGGACATCTCGTCAATGATCTGACCCGGCGGCGGATCGCCCACCACAGCCACCGATGAAATGTAGACAAAACGTTTAATGTCGAAACTCGAAGCAATTTCCGCCACTCGGGCGGTCCCTTCCACGTTCACGCTCTCGAATGTCTCTTGCGTCCCCCACAAACGGAAATGCCCGGCGGCATGGATCACATACTCGCAATCCTTCATCCCCTTGAGCAGCGCTTCCCCGTCGTTCAAATCCCCAATCACCAGTTCAACCCCGCGGCCCGCCAGCCAATCCACCGGGGAGGTCGGGCGCGCCAACATCCGCAGGCGATACCCCTCCTGAAGCAAGAGTGGCGCAAGATGCCGTCCCAAAAAGCCCGTCCCGCCGGTGAGGAAGATCAACTCTCCGGCCATAAATCTCCTGCCGCCCAGCCCAACCCTAGATCACTCAGCTTTTCCTGAGTCGGGAAACCAGTCTGAGGATCCCAACCCCGGGCCTCGTAATAGGCTGCCAGCATCCCCTCCAGATCAGGCACGAATCCCGCTGAACCGCCATCTGTGTACGGCTCTAGCAACTGGCGGGGAAGTCTGTCGTCGGAGCGGGTCAAGCCTAAACGGTTGTTGATGACTCGCTTGAGGTTCCAGCCTCTTTCGCCATACTTCATCATATCTTCAAATTGAAGATCGTACCCGCAAGCTGCATTGACCAGATCTAAAATAACCGCTGGCGGTAGATTTGCGAATGTGCAAATGACCAGCGCATTCCGAAAAGCATCCCAATCCTGATGCAATGCCACGTTAGCCGATTTCTCTGCGCCAGCCTTACTATCGAAAAATTCAATACCCAAGCTCTCCTCGGTTAGGCCCATTTCCACCAAAAAGTATTCCGACTGGTTATGGCATGCGCCCCGCGGCGAGGTCGCATAAACCAAAGCCATCCCAGAGAAGCCGCGTGGGTCGTGGTAAGGAACTTCTAGGCCGTTAACCTGCACAGCCGCGCCCTCATCCCCAAAATGACGGGCCATCCCCAACGCCCCCAACGCCAAGTACTCGCCGATCCCTTCTTTTTTCGCGGTGAGATGCACCAACTGTGTCGCCGCTTCAACGCTCCCCCATTCCAACGCCAGACCGCCAGTATCTTCCAGGGTGATCACACCCTGCTCATACAACATGAACGAAAGTCCGATAATATTGCTCAGGCTGATGACATCCATGCCATATTCATCGCACAACTCTCCCAGCAGTGTGATGGCGGATTTATCATCAATCCAAAGATTAGGTCCAAACCCAACGATGGTCTCATATTCCGGTCCTTTCCGCTCCTCTCCTTCAGATAAAGTGACCCTTCTCCCGCAAGCGATCACGCAGGCATGGCATGCGCTTTTGCCGGTCAAAATAGTTTCAGCAAAGGCAGATCCGGATACCTTAGAGACGCCTTCAAATTCCCCCCTCTGGAAATAACGCTTGGGCATTTCGCCGAGATAGTCAAAATATTCAGCCCCATTGGCGGATCCTAGCGAATTGAGGGCCGCTGTAAATGTATCTGTACGAAGATCACGATTGGCTTGCGAACGAAGTTTATGATATTCTTCCGGATCTGCCACGGGAATCACCCCCCGCCCCTTGACCGCGATAGCCTTGAGATTCTTGGACCCCATCACCGCGCCCATGCCGGTGCGCCCGGCCGCGCGGCCGTGGTCGCACATGATGATGGCGAAGGGAATCTCCGCTTCTCCGGCCGGGCCGATCACCGCCGCCCTCACTCCCTTTTGCTCCAGTTCATCTTCAACCGCTTGGATAGTCTCGTAGGTGTCTAAACCCCAAAGGTGTTCGGCGGAGCGGAGCGTTACCTCGTCGTCCTGTATCCATAGATAAACCGGCTCCTGCGCTTTACCGGTCAGCCAAACGCCGTCATATCCAGCCTTCCGTAAATCCGTAGACCAGAATCCGCCGCAATTCGCCTCTCCCCATAAACCGGTAGCTGGAGAGCGGCCGCAAACCACGAAACGCCCCACCGCCGGACCGGAAGTGCCGGTCAACGGGCCGGTGAGGAAAAGTAGAGAAGCCTCCGGGGAAAGCGGGGCAATTTCCAATGTGAGGTGGTCATACAGGATTCGGGCCGCCAGGGGAGCGGCGCCCAAATAATCCCGCGCCCAATCCTGGGGAATATCATACTTGTCAATTTCACCCGAATTCAAATTCACTTTCAGTATCGGCTGCATGGTTCTCCCTACTCACCCTCGATATTGGATGTGACTTCTTGAGCGCAACGCACAAATTCCAAGACAGTGGGCACATTGCGCATCATGTAGGCCATACTCCCTTTCACTTTCAATTTACGTGTCATCATGGCTTGCATGGGATGAAGTTCACCCTTCAAAACCCGGATGAAATCTTTGTAGGGCGCCTGCAAGACGAAAGCTGATCCCTGGTCGCTGGATGGCTCCAATATATATGCCTGGCGACACTTCCCGTGCCACAGGTCCATATAAATCCTGACGCGCTCTGGCAGCATATCGTCAGCTTCAATATCATAGATAAAGTCCCCTTCCCAGTTACTCGCCACCTGGGCATATTTTTCGTCAGTGTTTAATTTCTCGACCATTGCATCCACCCATTCGGGTTCAGGGAATTTGACACTCATAATGCTCCTCCATAAGAAATTAGTTAATTCACAAACCTAATTATACTTGGTGATTGACGTTTTGCGCATCGGAATAAAATCATCGGTGAACTAACAACTCCTCAAACCAATTGCGGTATCCCGTAAAATTTTTCAGTGATTCAGTGACTCAGTGATTCAGTGTTTCAGCGTTTCAATATTCCAACCATCTCACCCCAGAAAAATACTTTTAAAACTCTGTGCTCTCCGTGTCTCTGTGGTGAAATTTTTTTAATTTTCTTAATTATTTACCATTTACCTCCAAAGCCAACAACAAAAACACACTTGCCAATTTCAACAAGTTCGTCTATCCTATGCAAGCCTATGCAGCCCATCAATAGCTTCACTCCCCCACACAAAAAGCCGCCTTTCGGCGGCCCCGTGTGCGCTAGGTGGGAATCGAACCCACACGCCTTGCGGCACATGGCCCTCAACCATGCCTGTCTGCCAGTTCCAGCACTAGCGCAATATTTTGGTATTATAATCCCCCTATCCATCCTGTCAAGGCAAGCGAATAAATCTACGTTCGCCAACCCGACGGCATGGATAAGTCAGCGCAAGATTTTGAACGCATTACTACCTGAAACGCCTTGTCATAATCGAAACATTTAAGGAGAACCACAATGCGAATAGTCCTAGACGCGATGGGCAGCGACACCTACCCCGAGCCAGAAGCGCAGGCTGCGGTAGACGCGGCGCGTCTCTACGGGGACGAGATACTGCTGGTTGGAAACCAAGAGATACTCGCCCCTCGCCTGGAAAAGATAAACACCGATAAAGCTCCCGTCCGAATCATCCACGCCCCCGAAGTGCTGGAAATGGGCGACAAGCCCGCCAAAAACGCCCGGCGCAAAGCGGACAACTCCATGGCCATAGGGATGGACTTGCTGAAATCCGGCCAGGGGGACGCTTTCGTCACCGCCGGAAACACTGGCGGCGCTATGGCCAACGGCCTGTTCCGCCTGGGCCGTATCCGAGGGGTCAAACGCCCCACCCTTTGCGCAATGCTCCCCGTAAAAGGAGGCCACTGCATGGTCGCCGACATTGGCGCCAATGCAGAGTGCAAACCCCTTTACCTGGTACAGTTCGCCGTCATGGCCGCCGTCTACGCCGAGAAAGCGCTGGGCGTCACCAACCCCCGCGTAGGCCTTCTCTCCAATGGCGAGGAAGCTGGCAAAGGCAACAACCTGGTGAAAGAAACCTACCCCCTGATGGAATCCAGCGGCCTCAACTTCATCGGCAACGTCGAAGGAAAGGAACTCTTCGGCGGCGAGGCCGACGTCGTCGTCACTGATGGCTTTACCGGAAACGTGATGATCAAAGCCAGCGAAGCCGTCGCCAAGCTGCTCACCGACGTACTGCGTGAAGAGATGACCGCCACCCTGCGAACCACCCTGGGCGCATTGCTGGCGAAACCAGCATTTTCCGCCATGCGCAAAATCATGGATCCCGGCGAGATCGGCGCTGTTCCCCTCCTGGGGCTGAACGGCCTGATCTTTGTCGGACATGGACGCTCCGACGCCCGCGCTTTGGTGAGCGGCATCGGCAAAGCCCGCCAGGCGGTGGAAGCAAATCTGCTCGACTCCATCCGATCCGCCATCGAAGAACGCTTACAAGCCCTCAAAGAATAGGAGACTGAATGAATCGCAAACGCGTCGTTATCACCGGCATGGGAGTTACCAGCGTCGTCGGCTCAACCCTCCAAGAATATTGGGACAACCTGGTTGCCGGAAAATCAGGCATCAGCCGGATCACCTCATTTGATGCCAGCGCTTTCCCCTGCCAGATCGCCGGGGAGATAAAGGATTTCGACCCCCTGGCCTACATGAACAAAAAAGAGGCCCGTCGTTTCCCCCGCTCTGCCCAGTTTGCCCTGGCCGCTGCCAGAAATGCGATGGCAGACTCAGGGCTGCCGGATACCATGCCCAACCCTGAGCGCGCCGGAGTCGCTTTCGGCACCGCCATGGGCGGCGTAGAAATGACCATCCAGGCAGTAGAAATCTTGCGTACAAAAGGTCTAAACAAACTCAATCCCTTCACGGCCCTGGGAGGTATCCAGAATTTATCCGCTTTCATTATAGCGAAAGAATATCAATGCTTAGGCCCCAACAGCACTGTGGTCACTGCCTGCGCTACCGGCACTCAAGCTGTGGGCGATGGGGCAGAATTCATCCGCCATGGAAAAGCGGACGTCGTCATCTCCGGCGGCACCGAAGCAATTGTGGCGGACTATGGCATTGGCGGATTCTGTTCCATGCGCGCCCTTCCGGTCAATTACAATGACAATCCAGAAGCTGCCTCCCGTCCCTTCGACGCCCAGCGAGAGGGCTTCGTGCTTTCGGAGGGCGCGGCCGTATTGGTATTGGAAAGCCTGGAACACGCATTAGAACGCGGCGCGCGCATTTACGCCGAGGTTGCCGGACATGCCTCTTCCACCGATGGCTATCACATCTCCGCCCCTTCCCCTGACGCTTCCGGGCCGATCCGCACCATGCGCTGGGCCATAGAGGACGCCCAATTGTCTCCCCAGGACATTGACTACATCAACGCCCACGGAACCTCAACTCCCCTGAATGACGCTGCCGAGACCAAAGGCATCAAAGCTGTATTTGGCGAAGGCGCGTACGATCTAGTAATCAGTTCAACCAAATCCATGCTAGGACACGCTATGGGCGCTTCTGGCGCTCTGGAAGCGGTTGCCTGCGCCCTGGTCATCCAAAATAACCTCATTCCCCCAACCATAAATTACGAAAACCCAGACCCGGAATTGGACCTGGATTACGCTCCCAACCAGGCCCGCAGCAAAACCGTGAACGTCACCCTTTCCAATTCCTTCGGCCTGGGAGGGCAGAACGCCTGCCTGGCGCTGAAAGGATACTCAGAATGATAATCATTACCAACGAGAAATTGATCCGCCGTAACTCCCGAATTGGCTTGATCACCGCTCTGGGCGGCTCGGCTATCTTGATCGCCGGAGTCATACCCGTTATCCTTCGATGGGATCAATACCTCAATCTTACATTGATCGCCATTGCAGTTGGCTATATCCTCTCCCAGATCGGGTTTTATTTCAGCAACCGCTGGGGCCGCCGCCCTCGCCCTGATGAACACATCAACACCGCCCTCAAAGGTTTAGACCGGAACTATACTCTTTACCATTATTCCAGCCCCACCTTCCACCTCTTGGTCGGCCCGGCCGGGGTATGGGCGTTTTTCCATTATCACCAGCGAGGGGCTATCACCTTCGAAAAAGGACGCTGGCGGCAGCGCGGAGGCGGAATAATGCTCGCCTACCAAAAAATCTTCGCCCAGGAGGGCATCGGCCGGCCGGATCGAGAGATTGCTGACGAGATCACAGCCATCCAGCGAAGCCTGGGCAAACATCTGTCCGAAGATGAAATCCCTCCCATCCACGCCGCCTTGATTTTCACCCACCCCAAAGTAGACCTCCAAGCAGAAGACGCCCCCGCGCCCACCATAAATCCCAAAGCTTTGAAAGGAATTATTCGCAAAGCCGCCAAAGACAAGGATTTCCGC
>CBDUUP010000112.1:0-11524 GCA_965370435.1 uncultured Anaerolineales bacterium | reverse complement strand
CGTGCACCGAATCGAAATCAGTATCAACGATATGAGCGCAACGGGTGCCGTGCTGAACATGGGGGGCAACTCCGTCGCCAGCCAGTCCAGCGCACAGGCATCCATCACATCCGTCGACCTGGCCATCACGCGAGTTGCACAGCAGCGTGGCGACCTGGGTGCCTACCAGAACCGTTTGGCGTTCAACATCAGGGCCAATGAATCTCGGCAATGGCGATTCCTGATTCGCCAGCAACGGAATAGAGCAAATAAATTCGTCCTTCTTCTACGAAGATAGCCGGATCTCGCAATTGCCGGACAGGTTCATTC
Source organism: uncultured Anaerolineales bacterium (assembly GCA_965370435.1). Taxonomy (GTDB): domain Bacteria; phylum Chloroflexota; class Anaerolineae; order Anaerolineales; family UBA11579; genus CBDUUP01. The sequence goes on along the minus strand of CBDUUP010000112.1, from coordinate 11,215 downwards.
ATATTGCCCCGGATTGAGGGCACAAGCGGCAGGTTCGCGCCCTCCCAATCAAACTCCGGCACGAGAACCACCACTGGTTCGGTTGTTGACCATGTCATCCAGTCGGGACGAAGCTCGATCTCGGTTAAAAGAATGCGCTCCGGGTTATCGCCAACCATCGTGTAGAAAACGAGCAACCTTCCATCACGGATAATTACTGCGGAATGGCGCATGTCAGCGGAGAAAAGTGTGGGCCCCTCTTCGAAGCCGCTGAGTCCATCAGCCGATCGGTAGAATATACCGGGCATACCGAGAGCGTAGTACTGTCCATCCCACTGGAAAACGCGGAAATAGGAGTTCCCCAAAGGTTCTGATGCAGTTTTGAAGCTCAGGCCGTCTGAAGAGGTGGCGACAAGGGTAACCTGCTTATGGCTGGCATCACTGTCCCTCGGGCCGGAAAGGTATACAGGACAGTGAAAGTACATCCTGATCTGTTGCGACTCGCCATCCACGTGAATATCGGGCGATGCCATATGCTTGTAATCCGCGTAAATAGACCCGGTAATATCGTCACAGATTGTGTCCTCGAGACGCAAGGTCCCCGCTTCGTAGACCTTCCAGGGTCCAGCCAAATCGTCCGCATAGGCCATCCGAATGTACGTACCAAGGTGATGGGCGAAGTATAAGTAGTACTGACCGAGGGCGCCCTCAACCCAAGATGGCACCCGTATCAGTGATGGCCCGTTGATGTTCTCTCCATCGTTTCCGGGCAGCATATTAGGGACTATGATGGGATTATTTGGAAATCGCTCAACGTCCGGAGCGGCTAGAACGTGAGCTTCGGGCGGCGTCTCCTCAGAAATCTGAGTTGAATTGAGAGTGAATGAGTTGGTGAGAAATGTTCCGGGACCGTAATTCTGTCCGGTGCCGTCTTCAATCACGCCGTTTGCGTTGTAGGTAACCGTTAGATTATGAAGACCCGGAGAAAGGCCCTCGATATTGGCGATATAGAAAATCCAGTATACGCCTTCTACATCAGAACCACATTGTTTAATGAGGTCCGCCTTCACAGGCTGCTTTTCTCCTTCAATCTCTTCTCCGTCGATTGTCAAAATTATATCTATTAAATCCCAGGAAGCTTCAGCATAAGCCTTACCGATACTCCCCCAGACTCCATAGTGTAACTGAACGGGGCTGTTGGCGATAATATTCTGCTCGCGTTCGCACCCCTGAGCGCCGCGCAGCAAAACGACTTGCGGTTCAAGAGCAGGAGTGTATGTTGGATTCGTCGTGGACGTTTCGATGGCAGCAGTTGGTGTTGTGGATGGCGTGGCAAGCCGTGGTTGCCCACACGCAGAAAGAATAACCAATCCCAAGACGTAAATCACCGTTTGAGCTATCGGATTTCTTGCTTTATTCATAGCATCGTCCTTTTGTGCATTGGCAGCCCAACATGGTGTTAGCCGAATGTTCTCTGTACAAAATTTGCCTAAACGTTATTATACATGAAAAATAGGGCTCGAAAAAGAAGCCAATCAAAGGATTGGCTTCTTTTGGTGTTCGTAGGAATTCAGGGTATCCGACCGGCAAATCAGGTGCGGATATCCAGAATCTTCTCGACCAGCGGCTCCAGGATGCCTTTCAGTTTATATTTCTCCACGCCTTGGACTTTGAAGGTAATCTCGCGGTTGGTCTGGTCTTCCCCGGCGAAGGTTCCCAGGGCGATGATGTTGCCCTCTTCTTTGGCGATGGCGGCGGTCAGGGCGGCGAGCTGCCCCGGTTTGTGGGACAACAGCACGTTCACCCGCACGCCTTTCTCCCTTGCGCCCATGAGTTCCAGGAACAGCCGGAAGAGATCGGTCTCGGTGATGATGCCCACTACGCCGTCGTCTTGCATGACGGGCAGGCCGCCGATCTTGTTGTCGGCCATGATGCGGGCCGCTTCCTCGATGGGGGTGTCCTCGGTCACGGTGATGACCTCTTTGGTCATCACGCCTTCCACCGTGATCTTGCTGAGAAGGTGATTGAGTTCCCAGACGCTCAGGGAGGTGGCGTCGGAGGGGGAGGCGTTGAGCAGGTCTGTTTCCGAGACGATGCCGGCCAATTTCCCATTGTGTATCACCGGGGCGCGGCGGATGTTCTCGCTTTTCATCAACTGCAAGGCCTCATGAACCGGCATATCCGGGGTGATGGTGATGACCGGTTTTGTCATGCGTTCGCCGACGAGCATTTTATTTCTCCTTTGTGATAGTAAATAACCTGCGGAAGGTTTTCAATGATACTTCGTATTATACCCTCAGTTATGATTCACGGACACGTTGAGTAGAATTAATTGTAAATCATCTCATGGCGGGGGGATGGGGATCCCGGGAGGTAGGAGTGGGAAGTCGGCTTCGTAACCGCACCAGTCGGCGATGTCTATCCCTTCGAGGCGGTCATTGGGCTGTACGGTCACGATTTGAAGCGCCTCTCCGCAGGATGGATTCTGTCCGGTGTATGCGCCTGGAAAAGGGATGTAGTCTGGCCCCGGCCCGTAGGCCAGGAGGAAATATCTGCCCGCGGGGACCGTCATCTGGTAGAGGGGGTGGGTGTCGGAGGTGTGAACCCACCAGAAGGAGCCGTCATCGAGATTGTAGGCAATCACTACAACGGGATGGCCTGTGCCGTCGGTCAGGATAGGGTCGTGGAGGAAAGGCGGCGCGGAGACCATGTCCACCATACCGCCGATCACACCGGTGGCGTCTGGCGGGGTGGGGGTATTATCGGGGCTGGCGCGCCAGATGTGGGGGTTGCCCCAGAGAGCATAATCCCCGGCCGGGTCGCCGTTGTCACGCACTACCAGGAGGAATTCCACCGTCTGCCCGGCCAGGAAGGAGAGGTCCAGGTCCAGGTTGAGGGGTTGGTCATCAAAGCCGAGGTACCAGCGGGTGTTTGTATCCATCGCGGGGACGTAAGTCCCGCTGCCGTCATAATATTCCAGGGCGAATTCCAGGTCGCAGGATTCGACCAGGGCTTCCGGGCTGCAGGCCAGGATGGCTCGGAAGCGGTCTCCCGCCTGGACGGTGAAGGCCGGGTAATGGCCGAAGACGCCGCCAAATCCACTGTTGGCTTGGGCGGGGATGGTCAGCAGGGCCGGGACCGGAAAGGCGTAAAGGCTCGCCAGGTCTTCCAATCCTACGTACCCCGGGAGAATGTCGGCCAAATCGCCAGGGCAGGGCAGATCCGCGCCGTTGTTGGTCCAACGCGCCTCGCAAGCGTGTTCGACGAAGTTGTAGGCTTCCTCCAGGGGGTGGGGCAGGAAGGAGCCGCGGTTGGCGGGGACGGTCTTGGGCGTGGGGGAGGGGATGGCGGTTAAGGTGGGCGGGGTTGTATCCGTGGGCGGTACGGTGGCGGGGGGAGGTTGGGTTTCAGTTGGGGTGGATAGGCCGCAGGCCGCCAGGAAGAGGAGCGAGAGGATGAGGATGAACGATATATTAAGTTTCATAATGCGATAGCTCCAGTTGTTCTTTCAGGTGATGATCTCCATCTCCTCCCCCATAACGGTCACGTCGGGCCATTTGGTTTCCACCCAGCCGAGGACTTTTTGCAGGGTGCGCTGGGCGTGGGCCTGGTCGTTGGAGACCACCGCGCAGGCGATGAGGGTGTTTTGCCATACGTCGTTGTGGCCCACCTCCGCCACGGAGATGTTGAACTCCTTGCGCAGGCGCGCCAGCAGGGGCTTGATCCGGCTGCGCTTGGCTTTGAGCGAGTCGCTGCCGGGCAGGTGGAGGTGGAGGGTGAGTACGCCTATTGGCATGGGAGTCTGAGTGGTCTTAGTTGTCTAAGTGGTCTGACTGGTCCAACTAGTCTTAGTGGTCGAAAGGCTGAGAATTCTATTTAGATTCTGCGAAGCGTTTGATGAAGTCGTCTAGGGCGGCTTGGTGGCCGACGTCGGTTTGGGCTTGTTCGGAGAGGTACCATTTGTGTTCGAGTACTTGGACGTATAGCTCGACGGGATCGGAGCCTTGTTGGATGTGGGAGGAAAGTTTTTCTTTCATCGGTTCGTAGTATTGGGTGAGCCAGTAGTAGGCGGCCACGCTGAGGGGGGCGCTGCGGTTGCGCTGCTGGGAGAGGGTGGCTTTGATCTGTTGGATTTCATTCATGATCTGGCGGGCTTGCCCCTCTTCGGCTTCCACGCCGGTCAGACTGTGGAACTGCTCGCGGTGGAAAGATCGGTCGGTGACGAAGACCCGCATGCGCAGTTGGTGGCCGTCTTCGGCGGCTTTCAGAGACACCCGGCCCACCGAGAAGCCCAATTCGTTCAAGGCTCGGATGCGCTCGTGTATGCGGTAGCGCTCGTCCGGGGTGATGTATTCGGCTTGGGTGATCTCTTTCCACAGGCTCAGGTAGCGTTGGCGGATGGCGTCGCCGGTCTCGAAGATGGGGAAGTCGGGGGGGAGAGACCCGATAGCGTCCAGGTCTGCCAGGCCGCCGGTCACGTTCTCTTCCATGATGTCCAGGTCGCCCAGGCGCAGCGGTTTGGAGAGCTTGGGGTGGATTTCCACCGTCTCGGCGTCCACAAAGTAGGCTTGCAAGGCTCCGGCGTCCCGGCGGAAGAGCGTGTTGGACAGCGAGCAGTCGCCCCAATAGATCCCGGCCAGATGAAGCTGCACCAGCAGACCGGCCATCGCATCCAGCAAGTGGTCGCGGTAGCGGTTCAGACTGCGGCGCATGAACAGCGAACGGTAGGGCAAGGAGCGTTCTAAATAGCGGGTGATGAGGACGCTGGTCTCCCCTAGGGTGGTGTTGGCCTGCGCATGACCGGCGGGAACCACCGCCGGAAGGCGCATTTCCTCCATCTTTATCAGGGAGTCGTATTCCTTTCGGGCCAGGCCGGGCGTCAGTTCCTTGAGGGCGTAAACCGCTCCCTTATAATTGACGAATGCCACCGGATGGCGATGCAGGCCGCGGGGCACCTCGACCACGCGCTCGCAGCACCCCTCCCAATCTTCCATGGGCCGCTCCCAGGGCAAGTCCAGGAAGTCGGGATGGCCGGGTCGCAGAGATAGATTGATAAGCGCAGTAGACATGGAAAATTCCAGGGAGTCTAAGTGGTCTAAGGTGTCTTAGTGGTCTTAGTGGTCAAAACTAGTCAACACATGGTCTGATCCGACAGACTACTAAGACCACTGAGACCACTCAGACGAATATAGTATAATGGGTATTATGAAGAACGCAAGAGGATGGGGCCTGGTTTTGGGAATACTCCTGATCGTGGCTTTGGGCGTGACCGCGATGGTGATGATGGTGCGCGGGGCTGTACAGAGCATTCCCAACTTGGCGACCCAGATCGCTGAACCTTTCAACCAGACGCCGACTATAATCGCCAGCCCGCAGACGATCATTCACAGCATCCAGACCTTGGCCCGTCTGGAGACCATCCAGTACACCATCGAGAAGGTGATCTCGGCTGAGACTGGCAAGGCCCCTTTGGGTTCTTGTTCGGGGATAAGCTGCTTTTCGTCGCCCACGGCACGGTGATCGCAGGGATAGACCTGGAAAAACTCGGCGAAGACGACATCTGGCTGATTGGTGGGGTGCTGTACGTGCGTTTGCCGGAGGCGGAGATATTTTTCGTCAACCTGGACAATGATAAATCCTACGTCTATGACCGGGATACGGGCTGGCTGACTTCCGGGAACGTGGACCTGGAGACGGAGGCCCGCAAAGCCGCCGAGGACGAGATCCTGGACGCGGCCCTGGAGGACGGCATCCTGGACCAGGCCCGCACCAACGCCGAGAATTTCATCCTGCGGCTGTTGTGGGACTTGGGGTTCACGGATGTGGTTTTTGTGGATAATTAAGGGAGGGGGAAGGTGATTGGGTTATTAGGTAATCAGGCAATTAGGTGATTAGATAAAAGGGATTGGGTTATGGGGATATTGAGGTTTTTTTAACACCAAGACACAAAGTTTTTTGTTTTTCTTCGTGCCTTCGTGTCTTCGCGGTTAATATTTTATTTTGGAGAGGTAAATTTTTAATCACGAAGATATAAATGCGTTACGCTATTTCACCAGTATATAACTTGGCTTTGCACGGCTAGGTTTGTTGGATGATCCAGAAGTCTCGGTTGACCATTTCTTTCATGAAATATTGGGAGATGCGGTCAACGTAGGCGTCCATCTGGGTCTGGGGGAAGTGGGGGAAGGGGCGATCGAGGTCTACTTCGGTGGTGGTGTACCAGTCAATGATGTATTGGATGCGGCCCATGAGAGCCTCCGGGGGGAGGTAATCTAGATATTGGGGGGCGTCCTGGAGGTTGACGAACTCGGTGAAGAAGATGCAGTCTGGATTTTCACGCAAATAGAGGAAGTCCTGGCCGTACCAATCGCGTTTCACTTCCCGGATCAGGTCGGGATTTTCCATGATGTTTTTGTAGAGGGGGTCTTTGCCCTGGTCTTTATCAAGGAACCTGGCCCAACTCTGATCTGCGATCAGGTGGAAGTAGTAGCCGACCAGGAAGGCGAATTGATCCAGGTCGCTGTCGGGGTCGAAGTCGGCCAGGTGGGCGTCATAAAAGGCCCTGGGGTTGGGTTGGTCGTCTTCGTCCAACCAGTGGGTGATGGCGGCGGGGGGGTCGAACTCCGTCCAGGTATCGTTGGGGAGGCCGGCATCGGGGGCGATGTTGCCAATGAGGAAGGGTTTGATCGGGAACGCATAGCCGCGTTTGAGCACGCGTTCGGCGGTTCGAAGGTGGGCGATCCAGGTTGCCATAGAGGTCTCCTTATTTCTGGCCCAATTGTACAGGGGTTTGGTGTGGCTGGCAATGTGGGAGATTGGACGTTTGGACCGCGAAATGCGCGAAAAAAGCGAAAGACGCGAAAGACTCTTAGCGACTAAAGTCGCACAAACATTTACAAAGTCGGCCTTCGCCGACTAAAAGGGATTTTAGTCCGCCGAAGGCTTCGTCCTGAGGCTCAGCCCGAAGGGGCGAACTTCGTAGTTGTTGATGTGACTTTAGTCGCTAAACACTCCCAAACTGAAGTCTGCAACCTGCAACTTGCCAACTTGCAACTTGCCCACCTGGGGTTGCGCATGATTTTCATGCTCTTGACGACATTGTGATTGCTCTGAACTTGAGGTACAAACGTCTTGCCACTTACCCTATTCCTTTAGTACAATTGGTGCGATTTGCATGCCTGCGGTCACGTCATGAATGCGCCATCATCTTTTTGCAGGCAAGCTGAGGAGTCTAGGTTATGAATCGCAGAGTCGCCGTCATTGTGTTGTTGGGCCTTGCAGTCCTGATCTGCCTGGTGGGGGTGTCGTTATCCGGGGTCCTGGGGGTGATGTTCGGGACCGGAAGGCTGAACCTGCCGGAGGATGAGACTTTGGACCAGCGCATCCTGCTGGGAATCGCCGGGCAGGGGGAGGGGCTAATGGACCTGGCTTTGCTGGAACTGGGCCAGCCGGTGGAGGAAGCTGCCTCCCTGGTCAAGGGCGTGCAGCCGCCGAACTGCGCCATCTGGGGCAGGAATGGGGGAGGCTTCTTTCCGGTGGGCGGCTCAAGGTGGGGGATGGGCGGTTTTTTGCCGGGTTTGGATTCGGTTTACGCCTGCTTCCAGGTGGAGGGGCAAACCATCCTGCGGAGCTACGTTTTTGGCGAGGAGACCACGGAGACCGATTTGATCTCCGTAACGCCTCCCTCGGAGTTGCAGGTGTACGTCTTCGAGGGAGCCGAGTCTCAATTGATCGTGGAGCGGCGCGGCGACCGCCTACGCTGCACGGTGGCTCTCTTTGGGGAGGCGCTGGAAAATCTGGGGCCAAGCGAAGCTTGCGGTATTTCGGGGGATGGCACGGTGATCTATTATCTCCAACGGAATGGGGAGGAGGCCACGCTCCATATGGCCGACCTGGAAGAATCGCGGATGACCACCCGCGTCTTCCTGGATGCGGAAATTGAGTCGATGGCTGTTTCTCACGACGGCTCTCGGACCGCATATCTCAAGCAGTCGGGGGAGAAATATCAGCTTATCCTCGCCGTCAGCGAGAACCAATCTATCCTGGCGGAGAGTGAATCCTGGATGGAGATATTGCGTTATGGTTTTGCCGCGGGCGGGGAGGGTCTGTTTTATATCGTCGAGGATCAGGAAGGCGGGCTGCACCTGTTCGTGATGGGGCCGGGCGAATCGATTGAATTGGCCGCCGGGGAGAGCCTGAATGCGGCCTTCAGCCCGGCTGGGGATTACCTGGTCTACCTGGTGGGTGACGAAACCGGGGTGGAATCGCTGCATTCTTATTCCACCTCTACCGGCGCGACTGTGGAGATTTTGCATGGGGATTTGGAATTTAGCGTGGTGGACGAGGTGAACCGGATTTATATATTGCAACGGGAGGGGGAGGAACTGACCCTCTACAGCGCGGGGATCAATGGGCGGCATCTGGTGGCGCTGTATCACGGCCGCCAGACCCATCTCAAAGAGACCCGTTACCTGGCCGGGGAGTCGCTGGTGTTTTTCTGGTTCGAGGATGAGCATGGTTTGGATACCTGGATCGCGGCCACCGGAACCGGCGGGACGGCCATCCCGGTAGCGGGGCCGTGGGACGAGGCCCGGCTGCTCAACGTCGCTCCCGGCGGGAAGGCGGCGTTGGTAGTGGGACGCTGGAGCGCGGAGGATCCTATGGGCTTATACGAAATTCCTCTGGCGCAAGGCGCGGCGCAGATCCGCCTGGATGGAGAGGTGGGGCAGGCGCTCAATGCCGTCTATACCATAAATGGAGAGAGCGTGCTGTATACGGCCACCGCCGAACAGCCCGACACCGCCCAGGTGCGCCAGGCGCAGACCGGGTTAGGCGAGTCAGGGGAGGTGTTGTATTCGCGGGCTACTCTGGTGGATGTGGTATGGGGAGCTATTGACCCGTTCCAATTGGCGGGGTGGCATACGCCCATCTACAGGAAGTTCAGTTTGTGCCCCAATGCGCCCATGCTGGTTATGGACGAGCCTTTGGCGGGCAGCTTGAACGCCGGGGAGCAGTTATGCTTCCGATTATTGGTTGAGGAACCCGGCTCATTGGCTATCCGGGTCATAGCAGAGAGCAATATGGACACCCGCCTGATCTTACTGGACGAACAGGGTGAGTATGTCAAAGGGGATGACGATGGCGGCGATGGATTGAATCCTACCTTGCTCATGGGGGTGAGCGACGGCGCCGGTACATTTTACGTCATCGTCGAAGGCGTCTATGGCGCCGGCAGCGGCGAGTTCGAAATTTGGGTGTCGCGGGGGAATACTCGCTGATCGAATATCTGGCGCTGGGTGATTCATACACCATTGGCACCGGCGTCCCGGCGGAAGATAGCTGGCCGGCGCAGCTTGTTCAGGTTTTGCGCGCTGAAGGCTGTTCCATCCAAGACCCGGTGGTCGTCGCCGTTAACGGCTGGACGACGGGCGATCTCCTGGCGGCGATTGACCACGCTGATCTGCCAGGGCGGTTTGACCTGGTCTCGCTGCTGATCGGGGTGAACGACCAGTTTCGGGGGTTGGGCCAGGAGGATTACCAGAAGAATTTCGATGAACTGCTGCAAGATGCGTTAGGTTTCGCCGGGGGGGAGGTCCAGCGTGTGATCGTACTATCTATCCCTGATTGGGGGGTGACGCCCTTCGCCGCGGGGCGCGACCGCCCCCAGGTGGCTGTTGAGATTGATGTCTTCAACGCTATAAACCGCGCTGCGTCCCTGAAAGCGGGGGCGCATTATGTGGATGTGACTCCGCTCTCCCGTCAGGCTGCCAACGACCCGGCGATGCTGGCGGAGGATGGCTTGCATCCCTCGGGGATGATGTACGCTGAGTGGGTGAAGTTGGTTTTGCCTGCGGCGCGCTATCCTGCGTTGGAGTAAGCCTCGATCAAGGCCATGATCTCGGTCTCTTTGCGGGCCAGCTTTCGGCGGAGCTTGCGGAGGGAGGCGAAACGGAAAGGTGAGTGCGCTTCCAGTTCCTTGATGTAGCGCCGGGTGTAAAAACGCCCCGCGTTGCCCGCCGCCTCCACGGGGAGCAGGATGGCGCTGAAGATCAAGAGTTCTTTAAGGGCCTCGATCCGGGGGTTGTCGAAGCAGTCCATTGTCTCAAGCACGTTGAAACCGAAGTTGAAGGTGCGGTTGGTGAGCGAGTCCAGGGGCCAGCGGCGGGCCGACTGAGAGAAGAGGGTGAGGATGCCGTCCTGGTGGTCCCTGTGTACGTCTTGCAGGTCGTCTTCTATCTGGAGGAAGGCGCCGTAGCCGTAGAAGAACTCGGCTTGTGCCCGAGTGAGGTCGCCAGCCACCAGGTATCCATCGGCCAGCACGGATGTGCCGCCTTTCTCGATGGTGATGCCCAGCACGTCCACCTCGAAGGGGGCTGCGTCCGGGCGGTGGAGGCGCAGGCTTTTGGTTTGGGCCCGGTGGATGGCTAACAGGCTGTCGAAGACCTGCGGGTACTGGCCGCGGTCATATTGGCTTTCAATCATGCCTACCAGGTTATAGATGGCCTCCTCGCGGAGGTTGGATGGGGCGACGCCCTCCCCCGCCAGACGGCGGGCCAGGCGTTGGCTGAAGACTCTTTTGTCCGCGGAGGAGATGGCCGGGTCGTCGAGGTAATTGTCGGTATAGGGATAGAGCATGCTGTAGGCGAAGACCGAGGGCGTCAAGGCTACCGGCAGGCCCATGAGGAGCTGGAGGCCGTGCATGGCCCAGGCGTTGCGGTTGGCCTGGGAGATGTCCACCCCGCTGATGTGGGGGTCGAAGCGGCGCGCCTGGGCGGGGAATTCAGTCGCCATTTGGGTGATTTCCGGGGAGAGCAAGATCTCCAGGTGCCGATCCTGGAAACCCAGGGCGGCTTTGGCAAAGTCTCCGAAAGAGGAGATGATACTCTCCTGGGAGGCGGCGCGGAGGGAGGCGGTTTGGGGCGGGTTTTCTAATTCTGTGGAGAGGATCCCCAGGAATTTTTTCAGATGCTTCTCGTTAGCGATCTGTTGGCGGCGGGTGTTGGTAGAGCCGAAATCGGGCAGGGAGGAATCGCAATCCCACCAGAGGGCGGTGAACTGCTCCTGGAATTTGGCGACCAATTTTGGAACGCTGAGATGAGCGACTTGGGGCATATGGAGGTTGAAATCTTGTAGGAGGAAATTGTGGTCTTCTATTCTTTGCATGTTACCTCTGGTTAATTTTACCGCAAGGATGGTTTATCCATGATAAAAAACAACTTGAATGTTCTCATACTGG
>CBDUUP010000111.1:0-11583 GCA_965370435.1 uncultured Anaerolineales bacterium | reverse complement strand
TTGGCCTCCACGTAGGTGTATTCCCAGACTTGCCTGTAGCGGTTGCCGGAGAGCGTCTCCAGGGTGAGGCTGACGATCTGGGGTCCCATTTGATCGTTGAGGGGCAGCAGGTCGTAGGTGATGGAAAGGCGTTCCTTCTGCCCGTTGCAGTCCAGGTCTTCCTCGGCGATGATGGTTTTAAATGGTAAGTCGTCAATCTCTATTTCTTCGATGGTGAGTCCGGCGGGGTTCTCTTTGGGGAGCAGGCGGTTGAAGATGAAGCTCATCGCCAACACCAGGGCGAGGGCCATGCCCGCCCAGGCAATCACCTTCAGGCTGTTGAAAATGTCGTGCAGGAAGAATTTTTTCCTTGCTCTGGTATTGATCTGGGAGAGGATCTGATTTTTCTTGCTCAGAGTCATGGTGGGGTCGGGCCATTCAAGCTGGAGCTTAGTCCCCAGGAAGGTTAAGGTGGCCGCGTAGGTCCGGCACTCCGGGCAAGTTTTCAGGTGGCCGTCAAGGCCCTCACGCTGCAAGTTGGTCATGCGGTCGCTGATCCGCAGCAGGCGGCGGGTTTGTTCGTGGGAGAGCGTGGTCATGAGTATGCCTCCCGTATATCGTCCAGGTCGAGGCCGTATCTCTTGAAATGTTTTTGCAGCTTGCGCACCGCGTAATGCAGGCGGGAATGGACGGTGCCTTCGCTGATCTCCAGAATAGCGGCGATCTCTTTGATGGGGAGGCTGTGAACGAAGCGCAAGATTACCGGCAGGCGGTGTTTTTCTCCCAGAGCGCTCACCGCCGCCCAGAGTTGAGACCCGGCTTCGGTCTTTAGGGCGGTCTCTTCGGGGGTGGGGCGGTTGTTTTTCATGGATTGCAGGGCGTCCCACATGGCGTAGTAGGCCTGGCGGCGTTTGCGCTTGCGCAGATGGCTGCGGCAGGTGTTCACCGCGATGGTGTAGAGCCAGCCCCGGAAATTGGTCTTCACCTGGTAGCGATCAAGGTTATCCATGGCGGCGATGATGGTTTCCTGAGTGGCGTCTTCGGCTTCGTGGGGGTCGTTTAAAATAGAAACCGCCAACCGGTAGATGAAGATATAGTATTCATCTACCAGGGTCTCAACGACCAGCGCTTCGTCCCTGCGCCGGATGAGTAGGAGATCGTCTATTCTGGATGCCAAATGTGCCATCACGCCTTTACGAGGATACCTCCATTATACCCGAATTGCTTGGACAGGTCGGGTTGGTTGATAAGAAACTGTGCTTTCACTGAATTCATCTTGGGGTTCCTAATACGACTCAGACCATTTGGACCCCAACACCGTGCCCACCAGCATGCCATCTTCCAGTTCGTAGACCACGTCGGCGGCCGCGTGGACGTTGGGGTCGTGGCTGGCGATGATGACGGTGACGCCGGTTTGTTTGGCGATTTCCCGCAGCAGGTTGATGATGGATGCGCCGGTGGTAGTGTCCAATTGGCCGGTGGGTTCGTCGGCCAGCAGTAGGTCGGGGCGGTTGACCAGAGCCCGGGCGATTGCCACCCGTTGCTGCTCGCCGCCGGAAAGTTCGTAGGTGCGGTGTTTCATGCGGGGCACCAATCCAACCAGGTCTAGCATGGCCTTTACGCGTTCCCGCCGCACCCGTCCGGGGGCGCGCACCATGCGCAGGGGGACTTCTACGTTCTCCCCCGCTGAGAGGAAGGGCAGCAGGCCGAAAGTTTGGTAGACAAAGCCGATGTGTTTCCGCCGCAGGTTGATGCGCTCGGATGAACTCATGCGGGCTAGATCGCGCTGGTTGAACAGCACCCGGCCTTCGGTGGGTTCGTCCAGCCCGGCGATCAGGTTAAGCAGGGTGGTCTTGCCGGAGCCGGAGCGGCCTTTCAATACGGCCACGGTGCCTGGGGGAATCTCCATACTGACGTCGTTGACGGCGTGGATCTCCTCCGCGCCCAGGATGAAGGTGCGCCACATTTCGTCTACGGTCACGGTTGCGCCTTGGGGTTCATCGGAGCCGTTTTCGCTAGTTAGGGTGTGATGCTCCTTGAGCGACGTTTGGGGGGCCAGCACGCTGCGGAGTTTTTCCTGGCTGGGCCAAATGGCGACGTGGTCTGGTTCCAGGCGGACTTTGGCTCGCTCTTTGAGGTTGAGCTGCTCCACAAAGGCCGCGGGGAGCTGCAAACGCCCGGCCCGATCCACGATCACCCATTCTTCTTCGCTAACCATGCCGCCCATCCGCTGGCGGCGAATCTCGGTGCTGGTGCGCCCGTCGCGGATGGCGACCACCCGGTCCACCACGTTGGCGACCATCGGGTCATGGGTGACGATGATGATGGTGGTGTTGTATCTCTGGTTGATGCGCTTCAAAGCCAGGAAAACTTCCCGGGCGGATTCGCCGTCCACCTGGCCGGTGAGTTCGTCGCCTAGAAGCAGGGCCGGGTTGTTAGCCAGGGCCACGGCCAGGGCTACTCGCTGCTGTTGTCCGCCGGAGAGGCGGTCGGGGCGAAAATTGGCCCGGTCGGTGAGGGCTACCATTTCCAGAAGTTCCATAGCGCGCTGGCGGCGCTTCCGGCCTGAAAGACCCGCCAGCATCATGGGCATTTCGACGTTTTCGCGAGCCGTCAAGTAAGGGAGCAAGTTGCGCCCCGGCTGCTGCCAGACAAAGCCCACCGACTCGCGTTTGTAAGCCACCCGGTCTTTGGTCTTCATCTTGAGCAGGTCATGTCCGGCCGCATGGACTTCTCCTGCGCTGGGCACGTCCAGCCCTCCGATCACGTTGAGCAGGGTGGATTTTCCCGCCCCGGAGGGGCCTACCAGGGCCATGATCTCGCCGGGGTCAACCTCAAGGTCCAAGCCTTGCAGGGCGACGACTTCTAGATCGGCGATCTTGTAAATTTTGACTAGGTTATCGCATAGGATGATGGGGGAATCGCTGGGGGATGGTTGGTTTGTCATATTATTCCTCTCCGATGCGCAGGGCGCGGTGGATACCGGCCCTGAGCAGGGCCATTAGTAAGAAGAGCAAGGCCAGGGCAAAGAAACTGACCAGGATGGTGTATATGCTTCCGATGGCGGGCCAGTCCACGACCAAGTTGTGAACGGGCGCGCCGGGGAAGTTGATCTGTTGGATGCGGGAGCGCACCGACCATTCAATCCAGAACTGGTAAGAGGAAGCGCCGGTCAGCGCCAATCGTAAAGTGTGGGATAGGAAGGGTCGCATGACCACTGCCAGGGTGTAGCCGATGCCGGTTCCGGCCAGCAAGCCCAGCCCGGTCACCAGCGCGCCTTCCATGGTGAGCAGCCCCAGTAGTTGAACAGAGGAGATGCCCATGGCGCGCAGCAGGCTGAATTCGAAAGCGCGGCGCCGGGCGGCGAAGTACTGGACCAATATAAAGCCGGTGATGCTCAAGACCGCCAGGGTGAGGGCGTTCAGTTCGAAGGCGGCCTTGGAACCCCGGCTGAGCGAATCCATCTGCATGGCCGCTAATTGGGCCTGGGCGTCTCCAATGATGCGGCCTTCCAGGCGAGGGTCGTTTATCAGGGCCTGGTATCCGGCGGGGTCCACCGAGAGCCAGAGTTCGTGGGACAATTCCAGCGCCCGGGTGTCCAGATTGATGCGTTCTGATAATGCGTGGATGTTGGTCAGGATGAATTTGCCTCTTAAAGTGGGGAAGTTGATGATATTACCCCGGATCTCGTATAAGTTTTGCCAACCGAACAGGCTGAACATGATGACGTCGGTGTCGGGTCTATCTTTGGGCAGCGCCGGGTTAGAGAAGATGGCGGGAAGCGCGTCTTGGTAGGCTGGGTCGCTTTCCTGGCGAACGTTCAGCGCGTTTGCCAGAATCTCCATGGAAACTGGACTGACTCCTTCAGGGTAACGGGTGACTTGGGTGATGGTCGCCGGGTCAATGGCCAGCAAGGTGATGTCGCTGCCCAGGCCGCTGGTTTGCATGCGAGTGCGGAAGACTCGTGATTCAGCCAGCACGCTGGGGTGGTCTAGCAAGGAGTCGAAGTCTGCATTGGCCAGAGAGACCCGCAGGTCGGCGCCGATGGCGTAGTGGGCGATCTCTTCCTGGCGCACGTCCAGGGTATCGCTGAAGACCTGGGCAAAGAAGATCAACGCGGCGGTGATGCTGATGAGCAGGATCACCCGGCTGGGGGCTACCGGCGAGCGGGCCAGGCGGGTGATCCCTATGGGCAGGATCAAGCCGCGCACTTGCTGGATGGCCCAGGAGATGCCCCGCAGCAGCAGGGGGAACACTCGCAAGAACACCAGACCCACCGCGATCAACATCAGTGAAGGGCCTAACAGCAAGAAGGGGTCAGTTTGGGTGTCTTCCCCCAAGCGCCTCATGATGAAGGAGCCGCTCTGGGATAACTGCCAATAGGCTAACCCGCCAAACGCCAGCAGGAATAAATCCAGGTAGCGCTGCTGCCAAGCAGCTTGTTGGGTTGGGCGGGTCAATTCTTGCTGCCAATCCAGTACGTTGCGCTGAGCGGCGGGGATCACCGGCAGCGCCAGGGCCAGCCAGCAGAAGACTGCCGCGCCCAGCGCGTAGGACTGCGCCTCTGGAGGCAGGGCGGAGGGGACGGTTGCGCCGCTGAGACTGGCCCAAAGCGCCACCGCCTGTTGGGCAATCCAGGGGCCGAACCATATCCCCGCTGGAAGGGCCAATATGAGGCCCTCCAGGAAGAATATACGCACGATCTGGCCTCGGCTGGCCCCCCGGCTGGTCAAGGTCGCCAGTTCTCCCTGTGAGCGTTCCAGCATGAAGGAGGTTATCATGCTCAATAAGTACAAGACAAAGATGAAGGCTTGGCTGGCTAACAGGAGGATGACTCGCTGGGCGGTGCTGAGCTGGGTCATGTAGGTGTCCAGGATGCCGGGAAGGCCGGAAGCGAGTTGGACGTTGTTTTGCAACAGGAGGGTCTTCAGGCGGGTGAAGGCGTCCTGGGCCTGGAGGGCGGTGTCTACAGTGATGGCCTCCCGGTTGATGAGGATGTGCCATTCTTTGTCATGGGCGGGGTAGAGGTTGCGCATGGTGGGTGGAGAGATGATGAGGGGGATGGTATATATGTCAAAATTTCCCGCCGGCGTGATGATGAGTTCGAAGGGGTTCACCACGCCATCCCACCAGACCTCGCTCTCGGGGTCAATGGGCGCGGCCACCCCCACAATTTCAAAAGATGCGCCTCCACGGGTGTAGAGCACGTTGCCGATTCCCAGTCCGGTCTGCCGGTGGGTATCCAGCCCGATCAGGGCTTCCATTTTGGGTGGCTGCATCCCCTCCACGACTGTTTGGGGTTGGATGTAGCGGGGTTCACGCCCCCCAACGATCTGGATGTAGTCGTGGAAGCGGTCGAAGGCCCATAGATCGTAGTATTCGACCTGAGTGAGCGACTCGGGGGCCAGGGCGCCGACGATGGAAAGGTCGGTGTAGATCACCGGTCCGGCATATTCGTCGGCGTTGCGGGTGACCACCCGCTCAGATATGTAATCTGAGATGACGCCTTCAATCTTGCCAAATAAACCGGCGTTCAGGTTGGCGGGCGGCCCGATGATTTCCAGGTTTCGGGACGGTGTACTGGCGCTGTCCAGGGCTTGTTCTAGGCCGTCAATGGCGACGGCGGTGGCGAAGGAGGGCAGGGCAGCCACCAGGGCGGTGGCCGCGGTGAGCACCACCAGGATGAGCAGGTTCAAGCGCCAATGGCGTATAAGCCGGCGAAAGGTGAAGTTTATGAGGAGCATTATTCCTCTCCGATGCGCAGGACGCGGTGGATTCGAGCTCGCCACAGCATCAAGGTGGCGACGCCCAGGGTGACTAGGAAGGCCAGGGCCAGGGTCAGGTACATGCGGCCCACGGCGTACCAATCATTGCGGGCGTAGAAGGGGGGGATGGGCGCTTGGTCGCCCAGGGTGATGGGCAGGCCGGGGAGGGTGATCTGGTTGAGGAGCATCCCTAGTCCGGTGCCCAGGGCCAATCCGGTGAGGATGAGGATCACCTGTTCGATGACCAGGGAGGCGTAGAGCTGCCCTGGAGCCAGCCCCAGGGAACGCAGGATGCCGTAATTGACTTCCCGCTGGCGTGCGCTGAGGTAAAAGTAGGTGGCGAATCCCACCAAGCTGAGGGTGGCGGTGAGGAGGTAGCCAAAGAAGGTCACGCTGCGCAGGCCCAGGGCCATAGGGTCGGCTTTGATGGATCTGCGGACTACGTCAGCTTCCCAGATGGCGGTGACCTCGGGCATCTGCCCGGCTACGCTGGCGCCAGTTACGTTCCCGTCGGTCAGCAGCCAGGCCTCGTTGACGTTGTTGGTGGCGGTGGGAGCCTCGTTCAATTGGGAGAGCAGCGGTTCCCGTTGGGTGATGAGGAATCCGGCCTGTTGGTCATCGTATAGGGTGGGGAAATAGGTCACCACACCGACGATCTCAAAGGGCACTTCTTGCCCTTTAACGGATACCTCGATCAGGTCGCCGATCTCGGCCTGGGTGACCTCCATGAATACTGGGCTGGCGAGGGCGGGCAAGGTGGGAGGGAAAAGCCCGGAAGCGAGTTTTATGCCTACATGTTCTCTGACTTGACGGAAGTTGATGATCAAGTTGAGACGCGCTTCGCCTGATTGAGTGTTGGGATTTTTTTGCCGTTGGATCATGGAGCCGTATTCGCTCAGGTCCCAAATAGTGAGTAAATCTTCAAAGCTTTCGGCCACCTGGGCTTCTCCGGTGCGGGCGTCTACCACGGTGAGATCGTCCATAGCGACCATCAAAGTATAAGATTACAGGTAGTTATTTTCGAAATATTGGGCCCGGTTCTGGACCCAAATCGTGCGCACGCTCAACGGGTAGTCGGCCTCCTCGAAGGCGGGAAGCTGGCTGGAGAAATAGAGCCAGCCGCCCTCCGGGTAGCAGCCGAATACCAGGTTTTGTTCCTCCTCCCTAGGGATGCAGTAGGTAGTCATTGTGGTAGTGAAGATTTCGCCTCGGGCGGTCTGGAGTTGGGCGCCCATAGCGATCCGGTCCAGGTCGCTTAATCCCATGGCATGGGAGACTCGCATGGGGCCGTCTTCGGCTGACCAGACCCAGATGCCGATGCTGGATGGATGGCCGGGGAGTTTGATGACCTTGGGGGGGTCAAACTCGTCAACTACCAGCAAACCCAAGAGACCTCCCATGGGTTGTTCGGCGTAGTCTTCCCGGAAACGGGTCACGCCGACGAAGGAATAGGGTTCGAGGGCTAAAATATCTAGCTTGGGGAAGGGGCGCTGGTCGAGTTTCCCTTCGCCGCGCCAGACTCCGGACCCGCTCATTACGCCGGGGTTTTGGGTCAAAGATTCTGCCGGAGCGAAGCGGTTGGATACCAGGCGTAGGTCGCTGCCCGCAGCGTATAAGGCGCGTTCATATTCGCTCAGGTCGAGGGTGGCGTTCAGTCCTGTGGAGAGGATTCCCAGAGCCATAGCCAGGGTGAGCAGCAGCACCAGTCGGGCTACGTGGGAGGGGTTGCGGGCGGCCTGCCACATGGCTAGCGTTCCGGCAAGGCCGCGCCCGCTGGCGGCGATTTTTTCGAGGATATTGAGGATCAAGGGGAATACCCGCAGCAGGATGGTGGCTGAACCGAGCAGCAGGAAGACCGGGGAGAGCAGCAGCAGCCAGTCTACCCGGGGGCGGGTTAAGGTCTCGGCCACGATGCCGCCATAGAGGTACAGCCGCAAAAGGAGGACCAGGCCGATCACCAGCACGAAAACATCCAGGTAGAGGCGCTGCCAGAGTGGTTTCTGGGCCTGGCGGGCGACGGTTCGCACTTGAGAGACAATGCTTCGCCGCAGGGCGGGGCCGATGGGGAGAAGCAAGCCAACCACGGAGGCCAGAGCGCCGAAGATGGCGGCCACCCATGCTATTTGTGGAAGGGCGAGAGTCCAATTGGTCTGGCCTACGTCGCTGAGGGGTCCGGCAATGGTCAGGAGCTGGATCAGGGCCAATCCCAAAACCGGCCCAATCAATAATGCCACCAGGCCGATGATGAAGGCTTCGCTAAATTGGATCTGGAAGAGCTGCCCCCGGGAGGATCCCCGGCTGCCCAGGATGGCGAATTCCCGCTCGACTTGCTGTACGGCCAGGGCGGATACCATGGCCACGTAATACAAGGCCAGCAGCGCTACCTCTGCGGTGAGCAAATAGAGCGGGGCTCGAACGGCCTCGGATTGGCTGGCGTAGGCCAGGAGGGTTTCTTCAATATTGGTCTCCAGAACATTGCGGGCTTCAAATAGCTTCAGGTCGGCCCGTAATCCGGCGATTCCACTGCCAAGCCGGGGGATGTCTTGGGTTTGGATGCTTTCGGGGTCTAACAGCAGCCGCCAATGGAGGATGGTCAGAACGGTATCAAACAGGGATTCATTAGCGGGGTAATAATCTTCAAAGGAGAGGAATACGCTGTATTGAGCGTCCCAGCGGTTGTTGCTCTGGGCATGCAGGGGGCTTTTGACGCCGAACCAGTAGGAATCGGCGGCATTTTGGGGGCGAATGACTCCGCTGACCTCCATCCAGGCGGTAGGCAGGGCCTCGTCATCCCGAATGCTGAGGGGCAGGCGGTCGCCTACTTTCAAGGCGAAGTTGACCGCCATCTCTTCGCTTATCACGGCCTGGAAAACATTATCCTCCGGCAGAGGGTTGTCGGGCCAGCCCCCGGAGAGGAAGTCCACCCTCTCGGCCATGCCTTCCTGGTAGCTGAGGTTCATGCGCTGCCTATCCAGGATGACGCCATTGGACCAGGGGAACAGCCAGCGGGAGGAGAGCGATACGTAGCCGCCTTTGAGGTGATCGCCCAGGTGCTTGTTCAACAAGGCTTGCATATCTTTGTTGAGGGCGACGACTTCTTCCCGGCTGTAATTGGAGGATGTGGACATCACCCGGAGGTTGCTGGTCAAGGGGTCTGAAGTTAGGATAGCGCTGCGTAGGCCGAGTTCGACCACGGTGTCCACCAGCAAGGGGCCGCTGGAGAGCATGGCGGTGGCCAGGAGAACGCCTATGATTAAGGTAAAAAGCACCTGCCAGTGGCGGGTCGCTCGGCGGAGTATGAAGGGTAGAAAATTCAGCATTAGGTCGCAGTCCTTTGATTGCGTCGCAGTCCTTTGGTTGCGAGGAAATTTTCTTTTAGGTCTATTTTCAAATTCACTCTCTTAACGCCGCGGGAGGGGAAAATCTTCATATATTCTTCTATCCACCTGAGAGTTTGTGAATGCAATTGTCGAAACTTACGCTTATTTCAAACATTTTACCATCCTCATAAAAAAATATTCATCCCAAGGCGGTCAAAAATATTACCACTAAGACACCAAGACTCGAAGACACTAAGAAAAAAAATAAAAAATTTGTGTCTTTGTGCCTTGGTGTCTTGGTGTTAAAAAGGGGCTTATTATTTGACACGCGCTAAGTTCATCGAATTTCATTCAGCCAGACCAGGTTGGGGTTTCCCGTGTAGGCATCGTTGGGAGAGAGGGACCAGTTCGCCACGAAAGCGTCCAGGTCGCCATCGCCGTCCAGGTCTCCAACCGCGATGCCCAGACTGCAACCCTCGCCCAGACGCAGGCCGCTGTCGGTGAAGTTGCCTTGCCCATCGTTCAGCCAGACCGTGTTCGCCTCGCAGGAAAAGGTCCGGTGGGCGAGAAAGGCGTCCAGGTCGCCGTCCCCGTCCAAGTCCCTTAGCGAAACATCATGGGCCGGTGGGGTTTGCAAGTCCGGATCACGGTTGGTGAATATCCCGGTACCGTCATTGAGCCACACCACCTGGGGGCCTCCGCCGGAAATTGCCATGAATGCGTCCAGATCGCCATCGCCGTCCAGGTCGCCCAGGGCGAGGCCGTGGATGTGGACGGAAGCTGAATTTAGATCGGAGCCGCGGTCATGGAAAGTTCCCGCGCCATCGTTGATCCATACCTTTGCGGGTTCGTCCCATCCCCCGGCGAGGGCGTCGAGGTCGCCATCGCCGTCCAGGTCGCCCAGCGCAACCCCACTGGTGACGGCTCTTCCCAGCCTCTGTCCGCTGTTGGTGAAACCGGCCTGTCCATCGTTCATCCAAACCGAGTTGTCGGTTGTTTCCGCCACAAATATATCCAGGTCCCCGTCGCCGTCAAGGTCGCCAAGCGCCACGCCCAAACCGTCCGCGCCTGTAAGGGTTTGTCCGCTATCCTCAAAGACTCCCCCGCCATCGTTCAACCACACTTTACCAAACCCTCCGGTAAAAGGTATCGTGATCGCATCTAGATCTCCATCCCCGTCCAGGTCTCCCAGGTCAACAGCCGCCGCGCTGCTTAACTGCTGTCCGCTGTCGCTGAAAAGCCCGTCTCCATCGTTCAGCCAGACCGCGCTCTCAATATCATTGGCGACGAAAGCGTCCAGGTCGCCATCGCCATCCAGGTCTCCCAGGGATACTTTCCAACTGGCGGCGTGTCCTAGTTCTTGGCCGCTGTCCACGAAAGATAGCGAGGGAGTTGGACCTGCTATTGGGTTTCCGCGGGTGTCGGTGATGATCAAGAAGGCGTCGAATCCATCCAGACCGCCGGCGCCAGGCCCCACGGTGGCGAATCCGGTGATGGCGTAGCCCCCGTCGCTGGTTGGGATGATGGATTGGGGCGCGTCGTGGAATCTTCCAGTATCCAGAGTATTCATCCAAACTACGCTGCCCTCCCCATCGGTCTTGATCAGATGAATGTCCGAATCGCCTCCCTGGAAATGGGTGTGGGAGAGCATCCCGGACAGGAGGAAGCCGCCGTCGCCAGTTTCGAGGATCTGCATGCCATAATCGGAACGGTCTCCATCGCCGAAAAAAGTGGACCAGAGTTCATTTCCTTCCGGGTCAACCTTGAGGAGGTAAAAGTCCATCTCGGTCATGTCCCCGGTGGGATCATAAGCGCCGGTGACGATGAAGTTGCCGTCGGAGGTCGGCGTCATGGCATAGCCCGCTTCTCGGCCCTCTTTCTCCAATATCCGCGTCCACATTTCATCGCCATCCGTATCAGCTTTTAGAAAGAAGACATCTCCCTGAGTTTGGGAATAAGAAACGCTTCCCAGGACAAAATAGCCGCCGTCCAGGGTTTGGTAAGCGGCCCAACCCATTTGTGAATATTCCCCGGTGAAGGTCTGCGACCAGACCTGGTTCCCCTCAGCATCAGTCTTGACCAGATAAACTCCCATAGATCCGTCGGTCTGGGATACCGTAAAGCCCACGAGGATGAAGCCGCCATCTGCGGTGGGCTGCATTTCTGAAGGGGCATCTATACCAACCCCGCCGTAGGTTTGGGACCAGACTTCATCGCCCTCCGAGTCGATCTTGAGCAGGTAGAAGTCCGATTCACCGGCCCCGAAGGATTCGGTCTCCGCCAGGATGATATAGCCGCCGTCCTCCGTGGGGAGGATCGAAACTCCAATTTCGTATCGATCGCCTCCATAGGTTTTCTCCCAGACCATATTTCTATCCGAATCGGTCTTCACCAGATAGATGTCTCCCTGGCGGTTGGGCGGATTTCCTTGGTAATCAGTGACCCCCAGGATGAGAAAGCCGCCCTCCTCGGTTTGAAGGATGTCCATCCCCAGGTCGTCTTGGTCCCCGCCGTAGGTG
>CBDUUP010000110.1:0-11658 GCA_965370435.1 uncultured Anaerolineales bacterium | reverse complement strand
GGAGGGAGAGGAAAGCCTCCCGCTCCAAGTCGAGGATGTATTGCTCGTCAACCCAGGTCGCGCGGCTCAAATCGCCGCCGGTCAATATGTAGATAAGTTTACCAGCAACGACGCTATCATGTTCGGAGATGTATTTGCCCTCTTTGAACATATGGAGACCGACCCGCAAGGCGGACAACATATCTCGCCCACCGGCGTAGATCTTCTCCGGGTCGGGAGGGCGGTATCCGCTCTCGGCCAGGTGCAAGACTTCGCGCTTGGCTTCGGCCAGCAGGTGTTCGCGGTTCAAGATGATGCGGTCGTCTGCATCCAGGATGCCCATCTCGCGGGCTTCGACCGCGCTGGTGGCAACCTTGGCCTGCCCGACCTGCTCAAAGATGCGCTGCAGGAAGGGGAAAGCATCGGCGTTCTTGGTGCGCATGGGGGGATTCAACACCCGGCGCAGCATCTCTTTGACGCCGCCGCCGCCGGGGATGAGTCCGGCTCCTAATTCGACCAGGCCGATGTATAGCTCAGAAGAGGCGACCACCCGTCCAGCGTGCATGGTGATCTCTGCGCCGCCGCCCAACGCCATCCCAGCCGGGGCAACGACCACCGGCTTAGTGCAGTACCGGATTCGCATGTTCAAGCCCTGGAAGCCCTTGATTCCCAGCTCTATCTGCTCCCATTCATCTTGCTGGGCCGA
The DNA here is from genome assembly GCA_965370435.1 of uncultured Anaerolineales bacterium. Lineage (GTDB taxonomy): Bacteria > Chloroflexota > Anaerolineae > Anaerolineales > UBA11579 > CBDUUP01. Next base: position 10,973 of record CBDUUP010000110.1, on the reverse strand, counting down.
CATCACCATGCCGAACAGGTTGGCTCCGGCGCTGAAATTGGCAGCTTCGTTGCCGATGACCAGGCCCTCAAATTCACCGGCTTCGGCTCGGTCCATCCCTTCCAGGATCATCGCGCCGAGGTCTTCATCAATGGCGTTCATCTTGGTGTGAAACTCGACGCAGGCCACGCCGTCGCCCAGGTCAATCAAGGTGGCGCTGGTGTTCTGGCTGAGGACATTCCCGGCGCTTTTCTGCTCTCCGAGGAAGATCAAGCCGGGGGTGCGCTCGATAGGTTCGTAATCGCCTTTGGCGGCATTGTAAACGCCAACCTTGCGGTCGTCTTCATATTGGTAGAAGGTCTCTTTGCCGGAGGCCAGCATTTCGTCCACCCATTCGGCGGGAGGATGCCCGGCCGCTTTCATTTTCTCCACCATCGAGGCGACGCCCAATCCATCCCAGCCCTCAAAGGGGCCAGCTTCATTCATGAAGCCCCAACGCATGGCGTCATCCAATGGTTTGGGGGTGTCGGCGATCTCAGGGATCACGTGAGAAGCGTAATACAGGTTGAAGAGGGTCAGAGCCTGGACAAGCTGGCCGGCCCGGTCTTCGGCTTCCAGCATCACTTTCATGCGCTCGGGGAGGGTTTCAAGTTTTCTAGCTTCGCCCACCGAGTCGAAGCGCACTTTGACCGGCTCTTCATGTTCCATGGTCTCCAGGTTGAGGGGCCAGAATTGCTTCTTGCCCTCCACGCGGATGGTTTTGTAATAGCCGATCTTGGTTTTGTTGCCCAACCAGCCGCGCTCGATCATGGCGGCGGAGAGTTTATTGGTCCCTTCAGCGCTCAACACTTTTTGGGCGATCTCATCGTGGGGGATGGCCGGAGCCAGGTTGCCCCGGACGTGTTCGGAAACATCTATCCCGACCAGATCCATGAGGCGGAAGGTGGCGGTCTTGGGACGCCCGATCAAGGGGCCGGTGATGGTATCAACTTCGGGGATGGTGTAGCCCTTTTCAAGGATGTAGTTTATGGCGGCGGAACCGATCACCGAACCCAGGCGGTTGCCGATGAAGTTGGGGGTATCCTTGCACATGACGATGCCCTTGCCCAACCGGTATTCTCCGTAATGGCTGATGAAGTCAACCACATCGGGGAGGGTGTCGCCGGTGGGGATGATCTCCAACAGCTTCATATAGCGGGGCGGGTTGAAGAAGTGGGTACCCAGGAAATGCTGGCGGAAACCCTCCGAGCGGCCTTCGGCGATCTGGCCGACGGGGATGCCGGAGGTGTTGGTGCTGACGATGGCGCTCTCGGAGCGGATTTTGTCAATGCGCTCCATCAAACCCTGCTTGATCTTCAAGTTCTCGACGATGGCCTCGATCACCCAGTCGGCTTCGGCGATGAGGTCGAAGTCATCTTCCAGATTGCCCACGGTGACCAGATTCGCAAGTTCTTTGGACAAGAAGCTGGCCGGACGCGAGTTGATGGCCGCGGTCAGCCCGGCATTCACGATCCGGTTGCGGACCACGCGGTCCTCCAATGTGAGGCCTTTGGCCTCCTCTTTGGGCGTCAGTTCTCTGGGAACGATGTCCAGCAGGGTGACTTTGACCCCGGCGTTCACCAGGAGGGCGGTGATCCCCGCGCCCATTGTGCCTGCGCCGATAACGACGGCGCGATTTACTTTGTATTTCATGGTGCCTCCGTTTAGAGTAGACAAGTAAACAAGTAGACAGGGAAACAGGTGATTAAGCGTAAGGGTTGAATTCGAGGGAATTCGGTTTCCTGATTACCTGATCTCTAATTACCTGGTTTCCTTGTTCCTTACCTCAACTGACTGCCGCGGTAACCGAGGATGGCGCGGGCGGCGATCAGGCGGTTGATCTGTCCGGTTCCTTCGAAGATGTCGTTGATCTTGCAGTCTCGGAACCATTTCTCGAATAGGTACTCGCGGGAGTAGCCCAGAGGGCCGAGGATCTCAATGGCCTTGTGGGTGATCTTGGTGGCGACCTCTCCGGCGTAGAGCTTGCTGGTGGCCGATTCCTTGGCGTTGGTGATGCGGTTGTCGCTCATCCAGACGGCTTTGATGGTCAGCAGCCAGGCCCCGCGGTGCATCCGCTCCATGTCTATGACTTCACGCTCAATGTTGGTCAGTTTCTGGCGGGGCAGGCCGTAGCGGATCTCCACGCCCTGCTCGGACAACATCTTCTTGAGTTCATCCAGGGCGGCGCGGGCAATCCCCAGGGCAGAAGCGGCGACCAATGGGCGGGTGACGTTGAAGGTGGTCATAGCGCCCTTGAAGCCTTTCGTGGAGCGGTCTTCGATCTCAGGGCTGCCCAGAATGTAGTCGAAGGGTACCCGGCAGTCTTCCAGCACGATGGTGGCGGTATCGCTGGCGCGGATGCCCATTTTCTCTTCCAACTTGGTGACCTTGCATCCCGGCGTCCCGGCCGGAATTATGAAGGAGCGCATCCCGGCGCGGCCTGCATCGGGGTCAAGCTTGGCCCAGACGACGCAAAACCCTTCCGAATCCACCAGAGATTTATGCCCTCCGGTGACGAAGATCTTCTCGCCGTTGAGGACCCATTCATTGGTCTCTTTGTCCAATATGGCGGTGGCGCGGATGGCGGCGGTGTCGGAACCCGCTCCCGCTTCGGTCATGGCCATAGAGGTGAACACCGGCTTCTCCCCGCCGAGAATGCCCAAGAAGCGCTCTTTCTGCTCCGGCGTCCCCGCAGCTTCCACCGCGGCAACACCTAACCCGCTATCCGGCAGACAGAGGTAAATCCCTGCGTCTCCCCAGGAGAGCATTTCAATTTGATGGGCTAACATCTGGTACGCCTGGCTGGGGCCGCGTTTCTTCTTTTCTTTCTTTTCCTCAGCTTCCTCGCCAGTTTCAATGGGACGAGAGCGCATGGATTTCATAACTCCGTGCATAAATTCAACGAAATCCCAGGGAATCTCATGCTCGTTATCGTCATAGTAGCGAGCTTTGGGACGCATCATGTTATCGGCCACGGTTTGCAGCAAAGTGACCTGCTGTTTGATCTTTTCAGATTGTTCGAAATCAATCATTGTCTGTCTCCTATACCATCGCCATACCGGTCAGGGAGGCGATGCCGCGCCCGTTGCGGTACCATAATTCAACCGGGTATTCTCGAATGTATCCATATCCGCCCAATATCTGCACGCCGCGGTCGGTGACCATGATTGCCATATCAATTGCGCCCATGATGGCTAAATAGGCCGCTTTGCTGGCTCCTTCCTTATCATTGTCCAGCATCCAGGCGGCTTCCCAAGTCAGCAGGCGGGTGGCGTCAATCTCGGCGTCCATCTCGGCGATCATAAAAGCGATGGATTGCTTCTGAGCCACTTTGACTCCGAAAACTTCCCGCTCTTTGGCGTAAGCAGCCGCATATTCAAGCGAAGCGCGGGCTACGCCAAGGGCCATAGCCGCCAGGGCTACCCGGGCCGAGTCGATCACGGGGGCGAAATCGTGGCCTTCGGGGCCGCCCAGCCGGTTCGCTTTGGGCACGCTGACGCCTTCCAGGGTGACGGTGAAATTGGGCATGGCGTTCAGACCCATTAATTTATCCCGTTCCCCTACCGTCAGACCTTCAGCGCCTTTAGGGACGATGAATGCCTGGGTCTGTCCATCCAGCTTGGCATAGACCAGCATGGCCTCGGCGTCCGCGGCGAAGGGGATGAAACATTTCTTTCCGTTCAGCACGTAGGCGTCGCCGTTTGCTTCTGCGGTGGTGGAGAGGTCGCCGGGGTCGAAGTCAAACTTCGGTTCGATCAAGGCGGCAGTGTAGGGCTGCCATTCGGCCTCAACGATGGGGGGAAGATAGGTTTTTTTCTGCTCTTCGCTGCCCGCCATAAGGACCGGCATGGCAAACAATCCAGGCGTCATCACCGCCATAGCGCCAGCCATGTCGCCCCAGGCCAATTCCTCGGCGGCCAATACACCAGTTACTACCGAACGCTCCCCGAAGCCGCCATATTCATCCGGCACTGAAGCTTGCAGAATGCCCAACTCCCATCCCTTTTCGACCAGCTTGGCGGGAAGTTCCACATTCTCTTCGGCTTCGTGGGCGGCGGGACGCAGATCGTTCTCGGCGTACCGCTTGACCACGTCTATCAGCATTTGTTGTTCTTCAGATGGCTCAAACGAATACATATTTTTACTCCTCTATAGGATAATTTCAATCATTTTTGAGGTGAAGGTTTTTCATCACTCAGCTTCTCTGTTTTTATAACCGGCAATACTGCAACGGGATGTGCGTATTGCCGCTCACCAGTTCATCAATATTATGCACGCCCAACAGGCCGCGCTGGTACAGGTATTCGATGTGAGCGCCTGCTTCTTCCAAGGCCAACAGGACAGTGTAGCCTTTTACCGAGCCAAATAAGTTCTGGGAAACTTCGGCAATGGTGTAGGGAGTCTTGAGCATCTCCAGCACTTCGTCAAGGCGTTCCATGTGCAAAGCGCGGATCTCATCCAGACGAAGGTCAAGGTCATGGATGGGTTGGTTGTGTCCGCATAGGGTTAGGCGCACCTCGGCCGCCCAGGGCCGCAGCGTCTCTAACGAATCCAGGTAATGGCTGAGGCCGGTGTGCAGGGTCAGACTCTCGGGGGCCTGGTGGGGGCTGATGACGGATAATACATGGTCGCCACTGAACAACACATCGTGCACGCGGATGACGACGTGCCCGGCGCTGTGGCCGGGGACGTGGAGCATTTCGAATGGCCCCAGACGCATGTCCATTGCTTGGTAGGTGAAATCTACCGGCACCGAGCGGAACAGTTCCTTGGGCATCTTGTACATGTCCAACATTTTAATCCGGCGGTCTTTAGGGACGCCTGCCTCAGTCAGGAACATCTCCAGGCGGCGGGAAACGGTGGCTAAACGCTCCTCATAATTTATCAGCACCCGGCGGTCCAACTCGTGGACGCCGATCTTGGCCTCCGTGCGGGGGTGGACGTAGGCTAACCCGCCAAAGTGATCTATGTGGGCGTGGGTTATCAAGACATGGGTCAGGTCAGACAAGCCGAATTTCTCCCCCCTTATTTCGCTGACCGTCTTCAATCCTGCCTCAAGATGATCGTCCGCGGTGGGGTAATTCGAGCCGGTATCGATCAACACCCGGTATTCATCTACAAAAACAAGATAGACAAATCCCCAAAAATCGGGGAACACCTCCAGGGGAAGCTGGTAAATTTCCGCTCCTTGAGATGATTCAAAAGTCTGCACGGTTCGCTCGGTGGGTTGAGAAGCAACCATGATTATTCTCTCACCGCCAACCCATGCAGGAAGAATTCGGCGAAATATTCCGCTATCTCTTCAATGGAAAGCGGTCCTTCAGGGCGATACCACATAATGGTCCAATTCATCACGCCCAGGAGTGATTTGGCGTAAAGCCCCGCGTCTCCAGGAGCGAATACCCCGGCGTCAATCCCCTCCTGAATCATATCGCGCCACAAGCTTTCAAAGCGGTCGCGGCGCGGGAGATGGCGTTCACGAAGTTCAGTTTCCAAAGAGCGGTGTTCAAAGAGCAGGACTGCGGACAGATCGCGCTTTTCGGCCAGCGATCTCAGGTACGTCAGCATACTCTGACGCAGTTTTTCCTCTGGGGAAAGAGACTTTTTGACGATCTCCTCCTGGCGAGAGATAAGCAAATCCAGGGCATAATCGAGCAACTCCACCAGGATCTCCTGCTTGCTGGAGATATGGTGGTACAGACTGGCCTTTTGCAAATTCACTGCATGGGCGATGTCCTGCATGGAGGCAGCGTGGTAGCCTTTCTGTCCAAAGATGTTGGCAGCGGCTTCTAGTATTTCATCTTTTGTCATAGTATTCCCTACCGAACGGTCGGTAGAGATAGTGTAGCAGATTTTGGCTTCAAAGTCAAGAAGGACTGGGATTTTTGGGGGAGGGAAAGCAAAAGGGTAGACAGGGAAAAACATAAACAGGTAAACAAGTAGGCAAGTAGCAAGTATGCAAGTGGTAAGTATGCAAGTGGACAAGTTGCAGGTTTCAGGTTGCGGATTGCGAGTGGTTAAGTTGGACATGGACAGGTAATCCAGAATGCAAGGAGAATGGATGGTTTGATTGGGTGCATTTCAGTTTGGGGGTTTGGCGACCAATGTCGCGGTGACTAAAGTCACTCAAACGTTTACGAAGTCGGCCTGCGCCGACTTGACCATGTTTTAGTCCGCCGAAGGGCGGACTTCGCAGTCGTTGGTGCGACTTTAGTCGCTGTGTCCCACAAATTTCCCCCCAAACTGAAATACACCCGTTTGATTTTTCTCTATTGACAACTTTGGTTTTTGGGGTATACTTGATATATCGCATTATTGTGACGGTGTCTCGTATAATGAGACACGTCAATACAACCCCATACCTGCTTTGAGAAAATAATATGACCCCACGAGTATTCGACAATTGGCAAGAGAAATCCCTCGACGAACTGCTCGACCACTGCCGCGAAACACTGGAAGATATGGACTTCCCCACTGTGCGCCGGTGGCGAGAAGGCGGCGGTAAAGTCGTCGGGCATTTTCAGGTCTACTTTCCGGAAGAGATCGTCCACGCGGCGGGGATGCTGCCTTTCAAGGTGCGAGGCGCGCCGGTGGAGACCCGCCACGCCGACTCGCGCTTCGGCTCTTATCTTTGCTCGATATTGAAAACCTCTCTCGACCTGGCCCTTAGCGACCGGGTCGTTTTGGATATGTTCGTCTCCCACCCGATTTGCGACGCGGCCCGTAATCTGGCAGCTATCTGGGGGCGCAACTTCGATTATCCCTGCCAGATCCTCTATCTCCCCCAGAATGCCAATTCCGGCCATACGATTGATTATCTGGGCGATGAATATGGGCGGTTGCTTCAGGAAATTGAAACGATTGCGGGGCGCAAGGTGAGTGAAGATGACCTGCGCAGTTCTATTGAGGTGTTCAATCAGAACCGCGCCTTGCTGCGGGAGCTTTACGCCGTCAAACGGGATACACCCTGGCTGCTCTCGGTGGACGAGGCTTATGCGCTGGTGGCACTCGGCGGGTTGATGCCCCGCGAGGAGCACAATGAACTCCTGGAAGCCATCCTGCCCATGTTAAAGACGCGGGATGCACGCCAGCAGGACAAGATCCGGCTGGTGTTTGAAGGCGGTTTCTGCGAGCAACCCTCCCTGGAATTGTTGCGAACCGTAGCGCGTTACAGCTACGTGGTGGATGACGATCTGCTGATTGGGATGCGCTATATCCTGGAAGACGTACCCACGGAGGGCGATCCTCTGCACAACCTGGCGGAGGCTTATATCGAGAAATCGTCATACAGCCCAGTGCAGCACGACCTGCGCAAACCCAAAGAGGAAATGCTGCTAGAACGGATCAAAGCCGCGGGCGCGGAGGCCGCTATCGTCACCGCAGCTAAGATGTGCGAGCCGGGCCTGGAAGAGCAGGTGGCCTACACCCATGCCCTCGATAAAGAGGGCACCCCTTACTTCATCAGTGAATTCGAAGAGAACATGACCAGCTTCGATCACCTGGAAATCCAATTGGAAACTTTTGTAGAGAATATTCTCTTTAGCTGAGGCGATCACATGACTGATAAACAAAATCCAGATGGAATCGTGGGGCGAGGGAATGAAGAAGGGGCGCGGCTGTTTCGACAGTGGTTTCGCCGGTTGAATGAGACCGCTGAATCGGGCGGGAATGCCGCATACGTCTTCGTGATGGGCAGCATGGCGGAGATCATGCAGGTTTTCGACATGCCTATGGTATTCCCGGAGATCAACTCCCTGCAGACCGCCATCCGGCGGGTGGCTCACGATTACCTCGACGAGGCGGAGGATGAGGGATATTCCCCGGACATTTGCGGCTACGTCAAGGCAGACGTGGCTTTGCAGCGCAGGGGAGGCGACCACCCTATGGGCAAGATCCCCAAACCCACAATAGGCATCACCACCAACGCCTGCAACACCTACATTAAGTGGGGCGAGATATGGGAGCGGATGTACCAAATCCCGATCTTCACCTTGGACATGCCCGGCAGTCGGGCCGAAGGGATGCACCCCATGCCGGGGGACGCTTCCTTCGAGAATGACCGGCGGTACGTGCAAGCTCAAATGAAAGAATTGATCGCCTTACTAGAGGAGATCACCGGTAAAAAGTTCGACATTGACAAGCTGCGTGAGACGCTCGACAACGTCAACCAGATGAACCGGTCCTGGAAACGGGTGCTGGAACTCAACCGCAATCACCCCTCCGTGTTCAATTCCCTCACCGATGGGACGATCTATCTGGGCGTATCCAACGGATTCCGGGGCACGAAAGAAGGGGCAGAATACTTCCAAGATTTGGCCGAGGAAATGGAATATAAAGCCGAGCAAAATATTGGCACGCTGACAGATGAGGAGTACCGTTTGGTTTTCGTGGGGGTGCCCTGCTACCCCATTTTCCGCCGCTTCAATGAATTCTTCACCGAATGGAACGGCACCTTTGTCGCTTCCACTTATTTGTGGTTCGCATCGGGGGGGGCTAACCGCAACTTTGAGTACGACCTGAACCGCCCCCTGGAAAGCCTGGCGGAGGGTTCGCTACTCAGCGTGCGGGATGCGATGGACAGTATGTTCCATCAGAACAAGGCTATCGAGGAGATGATTGATTATTTCGGGATTGATGGGGTGGTCTTTCACCCGATCAAGAGCTGCCGGACGGTTTCCACCGGCCTGGCGGATGGGCGTCGGGCGTTGATGGAGTCAAGGGATACGCCCAGCCTGTTCATCGAGTCGGACATGATGGACCGGCGGGTGGTCTCGGAGGCGCAGCTCAAGAACCGGATTGACGCCTTTTTCGAGGGGTTGGCGGCCCGCAAGCAGCGGATGGCTGCGGGTGTGTGATGGCTTGATAACGAACGTGATATTTTTTAATCACGAAGACACGAAGGCACTAAGAAAAACTTTTATTGTTTAGGAGAAAGGCAATGGCTTATTCGGCTGGTGTAGATGTAGGCTCCACGCAAACTAAAGCCACCATTATCAATGAGGATCGGGAGATCGTGGGACGCGCCCTGGTGGATACTGGCGCGAATGTGATCCAGGCTGCGGAAAGCGCATACCAGAAGGCCCTGGAAGATTCGGGCCTGCGGGAAGTGGAAGTGGAATACATAGTCGGCACCGGGTATGGACGCTACCGGGTCACTTTCGGAAACACGCAAATCACCGAGATAAGCTGCCACGCGCGGGGGGCGGCGCACATGTTCCCCAACACCCAGACGGTTTTGGATATGGGCGGGCAGGATACCAAAGCGATCCGGATTGGGCCTGCGGGCGAAATTATAGATTTCTGCATGAATGATAAATGCGCGGCGGGGACGGGACGGTTCTTGGGGGCGGCTTCCGCAGCCCTGGACATCCCCCTGGACCAACTGGGGCCAACGACCCTGAAAGCCGAAAAGAGCGTCCGCATCAGCACCACCTGCACGGTCTTCGCCGAGTCGGAGGTGCTCTCCTGGCTGGGGAAAGGGATGAAGATTGAAGACATCCTGTGGGGCGTTCACCAGTCCATCGCCTCCCGTTCCATCGGCTTGATGCGGCGGGTGGGTGTTAAGGAGGAGGTCACATTCTCCGGCGGGGTCGCCAAGAACGTGGGCATGATAAAGGCGCTGGAGGAGAAGCTGGAACTTAAGCTCAATGTCAGCGAGGAATCGCATTATATGGGCGCGCTGGGGGCAGCGTTGTTCGCCCTTGACCACATCCAGAGCAGCCGAGCTCCGGCAGTCACCGCGGAGAATTAGCCATGACATACACGATTGGAATTGACATCGGCTCCACGTATACCAAAGCCCTCATCTTGAGCGCAGACAATGAGATCGCCGGGTACGCGATGAGCAAGACCGGCTTCAAATTGGCCGAGGCTGCAAGGCGGGTACAGGCCGAAGCGTTGGCGGAGGCGAACCTGGAAGAAAACGATTTAGCCTACAGCATCGCCACCGGCTTCGGACGCCACCTGATCCCCTTCACCGATTTGGCCGTCACCGATCTGACCGCCAGTTCTCGCGGAGCCATCTTCTTATTCCCCGACACCCGCACCATCCTAGACGTGGGCGGGCAGACCATGAAGGCCAGCCGACTGGATGAGAACGCCAGGGTGAAATCCTTCCGCTTGAACGACAAGTGCGCGGCGGGAACGGGCGCATTCTTGGAGAAGACGGCCCACTATATGAACTACACCACCGAGGAGATCGGGCCTTTGGTGGCGACTTCCAAAAACACGGTGCCCATCTCGGGGGTATGCGCGGTGTTCGCCGAATCGGAGGTCATCAACCATCTCTCCCACGGGAGTTCCCCCGCCGACATCATGCACGGGGCCATCGTCTCTCTGGTAGGCCGGTCGCTGCAATTGATGAAGCGGGTCAAGATGGAACCGGAGTTCACTCTCATCGGAGGCATCCTGCGCTTTGAGACCATGAGCAAGGTGATCCAAGGAGAGCTGGGCACAGAGGTAAACGTGCCGGAGGGCGAGATCGTGCAGTATGTGGCGGCGATGGGGGCGGCGCTGTTGGGTCATCAACGCCTGAAAAAATTACAAGAAAAGGATCCATCGGCGGTTGAGGCTTCCTGATGACCAATAACCGGTCTCCACTATCCGACGACAATGCCTCATCTGGAGGATTCGATATTGAATTGGATGGCAATGAGAAAATTCCATCCCTAGACATCGCTCCCGATCCTGAATTGACAGAACAGGGGTGGGAGCGACGTTTTATGGGCGACTCGGCTCGGGTTGAGGAGGCCACCAGTCTGTATTCCGAATTGGGGTACGAGGTGCGGACTGAGCCGGTGATGGCCTCTGAGCTGAGTGAGGTATGCGGCGATTGCGGCGAGGTGGCGTGCAAGTCTTTTGTGACGATTTATACGCGGAAAGCGGGTGTTGAGGGGGAAGGCTAGGTTTTTACCCTCACCCCGCCGGCCTTCGGCGGCTGCCCCTCTCCCTGGAAG